>CALVTJ010000003.1 GCA_944362545.1 uncultured Clostridia bacterium
TCGTGTGGATACCGAACTTGAACAGATGCAAGAGCGTATTTATGAAGAGTACAGCCTGACATATTCGAGTTGCTTGGAATTTAGACGTCCAGATTTTGAAATCAAAGATGCACTTATCAGCATTGGAAAACTCAAAAAAGACATCTCTGCTTTGGGTTATGTCAATGTTCACGCGATTGAAGATGTTTCGACCTTGCTTGAAAGATACAATGACATGACCACACAGGCGGAAGATTTGCGAAAAGCCGAAGATGATTTGGTGAAGATTATCAAAGATTTGTCTGATGAAATGTTGACAAAGTTTAATGATGAATTCCAAAAAATCAACGACAGTTTCAAGGTGGTGTTTAGAGAACTTTTCGGCGGTGGGAATGCTCGCTTGGAACTTACCGAAGCCGAAGACCAAGACCCACTCAGTGCGGGCGTGGAAATCATGGTTCAACTTCCTGGAAAGGCAGCAAACAAACTTTCACTTTTGAGTGGTGGAGAAAAGACTTTGACAGCGATTGCACTTTTGTTTGCAATTTTGAGACTGAAACCACTGCCATTCTCACTGCTGGATGAAATTGAGGCTGCGTTGGATGATGCAAATATCGAAAGATTTGCCCTATATTTGAAGAAACTTTCACAAACAACACAGTTTATTGTCATCACACACAGAAAGCCGACAATGGAACTTGCCGACAGTCTTTATGGTGTGACTATGGAAGAGAAGGGTGTGTCAAAGATTGTGTCTGTCAAACTTGCAGATGCAATCAAACAGGCAGAACAAGAGAACTAAAACAAAGACATCTGCGCTTGTGGATGTCTTGTTTGCATTTTGAAAACTAAAAAGGAGCTTTTATGGGAATATTTAAAAAGATAGGCAATGCACTGAAAAAAACTCGAGATGCGTTCAACAGAAAGATTGATGCACTGCTAAGTCATGGCGAAGTGGATGATGAACTCTTTGATGACTTGACTGACATTTTAATTTCTTGCGACATTGGGGTAAAGGCGTCAATGGAAATTGTTGAAGAACTGCGTGATGAGTGTCACAAGAGGAAGGTAAGAAAGGCAGATGGTGTCAAAATTCTTTTAAAAGAAATCATTGAAGGATATTTTGAAGATGCTCCACAGATTGAAATCGAATATCCGGCAATAATCACAATTATTGGAGTGAATGGGGTGGGAAAGACCACAACAATAGGGAAACTTGCAAATTACTTCAAAAATCAAAAAAAGACAGTCACTCTCGTGGCTGGCGACACTTTCAGGGCAGCAGCATCATCACAACTAAACGAATGGGCAACAAGAACAAAAACGCGCATCATCAAACACGCAGAAGGCGCAGATGCTGGAGCGGTTGTGTTTGATGGAATTGCAAGTGCCAAAGCAAACAACACCGATGTGCTTTTGGTGGATACTGCGGGCAGACTTCACACAAAAACCAATTTGATGGCAGAACTTCAAAAGATTGAAAAGATAATTGACAGAGAATATCCACAGGCGCACAAATACAATTTTATTGTGTTGGATGCAACAACAGGGCAAAATGCACTTTCTCAAATCAGTGCTTTTGATGAATATTGCAAGATTGATGGCATCATTCTGACCAAACTTGATGGAACGGCAAAGGGCGGAGTGATAATCTCCATTGAAAAAGAATACAAAAAGCCGGTTGTGTTTGTCGGCACGGGCGAAAAAGTGGATGACCTTGACAAATTCAATCCAAAAGAATTTGTAGATGGGTTATACTAATATTTGTGGTAGTATGTGACATAATACACAATATATAGTGTAGTATGCAACAATAAAAATAATAACACATACCTGTTAAAATTGTTTAGAAAAAAGGAAAGTGACATATGAAGATTGCAAACAAAGTGGCAGTAATTTCTGGTGGTGACAGTGGCATTGGACTTGCCATTTCACAGAGATTGAAAATGGAAAATGTCAAAATTTATGACATCTCGAAGGTGATAACAAACAATCCAATTTTTGAAAAAAGTTTTGAGTGTGACATCTCAGATGATGAAAAAGTTAGAGCGATTGTGGATGAAATTTTGAGCATTGAAGGAGAGATTGACTTTTTGTTTTGTAATGCCGGCTTTGGTGTTGGTGGGCTTTTTGAAAATGCTTCTATTGAAAATATAGACAACATCATGAATGTCAACTTGATAGCACATATGAAGATGACAAATCTTTTTGCAAAACACATAAGACAAGGTGGAAAAATCATTTTCACAGGTTCGCTGGCTTCCATCATTCCACTTCCGTATCAGGCTTGTTATAGTGCCAGCAAAGCCGGTATTGAAAATTTTTCTCGTGCTATGGCAACCGAACTCAAACCACGAAAAATTGGAGTGTGCACCATTATGCCGGGTGACATAAAGACAAACTTTACAGCAAACAGAGTGAAAGAAACAGGCGCAAACGGCGCGGAAAAACATGGCATTGAAAAAATGGAAAAGAGCGAAAGAAACGGCAAAAGTCCGGATTTTGTGGCAAAACGTGTCTTGAAAATTGTCAAGAAAAAACGCACACCACTTCGCGTATCAATCGGTGGAACAAGCAAGTTTATTGCCTTTCTTGTCAAAATTTTGCCGGTTAGACTTGTAAATTTTTTGGTGGAAAAGATTTACATCTAAGTATATTTATTTGAAATTTCAAACTAAAACAGAAAAATAAATGCACATCGTTTGATGTGTTTTTTTTGTTAAACTTTGTCTGTCAGGGAATTCTTGACCGGCAAATACTTTGTTTTTGTTAGTAAAAATTTTTTCATTTTTAGGCAAAATTCTACATTTTTCAACATATATAAAACTATCGCCAAGGGAGAGTTTATGATTTTTGAAAGTTTTGCCTATTTTTTAAGTCGCATTTGTGTGTTTACAAACTATGTAAACACCGCACAAGGATTTCCAAAACCGCTTTCGCCAGAGGAAGAGCGTTTGGCATTTGAAAAGATGAAACAAGGCGACAAAAAAGCGCGTGAAAGGCTGATAAGTCACAACTTGCGACTTGTGGCTCACATTGTCAAAAGGTATACAAACTCTTTGGAGGCTGATGACCTTCTTTCTGTTGGAACAATTGGGCTTATCAAGGCAATTGACAGTTTTGATTATGACAAAAATGTTCAACTTTCAACCTATGCGGCAAGGTGCATAAACAATGAAATTTTGATGTTGATTCGCTCCAACAAAAAGCACAAAAATGTCGTTTCGCTAAATAGTTTGACAAGCAACAGTGATGATGACAAAGACTTGGAACTGAAAGATGTCTTGGCTTCGGATGATGAGGAAATTTTTGAGCAGGTGGAAAACAATTTGACCATGCAAAAAATCAAAAAAATCATAAATGAAAAACTCGACAAAAGAGAACAGGCGGTGGTCAAACTACGCTACGGGATTGATTGTGAAAGGGCTTTGACACAAAAGGAAGTGGCAGAGGAACTTGGAATCTCGCGTTCTTACATTTCGCGCATTGAAAACAAAACCTTGCAGGTTATTCGAGATGAGTTTGCAAAGGATGAACAAAACTTTTTGGAGAAAAACAAAAATGTCTTGAAGAATAGCAATTCCAAGACAAATCTCAGCAAAGAAAATGAACAGACAAAACAAAAAATATGATTTTTTCAAAATATTATCAAAATGTCTGGACAATGCCTTCAAATCTGCACAAAATGAAAAATTTTTTTGAATATGCCCCAAAACGCTTGACAAGATTTTTTGGCAAAAATTATTATAATAATAAGAGATAACTTTATATAAATTTTGCGACATACTCTGGATGAAAAATTGTTTTGAAAAACCTTTTTTAGAAATATTTTAATTTCAAAAATAATTGAAAAATAAGGCCAAGACAATGTCCAAAATTTGTGATATGTTTTGAGTTTTTCTTTGTGGATTGAAACTACTGCTAAAAAGGAGTGCATATGGACAAGAACGAGTTTTATGATATTGTCAAAAAATTGATTGTTCCACTATTTACAGGCTCATTTTTGGCGGGAGAAGAAGAGTCATCTTCAAGAGATTTGGAAGTGGCGCTTGGCAAGGCAAATTCTGTGCTTTTGAAACCAACAAAATTGGATGATTATCGTCTTATTTTAAAACGCGGACAAGCCTTTAAGTCATTTGAGGTGGAGATTATTCGTTCTATTATCCACGAACTTGGCGAAATTTCTAGTTTTAATATTCCGGATAAAGCTTACCTTCAAAAATTGCAAAACATGGCAATTGAAAAGGCACTTGTTGAAAGTATAACCGAAAATGGCAGTGACACCGTTTTGGGAATTATAAACGGGCTTGAAAAGTGGTCAGCACGAACTTATGAAGGCTCAACTGTCAAACTTGGCATTTTGGTAAACATGGGGACATCAATTGATGGGGCAAACAGTGTTCATTATACAGATGTTATTGGCAGTGACTTTTTTGCTTTGTTTACAGATGGAATGTCCACATTTATTGAGTTTGACAAAAATGGCAGTTTGATGAATTATATAAATCTCAAGCGCACAAAGACAGTGCCAACAATTTCTCCTTACATTTTTGACCGACTTGCCAGAGTGTGCAATGACAAACGCATTGGCATTGTTCTTACCGAAAAGGGAGATATTTTGATTTTTTATTCTCATCAACTCATCTTCGCAAAGAGAAATGGAAATTGGTGTGTTTATTCACATGATGAAGTTATTAGACTTCTTTATAACAATGTGTCATACACAGCAAAGCAAATTCGCCGTGCAATTTACAACACCGCACTTGACTGTTCGTTTTCCTATAAGGGAGCGTGCCTTGTTTATATCAACAAAGACAAGACAATGCAAGCGCTCAATCACATAGATGCGGCTGACATCATTTCGGAACCGCACTTTGAAATGAAAAAACAACTCGAACTTGCCGAAGCGGAAAAACTTTACAATCTCGGAAATGCCAAAGCTATCATTGAAAAGTTCAGTTTGCCATATGAAGAATTTTTGAGCAAAAATCATTATACCAAAACAATGGCAATAAGGAAAATTGTCGCTGGCAAAAAACTGTTTGAACTCGACCGAAAACTTGTCGAGGAGATGACATCAGTGGATGGAGCAACCATTGTGGACTTTGATGGAACAATCATTGCTGTGGGAGCAATTATCAAGATTGAAGCGGGCAGTCGCGGTGGCGGTCGACTTGCTGCAACAACAACCATGGCAAAATATGGTGTTGCTATCAAAGTTTCACAGGACGGAATCATGCAAGGTTTCAGTGTGGACAAACAGGGCAAAGTTAAGCAAATCTTCAATTTTGGTTGAGATGAATGATATAGTCTATGAAATGCACACTGTCGGTTTTGATAATTTGACAAAAGAGAAAAAATATGTTAGCATAGAAAAGTCAGTCAGCCAGATGGTCGCTGTGTGTTTGTAGTGAACACAGAGAGGAAAGTCCGAGCATCAAAAGAACAGAGTGCCAGCCAACGACTGGTGAAGGCGACTTCAAGGAAAGTGCAACAGAAATAGACTGCCTTGACATTTGTCAAGGTGATGGTGGAAAGGTAGGGTAAGAGCCTACCGGGTGATTGGCAACAATCATTGCTCTGTAAACCCCACTCGATGCAAGGTTAAGTCTTTCGCACATGTGCGTTCTTTCACGCGAGAGCAAGAATACCGCTTGAACTTGTTGGCGACAACAAGTCTGGAAAGATGACCATCCAAAACAGAACTCGGCTTACAGACTGACTGACACAAAACCACGAAGAGTGGTTTTTTTGTTGAGTCACATTTATAGGCACTGACAGACTGGTATGATTAAATTATCATTTTGTATTATTCTAAAAGTGGACAAAGACATCATTTTATGCCATGAGCGGAGCGAATGAGTCGAAGAATCTTATGAAAATGTCGGTCTGTGTATGTTTCAACTTCGTTCAGCATGACACAGTCTATGGCTGTTTAGAAACAGAGATATAACTTTTAGTGGCAGTCCAAATACCGGCTATATATTTTTAGGTGTGTCAAGTTCATCAAACTCGCCACCTTCATCAAATAGTGGTACAGTGACAACATTTAACCCAGCATCACCAACAGCCACGGTGTATGTATATTTTAACAAACTGTCAAATAATCAGTTGAAATATGATAGCACGGATAGATATTGGTATTTTGAAGATGGAAAGTATCCACAGAGTTATGTTGGAAACAGTATGAACTCAACACTTATCAATTCAGCGACAGCATCGGGCTCGACAATAACATATTTCAATGGAACATCAAATGTATCCATTCCAATTTACACATATGGTGGAAATGAATATGCAAGACTACGAGCATCAAGCACCATGACAATTCAAACAAGTGTTGGTCAGGTGACATTCACCAGTGGGCAATATTATTTCTTTGAAGTTGAGCCAATTAGGTGGCGAGTGAGTGAATATGGAGTGTCAAGCACAGACTATCCAGATGGATGGGATGCATATGGTTCCTACAAGACAAACTTCACTGTGGTCAGTGACAGAGTGCTTATGGCAAGTGCTGTCACAAATGACACTGTCAGCGAAGGTTGGGCATTTACATCAAGTGAACTGTTTTCAAACATGACATCCACAAATAGTTTTGTTGGACATAATTACGATGCTAGCACATCAGCTACATATTATAGATTTGGCAATGCTGGGCAACAAGACAAAGTGACCACAGTAAGCAGGACAGAGAATGGTTTGAGAGTGGCGACAGCCAGTGAGATAGGCACATATTTAAATGATTACAATGCATATGCAAGTGACATGGTTTGCTTCTTGCTAGGCATAGGCAGTGACGATTATGTAAACTATTGGACACGCACACTAGGCACAAATCTTGGCAATGGAAAGATAATCACATCTGCCGGCATGGACACATCGAGTTGGCTTGACAACATGTTTGGAGTTCGCTTTGCAATGACAATGCGAGAAGGTAGCAGAGTTTAATGTTATAAAAAAAGAAGGCTATCAAAGCTAACCTTCTTTTTTTGACTAGAAAATTTCTTATTGGCAATAATTTTGCTATGAGAAAAAATGAATATGTAGAAAAAGCAAAAAATGCCATTTTAAATCGAGTAAAATTTCATGCACCGGTGGTTTATGATGACAAGATCGACAAAACAATTTTGTTCAATGGTGGAGTTGATGTGACAAAACCAATTTTTAAATTTGACAAACCGCTCACAAGTCCGCTTGTCAAAGCATTTGTGTTGGCACAAAGAGAGGAAGAGTTCAATTTGTTGATTTCTTCGACAAGTGCGAGTTATGTCAAGCCAAAAGAATTGAAAAAACTTGCAAATGCTGTCATTTTCAGCACGCAAAACAGTCCGGTGGCGTTTGTGGAAATGATAAACAAATTGAATATCAATTATTCCGCTTCGACAAATTACAATCTTGCTTACAAAGACAAATTTTTCAAGGTCAACGGCGAGATTTTAAATCCATCTTACAAGGAGTTTGTTTTGCGACAAAATTTGGCGTGTGATGGCGTGTGGGTAGAATATCATGAATTTTTGCTTAATGGCGAGAATATCGTTGTCAAATTTCACAACCGTGCAAATGTGACAAAAAGGCTGGAGTTGGAATTAAATATTCCGCTTGAAAAGGGTTATTATTTTTTCAAAAAAAGCAATGGTGCGTTGTTTGTTGAAAATCTACTTACTAAAAAGAAAAGTGTTCTAAATTATATTGGGCGACATTGCAAATTTTCTTTTTCCGCTGTGGATGGTTTGGAAAATTCGGTTTATGCGCTTGTCAATGTCAAGATGAGTTTGACACTTGAAGGCTGTCATGAGAAGTTTGTCTTTTTCAATTTCGGAGATGAAAAATTTTCTTTGAAAAGTTTGTCACAGGTCAAAAAATTTGAAGAACTTGCCAAGAAAAAGTGTTGTGAAATTTTTAATATCAAAGTCAAAACCAAAGAGTCGGCATTTGACCGTTTTTTCAATGAAACACTTCCAAAAAAGATTTGGCTTGGGTGGCTTAATGGACACAATGACCTGACTTTGCAAGACAAATATTTGACTTTGAAGAGACTTTTTGTTAGAGGAGAGGACAAACTTGCATTTGTTCCGTTCAAAAAAATTGGGCTTCAAGAGATTGACATATTCAATGGACAGATTTACAAAAAAATTTCTATCATTTCGGCGGAAGGAAAATTTTTGAAGGTTGGAAAAACATATTTTTACAACATCAATGGCATAACAAGTCACACTCTCAAAAGTTTGGAGCCTGTTTGTATATCCTTCGGTGATATGTGAAATTTTTGTCATTCATACCCGTGTTTGTTAGTTTTTCAGGCAAAATTATCTAAAATTTTTTAATTTGTTTTGACAAAGACAAGTGTTTTTGTTATTATATTCATGTCATGAACAATGAAAGAATTCCGCTTGCAGAGCGTATGCGTCCAACTTCGCTTGAGGAGTTTGTTGGACAGGAGCATATTGTCGGGAAAAGCAAATTGCTTTACAGAGCAATCTCAACTGGTTCCGTTGGGAGTTGCATTTTTTATGGCCCACCGGGCACAGGGAAGACAACACTTGCCGGAATTATCGCAAAAATGCTCAATGCAAACATAGAAAAACTCAATGCAGTTTCAAGTGGCGTGGCAGATGCAAAAGCGGTTATTGAAAAGGCAAGAAGTCAAAAACAAATGTTTGGACAAGACACCTATCTTTTGCTCGATGAATGTCATAGATGGAGCAAGGCACAAAGCGATTGCGTTTTGCAGGCTATTGAAGAAGGAAGCATCTATTTTATTGGTTCGACAACTGAAAATCCTTACACCAGCATGACACGGGCGATTGTGTCAAGGTGCACTGTTTTTGAATTTAAAAAAGTGTCAGAAAAGGATGTTGAAAAGGTTATAAGACATGCACTTGTTGATAAGGAAAAGGGGCTTGGGGATTACAAAACACAGGTCGATGATGATGCTATCACATTTTTGGCATTTGCGTGCAATGGCGATGTGCGAACAGCATTAAATGCTTTGGAACTTGCTGTTTTATCCACCAAAATGGGAAAGGATAAAATAATTCACATAAACAAGGAAACCATGGCAGAATGCTTAAACAGGCGACCACTGTCAATTGATGAAAGCATGTATTATGACTATCTGTCGGCGTTTTGCAAGAGTTTGCGTGGCTCCGACACCGAAGCAGCACTATATTATTCTCAAAGATTGATAAAGGCAGGAATTGATCCACTTATCATCTGCCGGAGAATGATTGCTCATGCAAGTGAAGACATTGGCATGGCGGACAGCAACGCATTGTTGATGGCGTGCCTTGCAATGTATGCTTGTGAAAAAAATGGACCGCCGGAGTGTTATTTAAACATTTCACATGCTATCATTTATCTATGCGAAGCGGAAAAGTCAAATAGTGTGCTTTTGGCTATGCACAGGGCGATGGATGATGCTGAAAATGAGCGTGAAGACAATGTGCCAAACCACTTGAAAAATCATCCGAGCACAAACGATGATGGACATGGCAAGTATAAATATCCGCATAATTATGGTGGTTATGTCAAACAACAATATATGCCGGACAGACTTAAGGACAGAGTCTATTATGTGCCAGGAGAAAATGGAAGAGAGAAAAATTTGGTTAGGAAGAAATTTGCCAAAAACGGTTTTAAACCAAAAGATGAAAATGGGAGAAAATGATTATGTGTTTTAAAAGAAGTGATGGAACAAAAGTTAAAAATATGCAAATTATTGAAAAAGCAATGCCATATTTTATGCCAGAGAGAGTTGATGCTGTCAACATGTTTACACAACCTGTCAAGTGCGAAACTCTTGACAAGTTTATTTTGGATGAGAAGAAAAACAGTGGCGTGCATTACACGTATACTGAAATTTTGATGGCAGCATGTGTGAGAATGCTCTATGAAAGACCAAAAACAAATCGTTTTATCAACAATTGTATTGTTTATCAAAGAAACACTATCTCTGTTTCAATGAGTGTTAAAAAGGCGCTGACGGATAATGGCGAAGAATTGACATTGAAGTTTTATTTTACAGGGCGTGAAAGCATTGCACAAGTCAAAAAGATTGTTGATGATGAAATTTCACGAAATCTCAAACCTGATGCAAAGACACATGAAACCACAAAAGCGGCAGGTGTGCTCTGCAAACTTCCAAATTGGCTTTTTAAATTTGCTATGGCATGTGTAAGATTTATGGATAGACACAATATTTTGCCAAAGAAACTCATTCACGCAAGTCCATTTCACACCAGTATTTTTATCACTGATATGAGAAGTATCAAACTCGATAAAATTTATCACCACCTTTACAATTTTGGAACGACCACCATTTTTGGCGCACTTGGAAAGGTTAAGTATGTGCCGATTGGTGACCGTTCAGGAAATGTTCATGTTGAAAAGACCATGGACCTTGGTCTAGTGCTTGATGAGAGAGTGGCGGATGGTCTATATTACGGAAACAGCGTGAGACTTTTGCTCAAATATCTTGAAAATCCAGAACTTTTGAAAGAGCCTTTGCCAGAACCAGAACTTCAGGGCAAAGCATTAAAAAAGAAATTAAAAAAGGATAAAAAGCAGGCAAAACGCGCGAAAAAACTTGAAAAGAAAAATGCAAAAAATAACAAATAATTTGCTTTTGCATATTTAAAATGATGTTTGAAAAATAACATCATTTTTTTGTTTTTTTGCACAATGAACAGGTTGGAATGTGACATCATTTTGACAGTATAATGATGTCATATTTGTATAATTTTGTAAAATATTGTAAATTTTAAAAAATTCCTGACATAAAAAATTGACTATCATTTTTTTTGCATATAAAATGCATTTTGTGAAGTTGGAAAAGACTGCGCAAAAGGAGATATTATGCAAAAGAAGGATGAAATTTTATGGACAAAAACATTGTTGTCGGTGTATCGTTATTTGGAGCGAATTTGTGGGGCAATTGACAAGATAATTCTGCAACGTGCGTTAAATTGTTCAAATGTGACAGGGCAGAATTATTTTTATAACAATGTTTTTTCAATAACTCAAAGATTGATAGACCTGTCACAAAGAAAGGTGACACTCATCAATCTAAAGATTTTAATTGAGGGTACACTGTCGAAGATTGATGAGCAGAATGCCAAAATTTTGATTGAAAAATATTTTGATGGAAGAAAATACAAAGAGATTGCCACAAATCACAATTTCAGTATGAGAACGGTTTTTAGAAAAATTGAAAATGCCGAAAAATGTTTTTGTTGTGCGTTAAAAATGAAAGGCTATGGTGCTTTTAAACTTCAAAATATGCTTAAAAACGAAAATTGGATAAACAATGTTTATGCAAGGTTTGCCGAAAAAGAAAATGATGATTTGGAACTTTCCAACTCTTTTCTTGAGCGTGCTGTTTCAATGTAATTGAGAAGAGAAAAAGTTATAAATGTTTGAAAATTTGACATGGTAATGCTGTTTTTATGACATTTTTCTTTTTTTTATAAAAAATAAAGTTATCTATAAATCCTTTTCATCAAACTCAAAATAATCACCATGATGATGGATTTTCTTTTCTTTTTTGTTTTTGGATGTGGTGTTTTTGACAATTTTGGATGGTTTTATCAAAAAGTATAGAATCAACAAACTTGGCACGCTGATTGCAACAATGAGCATGATTTTTGTCCCGGTAGAAAGGTTTTTAAATTCACTTGATGGTGTTTCAAGAAAATCATCACTGACTATGTCAAATGTTTCATTGTTTATGACAGGCTGTGTCAAAAGGTCGGTGACTCCGGAAAAAACATATCCAAATTGTTCTTCACCAGAGATGGTCACTTGAGAATAATACCAAATGTTATTGTCACTTGTCACTTGCTGTCCAGCAAGTTCGCCATAATATGTTATTTTGTCATCGGTGTTTGTTAGGGTTGTGATGACTGATGAAGTTTGAGATGGAGATTGGTACAAACCAAATGGCACAAAAATCTCATAAGTGGCATCAAAAAATGGCACTTGCGGAACGCCATTCATGAGAGTCACTCTGTCGCGCCTTACATAGCCTTCCACATCTTTGTAAATTACTTTGTAATAGTCATCGACAATATAATCGACTTTGACAAAATAGGAGTAAGGCAAAACAAACAGTGCACTTGTTTCGCTTGGACTTGAGCAGAGTTGCACGCCGGTGGCAGTGACCTTTGCATAAAAGTTTGAGCTGTCTGCTCTGACATTTTTTTGAAAAGGACAGAGAAAAAAGATAAAAATTGACATGAAAATGAAGAAAATTTTTTTCATATTTTCATTTTATCTCTTTTGCTTTTTTCATGATAGAAGATTTTTGTCTTTTCATTGTGTTTTTTATTGATTTTTGTTAAAAAGGAAAAATTATGGATCTGGGAATTGTTAAAAAAATTTTGAAGGTGGAGAAGGAAATTTCCACGAGATATAATGCAAACAAATTGAATTTTTACAACAAAAAGGGCAAGATTCACAAAAAACAAATTGCCTTTCACAAATGCCCGAAACGCAATCGTTGGGTCTTTGGTGGAAATCGCTCTGGCAAAACAGAATGCGGAGCAGTGGAAGTGGTGTATATGGCGTGTGGTGTTCATCCTTATCGCAAAAATAAAGTGGTAGATGGCTGGGTGGTCAGTCTGTCAAGACAGGTTCAACGAGATGTGGCACAAAGGAAAATTTTGGAATATTTGCCCGCATCTTACATCGAAAAAATTGTCATGGTAAGTGGTGGTCAAGACAGTGCAGAAAACGGAATTATTGATTTTATATTAGTCAAATCACGGGTGGGCGGAACAAGTCGTATTGGTTTTAAAAGTTGCGACCAAGGCAGAGAAAAATTTCAAGGTGCATCGCTTGATTTTGTTTGGTTTGATGAAGAACCACCATTTGATATTTATCTTGAATGTAAAATGAGAGTGCTTGACAGATGCGGAGATATTTTTGGCACAATGACTCCGCTCAAAGGTTTGACTTGGGTTTACAACACCATCTATCTCAACGACAAAAATGATGAACAAGTGTGGTCAGAGACTATGGAGTGGGCGGACAATCCTTTTTTGTCCAAAAAAGAGATTGAAAACATGACAAGGTCTCTCCCGGCAGAAGAAATTGAAAGCCGAAGATATGGCAAATTTATGCAAAATGGTGGAATGGTTTACAGTGAGTTTGATGAAAATGTTCATGTGATTGAACCATTTGATATTCCGCTAGAGTGGCAGGATAACATCTCCATTGATCCAGGATTGCACAATCCACTTTCGGCGCATTTTTATGCAGTTGATTTTGATGGGAACGTCTATGTCGTAGCGGAACATTTTCAAGCGGAGAAGAGTGTGCAATATCATGCAGACAAAATAAAAGAAATAGCAAAAAAATTGCATTGGAAGACTGACAGTCAGGGCTTTTTGCACTCGCTCATTGATTCGGCAGCAGGTCAACGCACACTATCTGGGCAGAAGAATGTTGTCGAGCTTTTTTACGAGAATGGCATTGTGGTCAATCCAAAAGTGAACAAAGATTTGTTTTCGGGAATTTCTGTTGTCAAGTCATATCTCAAAACCGCTGATGGAAGGAGTCGGCTCTTTATTTTCAAAAATTGTATCAATCTTATAAGGGAGATAAAAAATTATTGGTGGGGAGATGATGATGTTCCGCTGAAAAAAGATGACCATTGTTTGGATGAACTTCGCTATTATCTCATGACAAAACCGCTTAACAAAGAGAAAAAAATCAAAACGATAATACAAAAAGATAAGGAAAAAATGGCAAAAAGGTTGAAATATTCAAAATACAAATTTTAAATAGCACAAAATCTGTTTTTCGCTTGTTTTGCGATGAAAAATTGATTTCAGTTTAAATGTATTTGATAATAAAATAATATTTTTTGAATTTTTTTATATTTTTTAGTTTTTAAATTTATTTTTGTTATATTTGTTATAATTATTTTGTCATTTTTTAAAGATTTTTATAAATATTTGTCAATATATTTGGAAAAATATAGTTGAATGTGGTAAATTGTAAAAGAGGGGATTATGAAGAGAGTTTTGAGTTTTTCTTTAATCTTAATCGTCTTTTGCATCACCGGACTTTTGGGTGGTTCGTTTTTTATGTCTTCTTTGGCGTATGCACAGGACACAGAAGAAAATGTTGTTGAAATTGGCACAGCCGGAGACCTTAAAAATTATATTGAAAGTTATGGACAAGACAATGTGCAGGACAACATTGTTTTGACAGCTGACATAAATATATCTTCTCTTGCGGATGCCGAAGATGAAACGGCGGATGTTGTTTTTGGAAGCATTGGCACAGAAGAAAATCCGTTTGCTGGCACATTTGATGGCAGAGGTTATTCTATAACAAATCTCCAAATTGATACCAGAACAATAGAAGAACAAACTTTGCAGTCCAATCAATATGCTGGTCTTTTTGGTTATACTGATGGTGCAAAAATTCAAAATGTTGACCTTTCTGGAAATGTGACTTTGTCTGTTGGTGGATGTGTATCCTCTTATGTTGGAGCACTTGTCGGCAGAGCGGTTGACACTGACATCCAATTTTGTCAAGTGACCGCTCGTGTAAATCTTGATGCAACTTTTGACCACAACATCAACTTTGGTGTTTTGGCAGGAATGGTGGTTGACAGTGATATATCTTATGTGATTTGCAGATACACAGCAACTTCCGGACTTGGAACTTGGAATTTTGATTCGCGAACGGACAATATTTTCAACTTTGGTGGTGTTGTTGGAGTTTTGTCGAACAGCACACTTGATTTTGCCGTTGTTAGCGAAAGATTTTTCGTGAATGTCAGTGAAGATTTTGTCGGCGATGTCAGTTTAGGAGGAATTGTTGGAAACGTTGTTCAAGGTGGAAGTCAAATTTTCAACGTAGCCACAGAAAATTCTTTTTCTATCACAAACAATGCACTCACAAGTGTTGAAGCAATTGTGAGCGTTGGCGAAGTGGCAGGTGTCGTGTCAAACCCAGTGCCTACATCTGGAAACATTGCATATATACATTTTCAAAACAATATTGGAATTGAAAGATTTGGAAGAATGGGAGAATATTCCTATGCCAATTCTGCACTTTACGACAACATGACTGTTGCGAATGAACGCATAACCAGTGAAGATTATTTCAACAACCAAATGTGGCATTGGCAATATGGGAGTTGGGATTTTAAAACCACTTGGTATTTTGGCTCGGGAACAGTCAACCTTCAAAGTTTTTATGGAAATTTTAATATAAGCCTTTCAAATAGTTTGGACAATTCTGTTTTGACAAGTGAAACTCAACTTCAAAGTGTTTATCGCTTTGGTGATAGCGTTGATATTGAATTTTCATTTCAACCACTCGTGCGGGATGAAATGACTGTTGGTGACATGAGTAAATATTATTCACTAGGGTCAGTCGTTTTGAGCAATGCACAATTAAGTAGCCAAGAAATAGCATCAATTGTCGCTTTGCCGGGCTCCAATGGCGAGATTTTGACATATAGAATCTCTGCAAAAAATGACACAAATGGCGATTTTTCATACTTCAATAATTTGCTTTCTATAACAAAAAATGAAGATGATAATGGCTTTGTTTTGCATATTTTGGATGTAAATTTGGCGACAACGGGAGAATATAACATCACAACCACTGCCAAACCATTTGAGGCAAACATTTCCACAAGGCTTTATCAGGGTGAAAATAATGATGAACTTGTTGAGGGTGAACAACCGGGATATGTTTTTTATGCAGAGGGAACATCCACAACATCACCTGAAATGTCACTTGACAGAATGACATACGGGCAAAATTATCGCATCGAAACGAGAGTAAGACCGGGGACTGCCAACGCATTTGTTGGTTGGTATTTGGTCAATGATGATGGAGCAGACATCTTGCTTGGAAACGATAGAATTTTGGATTTTACTTTTGGGATGACTGCAAATCTCACGGATAGTTGTGAAATCTATGCAAAATATTGTGACAATGCGTGTGTTATCACATTCAATATTGGTGATGGAAACGGTATTTTAGGCATTGAAGTAAATGGTACAATTGTAGAATTTTCTCCAGAAAGTCATGGTGCCACCACTGTCAATGTTTCAAAAACAGAATCTCAACTCAGTTTGGAAATTTTTGTTGATAAATCTTACGATTTTAATGTAGAGCAATTTATCACAGACCTTGATGTTTATAAGGCCGAGGATCCAACAAAAACATTTTGTTCTTTGGTGGAAAGTTATGAAAATAATGACTATAAATATTATTCTTTCCAACTTGATATGACCACACTGACCGATGATTTTGAAGAAGCATTCACTATTACTTGCAGTGCAACACCGGCAGATAACGGGAGCAGTTCATGGATTTGGATTGTTGTGGGATGTGTTTCGGGAGCAATTGTTTTGGCACTTTTGATTGTGCTTATTGTTTGGCTTGTTAGAAGAAATCGCTATGGCGGTGGCAGTTCTACGGGCACAAAGTCATTCAAGAAAAAAGATTACAAAAATATGTATTTCTAAAATAATAGAGCATGAAAATAAACAAAAAAAGAGCAACAATGTAAGTTTGCTCTTTTTTTCATAAATTTTTAAGATACTTCAAAAATCGCATCACGCAATGCACCTTTTTGAACATTATTGCTTTACACTATCTATGCTGACACTTCTGTTTGTAATTTTTCTGCAATGGAATTGTCAACCACATCTGCCCAATTTGATGCTTGTGAAATTACTCCGGCATTGAGCATGACATTCATGAGATTTGTGAAACTTTCTCCTGTCAAAATCATGTCTTCGCTCCATGCACTTATGGCAAGATATTGTTCAACTGCCACTTGAAGTTCTTCAATTGTGTTTCCTTCAAATGATGGCAAGAGTGCTTCGGCAACTGTTCTTGAATCGTTTTCAACAATGAATTCATAGGCATTTGAAACAGCCTTCAAAAATCTTTCGGCAACATCTGCATGTTCTTCAAGATAACTTTCTCTTGCGGCAAAACAGGTGTATGGAATGCTTCCTGAAAGTTCTCCAAGACTTGCCACAACATAGCCACTTCCTTGCTTTTCAATGTTGGTGGCGGTAGGTTCGAAAAGAGTGCAATATTTCACGCTTGCATCGGCATCCCAAACGCTTGCGGTCAAGTTGAAGGCAACATCTGTGCGCAAGTTGATTTCATCTTCGCCCGTGCCGATGTTGTAGCCGTTCTTTTCAATGATATATTGAAGCGTCATGGCAGGCACACCACCTTGGCGACCGCCGATGATGGTTTCTCCGACAAGATTTGCAAGAGTGAAGTTGTCTTCATCTTCTTTTGACACAATAAATGAACCATCACAGGTTGTTAATTGTCCAAACACCACAGGTTTGTTGGAGACACCTTCTTGGTCGGTGTAAACCACAGTTTCTGGACCTGCCAAGATGATGTCTGCCGAACCTGTCAAAAGTGCACTCATTGAAGTGTCAGAACCTCCACCATTTGTCAAGTTTACGGTCAAGCCTTCATCTTCAAAAAAACCTTCGTTTATGGCAACATAAAGTGGGGCATAGAAAATGCTGTGGGTCACTTCATTGAGTTCGATGGTGTTATAGTCTTTGCTTTTTCCACAAGCACTAACCAAACAGCCTGTTGACACTGCCGAAACAAGAGCCATTGTGACAAGACTAATCTTTTTCCAAATTTTCATTTTTCCTCCTTACAAAAAAATGATATGCAAAAATGTGAAAATTGGTTTTTAAACCATTTTTAACAATTGAGGATACCACTATGTGCAAGGAGACAGAAAGAAAATTCTCCGTTTAACCGGCAAAATGATTTGGAAATTTTGGCAAATTATATTATACTATAAAAGTTTAGTGAAGAGATTTAGGAGAAGTTTATGGATAAGACTTACACACCGCAAAATTTTGAGCAAAAAATTTATCAAACTTGGATGGAAAACAAGTATTTTTCTTCAAAACCTAACAAAAACAAAAAGAAATTTAGCATCTGCATGCCACCACCAAACGTGACCGGAAAGGCACATGTTGGGCATGCGTTAAACAACGCAATTCAAGATGTTGTTGTGCGCTACAAGCGTATGCAGGGATTTGAAACATTGTGGATACCTGGCACAGACCATGCGGCGATTGCGACTGAAGCAAAAGTTGTGGCAGAACTTGAAAAGGAAGGAACAACAAAAGAAGCGCTTGGCAGAGAAAAATTTATTGAGCGCGGTTGGCAGTGGTATAAACTCTATGGTGGAACAATTCAAGACCAACTCAAAATGATTGGCATTTCTTGTGATTGGGACAGATGTGCTTTCACTATGGATGAAAATTTGAACCGTGCGGTTAGACATGCTTTTGTGGAATATTACAAAAAAGGATACATTTACAAAGGCAAGAGAGTTATCAACTATTGCCCGCATTGCAAAAGTTCCATTTCGGACATTGAAAATGAATATAAAGAGCAAAACACACACCTTTGGCACATCCGCTATCCATTCGAAAACGGCAAGGGCGGAATTGTTGTGGCAACAACAAGACCGGAGACCATGTTTGGTGACACGGCGATTGCTGTCAACCCAAAAGATAAGAGATACAAGGATGTCATCGGCAAAAATGTCATCCTGCCTATCGTAAACAGACCAATTCCAATTGTTGCAGATGAATATTGCGAGATGGAATTTGGAACAGGTGCGGTAAAAATCACTCCAGCACATGACCCAAATGACTACGATTTGGGGTTAAGGCACAATTTGCCAATCATCACTGTCATTGATGATGAAGGAAAACTCAATGAAAATGCTGGCAAGTTTGCAGGTATGGACAGAATTGAAGCAAGAAAACCGATTGAAGAAGAACTCAAACGCCTTGGCGTGCTTGTCAGGGTTGAAAACTACAAAAACAAGGTGGGATGTTGTTGCCGTTGCGGAAGCATGACCGAACCGAAAGTTTCAGAACAGTGGTGGGTTAAAATGAAAGAACTTGCCAAACCTGCCATTGAAGCAGTCAGAGAAGGAAGTTTGAAGTTTATCCCAAAAATGTATGAAAAACAATATTTGAACTGGCTTAACAACATACAGGACTGGTGTATCTCGCGTCAACTTTGGTTGGGACACAGAATTCCTGTTTTCACTTGCCAAGATTGTGGGTGGACCGATGCCTGCGAAAAGGATGTCGATGTCTGTCCAAAGTGCGGGAGCAAAAATGTCACGCAAGACCCAGATGTTCTGGACACTTGGTTCAGTTCGGCACTCTGGCCATTTTCCACACTTGGCTGGCCGAAAAAGACAGCGGATTTGAAATATTATTATCCAACTGATGTGTTGATAACTGCTTATGATATTATAACTTTCTGGGTTGTTAGAATGGTGTTTAGTGGACTATTCTTCACAAAACAACTGCCTTTCAAAGAAGTGGTCATAAACGGAATTGTGCGCGATATTCAAGGGCGCAAAATGTCCAAAAACCTTGGAAATGGTATTGACCCGATTGATGTTATCAACGAATATGGTGCAGACAGTTTGCGTTTGTCACTTATAAGTGGCACTTCCATGGGCATGGATATTGGATATAGCACTGACAAGGCAAAAGAGAGCAAAATTTTCATAAACAAACTCTACAATGCCAGCAAGTTTGTTATTGCAAACACCGAAAAGATGAAGGTTAAATCACTTACAGAGTTCAAATTTGATGAAAAAGATAAGTGGATTTTGACAAAACTTCAAAATTTGATAAAATCTACAATCAAAAATTTGGACAAGTATGCTCTTGGTGTGGCTTCGGCGAATTTGATTGATTTCACTGTTGGAACATTCTGCGATTGGTATGTTGAAGTGAGCAAACTTGACCTTTACGGACAGGATGCAGAAAAAAAAGCAAAGACACAAAATATTTTGCTTTATGTTTTGACAACGCTTCTCAAACTCTTCCATCCATTCATTCCGTTTGTGACAGAAGAGATTTATCAAAATTTGCCAAAACATGACAAAACAATCATGCGCTCAAAATTCCCTGAATACGATAAGAAACTTGCTTTCAAAGATTTAAAGTTTGAAAACATCATAAACATCATCAAGTCAATAAGAACAACACGCAGTCAATACAAGATACCTGACAACAAAAAAATTGCCATTTTCATTTTACCAAACAAACTGACAAAACTCATCAAAGACAATTTGGCAGTCATTGGAAAACTTGCGGGTGGCAGTCAAGTTCAGATGGTCAAGACTGCACCAAAAGAAAAGTGTGCAGAAATTGTGACATCAACTTGCACAATCTTTTTGCCAATGGGCGACTTAGTGGATGAAAAGCAAGAACACGAAAGATTGGAAAAGAAGATTGCCGACCTCAAATTTGAGATTGCCAGAAGTGAAAAGATGTTGTCAAATGTAGGTTTTGTTTCAAAAGCACCAGCAAAACTGATTGAAGCAGAAAAAGAAAAACTTGCAAAAAACAAAGAGTTCCTTTCACAAATTTTGCAAAATAAATAGTGAAAAAACATAGGCAAATTGTCTATGTTTTTTGTTGTAATTTGTAAATAGCAATGGCATTATAAAGCGTTTTTGAAACACATAATGTTAATCGAGTATAGGCTCAATTTATACAAAATTTACCAATTAAAGTCACGACCAACTCGCCAACAAAGTGCGAGTTGCGTTTGGTCGTGAAAAAAAAGAAAGCAAGGCTAAAATCGAACATTTTGCCATGTGTGGCAAAATTGAGTTAAAAGCCCTGCTTTCATTTTTTTGGTGCGGATGGAGAGGGTCGAACTCTCACGGTTTCCCACTTGCCCCTTAAACAAGCGCGTCTGCCATTCCGCCACATCCGCATAACTTTTTAAAGTCAACATGCATATTATATATGAAAAATTTTTCATTGTCAACATTTTTGCCAACTTTTTTCAAATATCAAAACATTTTCTCGACTAATAGAATGATAACAAGGAGAATGTATGGATATTGAAATTGTTGAAGCAAGACAAAGTGACAAAGATTTTGTCATTTTGGCCAATCATGAAATTGATGATGTGTCATCTATTAAAGTTTCTAAACTTAAACAAAACATCGACAAAGATATCTTTGAAAATCACAAGGCGGTGTGTTTGATTGCCAAGGTTGATGGCACAAATGTCGGGATGGTGTTGTTTTCAAAGGTCTATTGGGCGGACAGAGGCGAAGGCATTTATGTTTCACAAGGATATGTTGATAAAAATTTTCGAAAATGCGGAATTTTTAAGAGTTTGCTCTCTTCGGCACTTAATTATTATCCACAGACCAAATTTATGACCTGTCTTGTGGCACGCAAAAATCAAAACATGGTTGATTGTATGCACAAAATGTGTTTTGAAGATGAAGATATGATTTCCTATGCCAAAAACAAAGCAGATTTCAATTTTTAGACCTGTATAACAATTCTTTTTCGAGAATTTTGTAAGATTTTATATATATTCTATTCTTTAATAAATGTTTTTCATATTGTTGATTTTTTCGCGTTTGAGTGATATACTATAAACATGGTGAAAATCAATTTCAAAAGAAAAAAGAAATCGGTTTTGTTGGTGGCATTTGCCATTATGTTTTGTCTGTTGTCGGCTTTGTGTTTTCCGGTTGATTTTGCTAGTGCTGAAAGTCAAAATGATGATTATTATGCTTTTGACAGGGCGCTTTCACAAATGTATGCAAAGTATGGCAATTTGAATGATATGCAAACCTTTGATTTGAGCGATGAAGACTATAAGGTGGAAGACAACGAAGTGCTTTTGAGTGCTGACATTGTCGAAACATCGGGGCTTGTTGTTGATAATAATGAAGAATTTTATGCTCTTGACACTCTTAAAACTGCAAATTCATTTTCGTTATTAGTTGATGAACAGTCGGTGGAACTTGAAACTTATGCACCATCAAATAGGCTTATTGTGATAAGTGATGAAAATTTGTCTAGTTATGGCGCAGTGGCCGTAGCAGAATATCAGAATTACCATTTCTTTCAATATACAAGTGAAGAGAATGCTGACAAGGCATTTGAATATTATAGCAATCTGAAAGATGTTGATAGCGTTTTTTATGACACCATTATTTACTCGGATGATGTGAGCGAAAATTCTTGGTTTGACATCAGTTCGACCTCAAGTCGTGATTATAACTCTTGGGGTGATGTATGGATGGGCTGGGCAGATTACACAAACACTATGCTAGAGATGTATGATGAAGAAGATTTACCGGAAGTTATTGTCGCAGTCTTTGACAGCGGAATTTATGCCGGGCATAATCTTTTCAGAAACAGGATTGTCACAGAATATGCAACAAGTTTTATAACAGAGGAATCATCAGTTGATTATGAGTATGAGGACCTGAATGGACACGGCACGCATGTGAGTGGAACGATTGCCGAAGCAACTCTTTCAAATGTCAAGATTTTGCCAATCAAAATTTTGGATGAAACAGGACATGGAGAACTTGGTTATATCATACAAGGTCTTGCTTATGTAGCCAACATTATGCAGGAGAATCCTGACTTAAACATCAAAGCAATCAACATGAGTGTCGGTGTGACAAATGGTTCTTCTGGGGAACCAGAGCTGGATATGGCAATTGAAAATATCAAAGGCGAAGGCGTGGCTTCTGTTGTGTCGGCAGGAAACGGTGACAGAAAAACTCAAATTCGAATTGATGCCTCAAATGCCTGCCCAGCAAATGTTGAAGAGGCAATTACTGTGACCGCACTGCGCAGAAATATCTCTTTCCCAAGCGGATACACATTGAGTTATGACACCTATAGCAATTATGGCGAATGTATTGATTTTTGTGCGCCAGGCTCAAGCATAACAAGTGCAGGGCTTGGATATCCATCCAGCACTTCTGTTAGGAGTGGAACATCCATGGCGGCACCACATGTGACTGCGTGTGTGGCACTGTTATATTCGAATCCACAGTTTAAAAATTATTCTGTTGACCAAATTTATTCCTTGCTCAAAGAACATGCTGTGGATTTGGGGGAGAAAGGCTTTGACATTGACTATGGTTGGGGGATGGTTTATATTGGCGACATAGGTTTGACAACAGAAGGTAGCGTGCTTTTCAGTGAACAGAACAAAATTCACACTTCTGCTTTTCAACTCACTCTCTCTTATGATTATTCTGGCGAAGATGGAGAAGTGGTAAGAATTTATTATTCAACCGATCCTTATGCTGATTCTGTTGATTCTCAAAGCACTCTTTACACAGGTTCACTTTCCATTACAGAGACCACAAAAGTGACAGCAGTTGCTTATGTATATGATGCCAATGGTGTCATGTTGCAGAGAAGTGCAATCTCAACTTTGACATATTATTTTGACAATGAAGATGTTTTGAGCAATTATGATTATTACACATATGGTTTAGGGGTAATTATTACACAGTATAATGGCAAGGACTTGACCACCTTGAATGTTCCACAACAAATTGGATTATACACAGTTATCGGCATTGACTCAAACGCTTTTGCAAATTCGACCTTGGAAGTTGTAAACTTGCCAAGTTCTCTTCAAGAAATCAATTCATCCGCTTTCTATGGTGTGACAACATTGAAGGAAGTGCATTGCACAAGTGGCAATTTGACAATTGGACAAGAAGCATTCAGAGGTTGCACAAATCTTTGTGATTTTGATGTTTTGGGTGTGTCATCTGTTGGAGTTCGCGCATTTGCTGATTGTTCAAGTTTGACTTCAATAAACCTTCCGTATGTGACAAACGTAGATGAAAATGCTTTTGCAAGGTCGGCTTTGCAAACACTTTTTGTTGGACAAGGATTGGACAGTTTTGCAAGACAGGTTGACTGTCAAATTACACACATTTATGGTTATGATGGCGAAGCCCAGACATATGCGACATCCAACAACATTGAATTTACAAACTTGACTTTGTCAATAACCAAAAACTTTGGACAGAGAATTATCATCAGTGAAAATTCTTCCACAACTTTGCAATTGAGTTTCAAAGGCTATGGGGTTTCATACAACACATCTTTCACAGGAAGTTATCAAAATATTGCGGTCTCGCAGGAAGCAATCTCTCAATTTGAGGGCAATCTTAATATCACTCTTTCAAATTTGACCACGGGAAGATATACTTTGTCTGTGACACTTACTGATGCGTTTTCAAATTCTTTAAAATCAACCACTATATCAATTGAAGTTGTAGCCCAAGATGCAGATGTTTACGCGGTAAACTTCGCAGAAGGTCATTTTGATGTGTATGTTGATGGAAATAAGATACAAGCAGGCGACAGATTTTTTGCGGGATATCAATATGAAATCCAAATTATGCCAGAGAGTGGTTATTTGCTTCAATCAATAGTGATAAACAGTCAAAATTTTGCTGTAAATCAAGAAATTTATCTTGTTATTGACAATGATGTGACAATAATTGTGGAAACTATGCAAGAAGATATGCTTTCTGTCACATTCAACACTTCTGGTCATGGAGATGTCGTTATTGAAAATAACACAGTGACAAGCGCAGAAATCTCTCGAAATGAGAATTTGGCATTTTCAATAAGTCCGGATGAAGGCTACAAAATTTTGCGTGTCGAGGCAAATGGACAACTTTTGGCAGCCGATGACAATGGTGTTTATCATGTTGAAAATATCACGACAAATGTTGTGATTGATATAATTTTTGAGCAAGCATATTACAGCATGACAATCTCTTATGGTAAGGGGGGAAGTGTTTCAAGCACGGGTGGCTCAGTGGATAGCGTTGCACATGGAAGTAGCAGAACATTTTTCATCTCTCCAACCGATGGATATGAAGTTGACTTTGTTTCGGTAAACGGACGAGAAGTCGCAGTCAATGGCAATCGATTTACCATTGACAATATCAGTGACAACTGTGACATTGTGGTATCTTTTAGAGAGGCGACTTCATCATCACAAAATTCCACAGTTTTGGCATACTTCTTGATTTTGCTTGGTATCTTTGTGGTATTTATTGTGGCAAGAGTTGTGCTTTATTATGTTAGAAAAGAAAAGAACAAATAATCGCAAATTTAATTGATATATTTTAAAAATTTTATAAACATGTGTTATAAAGTTGAGTTTTCTTTTGATTGTATGATATAATTAAACTGTAAAACATATCAAATAATAGGAGGTTTGTTATGCCAACATGGGGATGGATACTGATTGGTATCGCAGCGGCGCTGGTTTTGCTTGCAGTGATCATCATAGTTTGGGTCATTTCTGTTTATAACTCACTCATAAAACTGCGCAATAATGCGGATGAAGGCTACTCGACCATGGATGTTTACATGAAGAAGAGATATGACCTGATTCCAAATCTTGTTGAAACTGTAAAAGGTTATGCAACACACGAAGAGAAGACACTTGAAGGAGTTATGCAGGCGAGATATGCTTGTATGTCTGCAAACGATCCAGAAGAGAGAGTAAAGAGCGAAAACATGCTTGCAGGCACTCTTAAAAGTTTGTTTGCTGTGACAGAAAATTATCCAGAATTGAAAGCAAATCAAAACTTTATTGACTTGCAAAACAGTTTGAAAACTCTTGAAGAAGAAATTGCAAATGCAAGAAAATATTACAATGGTTGTGTCAAGATTTTGAATAACAAAATTGAAATGTTTCCTTCAAATCTTGTTGCAAGACATTATAAGTTTGAAAAGAAAGTTTTGTTTGAAATAACAAATCAAGAAGAAAAAACTGCGCCAAAAGTTAAGTTTTAAACGGAGTTTTTCATGAAAAATGCGGTGCTTAAATTTTTCTTTGCACTTGTTATCATTGGTAATATTGCTTTTTTTGGTTTTATTTCGGATGTGATAGGCAGTGTCTATAGTCTTTTGATGTCTCTTTTGGACTTTGATTTGATGGCAATTATTTTTGCTGTGCTTACTGTTGGGCTTTTAGTAGCATTTTTGGTCTATTTTGTTCAACATAAAGAAAAAGGTGAAATTGTTGCAACAGTTGAATTTGAAAGCCCAGATAACATGACACCGGCAGAAGTTGGTTTTTTGATTGATGGCATTGTGGATGGTGAGGATATTTCGGCATTGCTGGTTTATTGGGCAGGGAAGAAGTATGTTGAAATTGTCGGAAACAAAAAAAATCAAAAATTGATAAAACTTGTTGACAATTTGCCGGATGAAGCTCGAAACTACGAAAAATTGTTATATGCAAAGATTTTCGCCGATGAAAAAGAAGTATTAGTCAAAGATGTGACAAAGAAATTGAGCGGAGACCAGACTGTTCAGAAGGCTGCCAAAGAGATTGAAGATAATGTCGGGAAAAAGTGTTTCAATTCAAAAACCATTTCGCATAGACAATTTTTTGTCTGCTTAATTGCTGTGATTTTTTATTTAGCTTTGTCATACTTTGGGTATTTCCTATATCCAATCTTTCAAATTATTGCCACAATTTTCACTGCATTGTTTATTGGCTGTGCCGATTGGGTGTTGAATTATTATGATTACAGACACAAGAACAATGCTTTTAAAGGAAGATTAGTTTCTTTTATTTGCTTTTTGATTTTGATGGGTGTGATAGGTGCAGGTTGTTTTATAGTCTTTATGTTTTTTGCATTATATTTGGAAGCATTTGTCATGCTCGGAATTGCAATTGTTATGCTCTTTTTGGTTTTGTTGTCTAGAAAAATTGAAATTTATTCAAAGGAAGGGCAAGAAAAACTTGGCAAAATTATTGGGTTTAAAAATTTTATTGACACTGCAGAGGCAGACAGAATTAAAGCGTTAGTAGAAAAAAATCCAAATTTTTATTATGATGTTTTGCCGTATGCTTATGTTTTGGGCGTGAGTGACAAATGGATAAAAAATTTGGATATTGTAAAAGATTATTGTCCAAATGTTGTTGACAAGAAAATGATATCTGGTATTGTTGTGTGGTCAATTTTGCTTGCGACAACAAGTGTTGGTTTACTCCAAATTGTAAGCATCGCTCAAGGTGCAGCCAAATCTTTGTTTGGTCGGAAGAAAAAGAAAACTAACAAAAGTTGAAAATAAACACATAAGGAGATAAATATAAAAAATAGTGGAAAATTTGCCCACTATTTTTTTAATAACTTCATAATTCTAAAAAATCTTGTTTAATTGTTGCATTTATTGAATTGTTGAAATGGACAACGCTTCAATTTGTTTGTGTCTGTCTGATGTTGTATTTTTGTTTTTGTCCATCTTTGTCATGTTCTGTTGAGCGGGAGTTGGGCGGGTGTGTGCATTGAATGTGTGATGAACTTTTTGAATTTTTTGATGTCTGTTATCTTTGATTTCATTGTTTTCTGTGCCGATGCTCGTGTCAACATCTTTGATGGTATCTTTTGCTGGAGAGATGTTGTCGGATGTGTTATTTTGTGGAAGAATGTGTGTTTCTGTTTGGCTTTCTAATTGCGATTGCTTTTCTTCCACTTTTTCAACTGTGTTGTCATCTTTGACTTCTTCAAAGTCCTCAAGCCTTTTTTCTGCTTCAGTGTTGGCATATGCTGGATAGTTCATGCGGTTGAAGTTGTTTGAGTTGTAAAATTTTTCTGGATTGTTGTAAAAGCCATTACCATAACCATAAAAGCCGTATCCATTGTAAAAACCATTGTTAAAGCCATTGCCATAATTTCCGTAGCCGGCATAGTTTGCTCTGTTTCTGCCATAGGTGTCAATGTTGCGTGTCATTGGTCCATATGTGTCGGTGTTGCGATTTGTGTTGAAACGCTCGTAGCGGTTGTAGACATTTCCATATCCTCCAACATAATAGGGTGGATGTCGAAAATTATTTGCATGGTGAAAGTTGGTCGTGTCTGGAGAAGATGGCGCTTGGTCGGTGTTATTTTCTGCGTTTTCATCACCTGTTGAAATGTAGGTGTCAATGTTTTTTGGAAGTGTATTTTGTGTTTTTGCATAATTTTGCGAACTTTGATTTGTTGAGTTGTTTTGGTTTGCGTTTTGTGTGTTTGATTGTGTTTCAAGATTCAGGCAGTTTTCAAGTTCGGCAAGGGTGTTTAGGATATTTTCATAATATGATGAGCGAGCGTTGGAATTGCAGGCAATCTTGTTGAGTTTTGCATTGATTTTGTCGGCATTTTTGTCGACATTCTTCTTCATGCTCGACATCGATTTGATGGCATTTTTCATTTCACTTTGAGTGTATGAAACAGAATTTGTGTATTTTGCAAGACTTGATGTCAAATCTTTAATCGCCGAAATTTGTGCCTTTGACAATTTCAAATTTTTGTTGAGATGATTCTTGATTTTTGCGGTTTCCTGCAAAATGTCGGTTTTGTAATATTCCTCATTTAAAAGGTTTTTCTGAGTGTTTTGTGCATTTTGATAAATTTGAGATGAGACACTTTGTGTTGTATCATTGGATAATGCAAGCACGGATGGGTTTGCCGTTTGCATGCTGGAAATGGTGTTTGAAGTTTCATCCAACTGATTTGCAAGACTGGTGAGAGTCGCATCACTTGTTGAAGTTCCGCAAGCCATGAGAACAACACTCAAAAGCACACCTGTGATACCTAAAATCAATTTTTTCATAGTTCCTCCTGTTTGTCTTAATGTGTGTAATTTGGTGCATTTTATGCGAGTTTGATCTGAGTGGAAAAACTTGCAGTTCTTAGTTTAAGTTTGTGTTTTTCTGGACAAGATATAAATTGTTTAAAGATTTTAGTGGAGCGGTTATGGAAGACAAGAAACGAAATGAAGCCTACAACAGATATGTCAAGGCAAAAATACCAAAAACACATGCTTGGCCATCACTTTTCAACTCATTTTGGGTGGGTGGAGTGATTTGCGTGATGGGTCAGGGCATAAACGACCTGCTGATGCTGGCGTTTCCATCTTTGTCACAACAATCTGCTTGGGCTTACACACTGATTATCTTGATTTTCATCGCGTCATTTCTGACCGGCATTGGTGTTTATGATCAAATTGGAAAGTTTGCGGGTGGTGGTTCAATTGTGCCTATCACCGGATTTTCCAATTCAATCACAAGTCCATCCATAGAATTTAAAAGTGAAGGTATTATCTATGGCATTTGTGTCAAAATGTTTACCATTGCCGGACCTGTAATTGTTTTTGGAGTGGTTTCAAGCATGGTGGTGGGATTTATCTATTGGATAATTTCACTCTTTTAAAAATATTTGCAGGCGAACTGCGCCAATCGTGATGTGAAGGAGAAAATATGGAATTTGAACAAACCATAAAATTGAAAAAACAGCCAAGAATTATTGGCTCATACACAATTGTCGGTCCAAAAGAAGGACAGGGCAATTTTGGTAAATATTTCGATTATATCATGAAGGATGACAGTTTTGGCGAGAAGACCTATGAAAAGGCAGAACGCAAAATGATTGAAAATGCCATTGTTGGAGTGATTGAAAAAGCCAAATTGTTGCCAAAGGATATAGACATTTTGCTCGCTGGCGATTTGCTTAATCAAATTGTCAGTTCATCATATGCTGCGCGGGCCTTTCAATTTCCATTTTTGGGGGTTTATGGTGCGTGCTCAACAATGGCAGAGAGTATGGCGGTGGGTTCGGTTTTGGTGGATGGTGGCTACTTTGATAATGTGGTATGTTGCACCGGTTCTCACTTTTCCACTGCCGAAAGACAATATCGCTTTCCGCTTGAACTTGGCAATCAGCGTCCGCCAACTTCACAGTGGACCGTGACGGGTGCTGGAAGTTGTGCTTTATCATTGCATGGAGAAGGTCCTAAAATCAGTATGATAACTTTCGGCAAAGTTATTGATTGGGGAGTGAACGACGTCAACAACATGGGTGCTGCAATGGCACCAGCGGCGCGCGATACGATGTTGCGCCACTTCAAAAACACCAAAACCACGCCGGGTGATTATGATTTGATAGTCACGGGCGATTTGGGAAAACTTGGAAGTGAGATTTTAATTGATTTGATGGAAGATGAGGGTGTTATGCTGGGTGTGAACTATTGCGATTGTGGACAGATGTATTTCAAACGTGAACAAAAAACTCTGTGCGGAGCATCTGGTGCAGGCTGTTGTGCGACTGTGTTTAATTCATATATTGTGGAAAAGATGAGAGATGGACAATATAAAAAGATTTTGTTTTTGCCAACAGGTGCACTTTTGAGTGCAACATCAACACAGCAAGGAGACACAATCCCTTGCGTATGTCATGCCATTGTCATTGAAATGTAATAAAATAGGAGAATGAAATGGAAATTTTTTTGAGTTATCTTTGGGTGTTTTTGATAGGGGGACTTGTCTGTATGCTTGGAGAACTTCTTATCATCACAACAAACATCACATCAGCAAGAATTTTGGTGACCTTTGTTTTGATTGGAGTGTTTTTGGAAGCGATTGATGTGTTTGATTATATCTCCGATTTTGCCAAAGCGGGCATCAATGTGCCAATCATTGGTTTTGGAGCATCTCTTGCAAAAGGAGCAATCAGTGCGGTGAAAACGCATGGGCTTTTGGGTGTCTTTACCGGTGGATTGACAGCAACAGCAGGTGGCATTGCAGCAGCAATCTTTTTTGCATTCATTTTTGCACTCATTTTCAAGTCACACACAAAGAAATGATTTTTTGTTATTTATTAAAATTTGTTTTTTTTGTTAAAACTGCATAATACCAAATATGAAGTGTATTATGCTACGCGTACTACACAACATATAGTGCTTATTATTATATTTGTCATTAAAATCAAGTGACAAATTTTTTTGTCGTAATTTTGTGAAAGGTGTCATATACATATTTTAAATGAAATATTATCAAGAAAAATTCAAAAAACGAAAAAGGAGAAAGGCGCGCATTCTTTTGACACTTGTTTTGAGTTTTGTTGTGCTTATTTTTTTGTATGTTTTTTGTGTGGTCAATCCCGTGGTTGTGGAGGCGACAAGACAGACCATTTTGTCTCTTTCAACTTCCGCTGTCAGTGATGCCGTTTTGCAGGTTTTGACTGATGAAGGCGTTGACTATGAGGATTTGGTCTCTGTTGAGTATGACACAAACGGCGATGTGACTATGATTTCTCTCCAAACTGTTGTGCTAAACAAACTTGCAAGAAAGATTTATCAAGTGGCACAACACAATTTGGATACTATGGGCGAAAATGGAATTGATGTTTCGCTCGGAACCTTTACGGGACTTCCATTTTTGTCTGGCTTTGGCCCCAAAATCAATCTCAAACTTGTGCCTATTGGCGCAATGACTGCAAATTTTGAAAGTGAGTTTAAAAGTGCGGGTATAAATCAGACAAATCATTCCGTTTTTGTCAAACTTTTCGCTTCAGTCAGTCTTATTTTGCCGGCTTACACTGCCACGATTGACAGCACAACGGAAATGCTTGTGGCAGAGAGTGTGATTGTTGGCAAAGTGCCGGATGTTTATTTTGGCTCAAACAATTCTTTAAATTTCACACCTGTGACAAACTGATTTTTTTGCCAAAAATGATATTGCTCCACCTGTTAGATGAGTTGGTTGTTTTGGAGCATTTTTGATAGATTTTTTATATTTTGTATTTTTTTGAGTTTGATGGTTATTTTATTTTTATTTTCTGCACATTTGTGTTATCATAAATGCAAGAGGAAAAAATGAACGAACAAGAGAAACAACAGCAGGAAGGTGCAATTTCTCAAACTTCTGCTGATGCAAAAATGTCAACCGACACTGTCAAAAAGTCAAATGCTATGCGTTTTTTGTCGGCTTTTAACGACATTGACTACACTATCAAAACACGCTACAACATGAATCGTAGCATGGGTTTTTCTGAAGCAGTTAGGCGTGCCGTGGCATTAAACTATACCGTGAGAAAATATGAAGATGATTTGATAAGTTATGGCAGACTGCGAAATGCCATTGTGCACGGAAATGATGATTTTATCATTGCCGAACCGCATAATGATGTGGTGGAAAAAATTGAAAAGATTGCACGGCTTTTAACCACTCCACCGCGTGCACTTGAAACTGTGGCAAGAAGGGATATTTTGACGGTCAATTCTTCAAAGTCAATGCGTGAAGTGATAATGTTGATTGCGGAGTCGGGATATTCAAACTTGCCGGTGTTTAACGAAGAAAACGAAATTATTGGCATTGCAAATGGTCAAAAGATGTTGGACTCACTTGGAAAGTTTTTGCTTGCAGGTGGCAAGGCAGATGTCTTTTTGGATTCTGTCAAGATTGAGGATATGCTTTCAAAGATTGAAAATAGCAATTATTATGTGTTTGTCAATCAAGACATAACGGTGGAACAAGTTTTGTCGCTTTTCCATCAAAATTCCAAACTTTTGGCGGTGCTTATCACAAAAAATGGTGGAGCAAAAGAACGACCACTTGGCATTATGACCGGTGCGGATGTTTTGAAGATGAATAAGATTTTGGAGAATTTTTAACATCCAAAAAGTGCCAAAATTGGTTTAAAACATATAGAAAAAATTTTACAGAACATCTTATTCTGTTTGACAAGGATTTTTGCTTGTTGTATAATAAATTTTGTTAAATGAAGAGCGGATTTTTGTTGGTTTTGAAACAAAAACTGCCTTTCAATCACTAAAAACTTTATAATTTGACATAAAGGCGTTTGAGAAAAGACACATTTTCAAGATTTTTCTTTGACAGAGAGTTGTCGCTGAGGTGAAAGACAACAAGAAAGTTTTGAAAATATCACTTTTCAAGTCGCTTTCCGAAGACATTGTGAAAATTGCGTTTGCGGTGTTGTGTAAGAAAGACGGAAGTTTCTCGTAAGTAAACAGGTGTGTGCTAGCACACTGAAAGTCGGCAAGTGGTTTGACCTTGAAGGTTCTTGTGGCTTTCAAGGTTATTTTGTTGTTTGGAGGAAAATATGAAAAAAGAAGTGACTGTTCCAAATTTTGTGGAGATGGAAAAGGGGATTTTGAAGTTTTGGAAGGATAATGACTGCTTCCATAAACTCAAAAAGAAAAATGGGGGACATGAGGTGTTCAGGTTTCTCGATGGTCCAGCGACCGCAAACAACCGCCTTGGTATTCATCATTTTTGGGGTAGAACACTGAAAGATTTGACCATTCGCTACAACGCACTCAAAGGCAAAGACTGCATGTATCAAAACGGTTTTGATGGACAAGGACTTTGGGTGGAGGTCAATGTTGAAAAGGAACTTGGACTCAATGGCAAACCAGAGATTGTCAAATATGGAATTGACAAATTCACCAAAAAGTGCATGGAAAGGGTGCAATATTTTGCCAGTGAAATCACACGCCAAAGTGTGAGAATGGGACAGTGGATGGATTGGGAACACAGTTATTTCACCAATACCGATGAAAATATCACTGCCATTTGGTATTTTTTGAAAGAATGTGACAAGCATGGTTGGATAATTCGCAAAAACAGACCGATGGCTTGGTGTCCGCGCTGCGGGACAAGTCTTTCGGAGCATGAGATGTCATCATCTTATCATGATGTGGAACACACTGCGGTGTTTATCAAGTTGCCGGTTTTGGGAAAAGACTTTAAAATGGTGGCTTGGACAACAACACCTTGGACACTTTCGGCAAATGTGGCACTGGCAGTTAATCCTGATTTTGATTATGTTGAAGTGGATTTCCATGGCGAAAAACTTGTGCTTGGAAAAGACAGATTAAAAATCTTGAAAGAAGATGTCAAGATTTTGAAGGAATTTAAAGGCAGTGATCTTGTAGGGCTGGAATATGAAACATGTTTTCCAGAACTTTCCGAACAAAACTTTGCACACAAGATTGTCGCTTGGGATGAGGTGGACAACAGTGAAGGAAGTTGTGTTGTTCACATTGCTCCGGGTTGTGGTGCAGAGGACTTTGATTTGGGACAAACCTTGGGACTTAAAGAAATTTGTCCAATAAATGAACAAGGGGTAATGCTAGACAACACCGGCTTTTTGGCAGGAAAAAAGACCACAGATGTTGTGGATCTTGTTGTCAACCGCTTGAAAGAAGATGGCAAACTTTTGTATGCTCACAAATATAAACACAGTTATCCATTCTGCTGGAGATGTAAAACCGATTTGGTTTACAGGCTTGTTTCTGGTTGGTTTATCAAAATTGATGAAATCAGACCAATGGCACTTAAAGCAATTGAGGATGTGGAGTTTAAACCAGAATACGCCAAAAAGAGAATGATTGATTGGCTCAACAACATGGGCGATTGGAACATCTCTCGAAGTCGTTTCTATGGATTGCCACTGCCATTTTATGTTTGTTCAAAGTGCGGGAAAGTTCATGTGATTGGCTCACTTGAAGAACTCAAAAAACGCGCTGTAAATCCAGAACTTGTCAGCGGTCTTCCAAACATTCACAGACCTTGGATTGATGACATCAAAATCAAGTGTGATTGTGGCGCGCAGGTGTCAAGAGTGACTGATGTCGGCGATGTTTGGCTTGATGCCGGCATCACGCCTTTCTCAACGAAAAAATATTTCACTGACAAAAAATTCTTTAAAGAAAATTTCCCAAATGAGTATGTCTGCGAGATGATTGAACAAATCAAATTGTGGTTTTATTCATTGCTTATTATGAGCGTTGTGCTTACCGGCAAAGCACCTTACACAAAGGTGGTGACCTATCAGTATGTAAAGGATGAAAATGGCGGAGAATTTCACAAGAGTGGAGGAAACACACTTGAAGCGGATGTTGTGGCTGACAAAGTCGGAGCGGATGTTGTGAGATATCTTTTCTCATCTTCAAGTCCTGTCAACGACATGCGTTTTGGCTTCAATTTGACAGATGAAGCAAGAAGAAAAATTCTTGCTTTCTGGAATGTCTACACCTTCTTTAATACTTATGCTTGCATTGACAATCCTGACCTTGCACATTTTAAGCCAAAGTCAAGCGATTTCACGGTTTCTGACAGATGGTTGGTGCAGAGCATAAACAAATTTGTTGTGGACAGCGACAAAAATTATGCTGATGACAAACAATATGTTGTTGTCAAGGAATTTGAAAAACTTGTCGATGACATTTCAAACTTCTATATCCGTTCAAACAGAAAGAGATTTTGGAAGAGTGAAAACAAAAATGACCAAATGACTGCTTACTGGTGTCTTTACAACGCCATTAAATCAATCGTTCGTGTGATGACTCCAATCATTCCGTTTGTGACAGAGTATATCTGGCAAAACCTTGTCAGAGAGATTGAAAAGGATGAATGTGAGTGTATCATGCTTTCTGGATATCCACAAAAGATTTGGCAAGAAGATTTTGGAGATATTCTTGAAAAGACCAAGGTTGCGCGTGACATCATGTCAACTGCACAAAGACTTCGCAATGAAAACCAAATCAAAGTCAAACAGCCACTTCGCAAGATGTATGTTGGAGGAGGAGACAAGACCGTAGCGGTTTTGGAAGAATTTGCCGACATTATCCAAGATGAACTCAATGTCAAAGAAATTGAAGCAGTGGTCGATGACAGCAAGTTTAATGATGAGTATCTTTCTGTAAACTTCAAAAAAGCGGGAGCAGTGCTCAAAGGTGATGTTCAAAAACTTAAAATCACACTTGCCAAACTTGATGAAAAAGAAACCAAAAAGATTATGGAAGACTATTATAAAGGTAAGGTGTCGGTCGGACAATTCAAAGATTTGGACAGCAGTCTTTTCAATCTTGAAAAGAAGCCAAAGCAGGACTTTGTGATTGCACATGAAAATGGAAACACTGTCGTGCTTGACATTACACTTGACAGAGCCCTTGTTTTGGAAGGACTTTACAGAGAGTTTGTCCGCGGACTTCAAGTGCTTCGAAAGGAAGCCGATTTTGACATTGATGCCAGAATTGAAGCGACATTCAAGACCGATAATAGTGACCTAATTGAGATGCTTGAGATTTTCAAAGACAAAATCAAACAAGAAGTGCTTATCAAAAACCTTGCAGACACACTTGAAAAACCACAGATTTGCAAAGAAGTGGAAGTTGGCGATGGCAAGATTTTGGTAAAATTTAAAAGATAAAAGATGCAAAAATTAAAAAAAGGAAGAAAGATGAGAGTTGCACAGAGTTGGAAAGATTACAAGGTGATAGCAACAGGCGATGGTGAAAAACTTGAAGATTGGGCAGGGGTCAAACTTATGCGACCAGATCCGCAAGTTATTTGGCACAAACGCCGTGATTTGACAAAGGGTGCAGATGCTATTTATGAACGCAAAGATGGTGGCGGAAGATGGAATTTTGTCAAAAAAATTCCTGATCAGTGGCAGATTGAATGGCAAGGACTTAAGTTTATTGTCAAACCAATGGGCTTCAAACACACTGGAATTTTCCCGGAGCAGGCAGTAAATTGGGAAATGATGCAAAAACTCATTCGTGGTGCCGGCAGAGAAGTGAAGGTGCTAAATCTTTTTGCCTACACAGGTGGTGCATCGGTGGCGTGTTCGCATGCCGGAGCGATTGTCACTCATGTCGATGCCAGCAAGGGCATGGTAGAGCGTGCAAAAGAAAATGCCAAACTCAACTGCATAACAAACATCCGCTTTATTGTGGATGATTGTCAGAAGTTTATTGAAAGAGAGATAAGGCGTGGAAAAACTTATGATGCCATCATTATGGACCCGCCAAGTTATGGCAGAGGACCGAGCGGTGAAATGTGGAAACTTGAGGACAACCTTGCCGACTTTGTGGAACTGACAAAAAAAGTGCTTTCAGGCAAACCTCTTTTTGTGCTGATAAATTCTTACACCACAGGGCTTCAACCAACAGTGATTGCCAACATTTTGAAATGTGTGTTTGGAAAAGAAGATGTTCAGGCGGATGAAATTGGTCTTCCAACCGAAGAAGGTTTGATTTTGCCATGTGGAGCAAGTGGGGTGAAAATATGGAAAAATTGACAGTTTTGTATGAAGACAATCAAATTGTGGTGGTGTTAAAACCGCAAAATGTGCCGACAATGCCTGATGAGAGCAAGGATGAAGACATGCTGACACTTGTCAAAGAGTATGTCAAAGAAAAATATAACAAGCCGGGCGATGCATTTATTGGTCTTGTGCATAGACTTGACAGACCAACAGGCGGAATTATGGTCTTTGCACGAAACTCCAAATCGGCAAAGCGACTGTCAGAACAATTCGCCACACATGATGTGGAAAAGATTTATTATGCAGTGACAAGTGTGCCGGTTAAGATAAAAATGCAAAAACTGACAAACTATCTCAAAAAAGATGAAAAAGAAAACATTGTCAAGGTTGTTCCAATGTCCGAAAAGGGCGCAAAAAAGGCGGAACTTGTCTATAATGTTTTGGAAAGCACCGACAAAAACAGTTTGCTTGAAGTGAAAATCATGACAGGAAGAAGTCATCAGATTCGTGTGCAACTTGCAAACATTGGCTGTTCGCTTGCCGGAGATGTGAAATATGGCAAACAAAAAGGCAGAACATCTTATCTTGGACTTTGGGCAGGGAAACTTTCGTTTGTTCATCCAACAACCAAACAGCGCATGACCTTTCTTGCATGTCCTGACCTTTCGGTTATGCCGTGGAAGAACTTTCCGGATATGGAAAAGTTTTTCACGAGATAATTTTTCTGTTTTTTGTCAAAAATAAATAATAACAAATCGCAAAAAGGGGAATTTATGAAAGAAAGAAGGGATATTGAAGAAAAATTTAAGTGGAACTTGTCAAGTTATTGCAAGGATGAAAACGACTTTGAAAAAAGACTTGAATCATTGCAAGGTCATGTGGGGGACTTTGCGAAATATGAAGGCAAACTTGCCGATGACAAAGTGCTTTTTGAGTGTTTGGAACATGAAACAGAACTTGAAAAGGAATTGTCACTTTTGGCCGTTTATGCCAGTTTGAAAGTCAGCGAAGATAATGCCGACCGTAAAGCAAATGACATGGGCGAAAAGGTGGACAGGATTATCACAAAATTTTCGACCGCAACAGCATTTATAGATGTTGAAGTGAGCAAATTTTCGGATGAGAAACTTAAGAAACTTCAAAAAACCAAAAAGTTTGCAAATTACAAACGCTATTTTGAGTCGGTATTGAGACAGAAAAAACACACATTGAGCAAAAAAGAAGAATTGCTTATGTCACAACTGGGCGAATTTGTGGGCGGTTTTTCAAGCAATTTTGACAAATTTGCGGATGTTGATTTGCAGTTTGATGACATTGAAGACAGCAAGGGTAAAAAACATGAATTCAATCAATCAAACTATTCACTTTATGTTGAGAGTAAGGACAGAACTTTGCGAGAAAATGCCTTCAAGGAGATGAACGGCAGATATGGCAAATTTATAAACTTTTTAGCTAACAACTATATCAGTGATGTCAAAGAGGACTGCACTTTTGCCAAGATAAGGAAATATAATTCTGCACTTTCGGCCTCAATTTACAACGAAGAGGCGGATGAAAAAGTCTATAATCTTCTCATCAAAAAAGTTAGAGAAAATGTCGGCATTTTGCAGGGATATTTTGAAATCAAAAGAAGGATGTTGAAACTTGACAAATTTGCCATCTATGACACTTTTGCACCTGTGACAAAAGGATTCAACAAAAAATACACCTATGATGAAGCAATTGAACTTATCAAACAGGCAGTCTCCGTTTTGGGAGAGGATTATGTTATGTTGATTGACAGGGCAAAAAATGAGAGGTGGATTGATGTTTATCCAAACAAAAACAAATCAAGCGGAGCGTTTTCTACGGGAGCATATGGAGCAAATCCTGTGGTGTTGACAAACTTTGAAGGAAATCTTGAAAGCGTTTTCACTTTGGCACATGAACTTGGACATGCTATGCACACTTATTTTTCGGAGAAAAATCAACCAATCCAAACTTCAAACTATGTGATTTTTGTGGCAGAAGTGGCAAGTAATGTCAATGAAATGCTTTTGCTTCGACTTTTGATGAGCAGAGCGAAGACCAAAGAAGAGAGAACTTTCTTCTACGACCACTTTTTGAAACAAATGCGCTCTTCGATTTTCAGACAGACAATGTTTGCAGAATTTGAAGAATTTGCTCACGCAGAATATGAAAAAGGACACCCACTTTCACCAGAACTTTTGTGCGATGAATATGAAAAACTCAACAACTTCTATCATGGCAAAAAAGTTAAACAAATCCCACAAATGCGCTTTGAATGGGCAAGAATACCACACTTCTTCTCAAGTTTTTATGTGTATAAATATGCAACAGGTCTCATCTGTGCAATCAAGATTTCACATGACCTTGTCAGCGACAAAAACTTTGCAAAAAAATATCTTGCTTTCTTGTCATCGGGTTGCAGTGCCGACCCAATTAGCCTTTTGAAAATTGCTGATTGCGATTTGACAAAAGAAGAAACCTTTGACAGTGCCTTTGCCACTTGCGATGAGTTTGTTGAAAAATGGGAAAATGAACTGAAAAAATAATACAAATCGAAAGGTGGCTAGATGCTACCTTTTCTTATATTCCTCTATGTATAAAAATACATAAATTTGAAATATTATGCAAGATAAAAATCAAATAAGTTTATCGTAAAAAAACAAAAAAGATGAGCAAAAATTCATCTTTTTTGCGGTTATCATGGCATTAAATTTGCTTCTCAAGTTTATGACATCTTTTGTTTTGCGATTGTTTATCTTTCGTTGTTTGTTTTGCCGATTAGATAACCTATCATGAAATATAGTAAGTTTCCATCCGTGCTGTTTCCAACATTACATTGAGGGGGACATGGTGGAAGGCAGTTTGGTGGAAATGGTGGACGGCAACAGCCTCCACAATTTGGACGCAAATCTTGATAGCAACCTGTCATATACTTTGTTGTGTATCTCATTTGTTTGCCTCCATTATCAGTGTATGTCAAATGCAACATTATGTGAAAGTTTTTACATTGATTTTTGAAAAAGATTGTGTATCCACTTTTGATGTGTTATAATGAAAACATGAAAAAACGAATTGATGTGTTATTATTTGAAAAAGGGTTTTATTCCTCTCGCGAAAAGGGTAAACAGGCGGTGGAAATGGGTAGAGTGACAGTCGATGGAAAACTTGTCACAAAGCCCTCTTTTGAATGTGAAGAAGAAAGCAAAATTTCCGCACTTCCTTTTGAATTTGTCTCACGTGGTGGATTTAAACTTCAAAAGGCACTTGAAGAGTTTGCCGTTTCTGTGAAAGATAAAGTGGTTTTGGATATTGGTGCTTCCACAGGTGGTTTTTCGGATGTCTGCTTGCAGGCGGGTGCAAAAAAGGTTTATGCTGTGGACACAGGCGAAGGGCAACTTGATGAAAAGATTAAAAATGACAGTCGTGTGATAAATTTTGAAAAGACAAATTATTTGAATTTGCCTAAGGAAAAACTTGAAGGTGTTCAATTGGTGGTTATTGATGTTTCGTTTGTGAGTCTGACAAAACTTGTGCCAAAACTTGCAGATGATTTTTCAAATGTGGATGTTGTTGCACTTATCAAGCCACAGTTTGAGTGTGGACTTGAATATGCACGCAAGCATAAGGGTGTTGTTAAGGATGAAAAAATGCACAAAAAGGTGGTGCAGAATGTTGTGGAATGTTTCAAAAGGTTTGGTTTTTGCGAAAAGGGTTTGACCACATCGCCAATCAAAGGCGGGGATGGGAACACTGAATTTTTAGTATGTTTTTCAAGATGTAAAGAGAAAAATTTGCAAAGGTGAAAATTGATAAAAAAATATAGAGAAAATTTGTTAAATTAAAAATATAATTGATGTATTTTTTAATAAAAATGCCAAAAATTATCTTAATTTGTCAAAATTTCAAACAAAATAAACAAATATCTCAAAAAAGTCTGATTGTCGCATTTTTAAAGGCGTAAAATTATGTTGAAATATTTGTTTATTTTGTTTTTTAGTATTTGTTTTTAATTTTTATTTAGTTTTTTTCTCTGTTTTATAAAATATTTTATTTAGGCATTTATCAACTATATTTGTGGAAAAAATATGTCGACAAAAATTGAAAAATTTGTATTGTTTTCCAATGATATATTGTGATTTAAGGTGGCGTTTTTCGCAAGTTTTGTAAATTTTTTTGATGGCATATTGTGGAGACATCCTGCGCTTTTCACTCTTTTCGGTTGGCTTTGTGGAAAGTTCAATTGCTTTGCCATATCTTTCGTTTGTTTCATACACTTTTACGCGATTTTGCGAAAAGTTTGTTTTGATATCTCCAGGGCAAATGGATGTCACTTGAATTTTAGTCTTTGACAGTTCCATTTTCAAGCATCTTGCAAAACTATCAACTGCCGATTTGCTGGCACAATAGTATGCTTTAAATGGAATTGGAAACAATGCAGTTGCCGAAGATATTATGATGATTTTGCCTTTCCTTTTCATCATCGGAATGGCATATTTGCAGGCGTTTGCCGTGCCGAAAAAGTTTACATCAAACTCTCTCTTGCTTTCCTTTTCATCCAAAAGTTCCACAGCCCCACTCAAGCCATAGCCGGCACAGGTGATGAGCATGTCAATTTTGCCGTGATTTAGATAGATATCATCAAACACCTTTTTGAGTTGTTTTTCATTTGAAACATCACATTTATAATCTCTGCCATTTAGTGACACATCAATGACCAAATCACCTTTTTTTTCAAAGATATTTTTCAAACCTTCACCAATTCCGCTGGATGCACCGGTGATGACAATTGTCCGCTTTTCAATTCTCATAAAAACTCCTACAAAATCTATTTTATTACATTTCTCTTTTTTTTCAAAATAATTTGACAAATTTTTCTCATAATGATAACATACTTATGCATTGGAACTAAATTCTCACAAGCCATTTTTAATGGATTTCAGGAGGGTAATTTTATGTATTACATGAACAAAACGAAGCGCAATTTGATTCTCGCTTCAGCGATTATAAATTTGATTTCCGTTACCGTGAACCTTATTTTGTCGATTTTGCTTGTCACAAATGGAGACCAGTTGATTCAATACAGTGAATATTTCTTGATTTTATCCTATTCTACAAACATTTTTTATGCAGTTTTGTCTTTTTGCATAGGTGTTGCTGCAAGCATTCTGCTTTTTTGGGCTGTGCGTGAAAAAGGAAAGTATTATAGGCGTTGTCAGGGTATTTTTGCCACTGGATTTGCTTTGATTATCATCTTTGGAGGTTGGCTTGCATGGCTCTTGCTTTTCATCTCACTCTTCATTCCAGATATCATTGTCATGAACACCAAAAGTGAACTGAGAGAAGAAGCTCGCGTTGAAGATGCACAAAACAAACAAAAAGAACAGGAATATGAAGAGAAAAAACAGAAAATTGAAGAATTGCAAAAGTTGCGAGACAGTGGGCAGATAACTGAAGAAGAATATAAAAAACGCCTTTTTGAATTGTTATAAATTTGACAATTTTCGACATTTGTTTAAATTTGCTTGACAAGCACATCATATAAACCTTATAATTTTTTTAAAGGAGGATAGTATGTCAAAAAAGAAAATCGTGTTTGATTCTGTTGCATTGGGGTTGAATGTGTTGTTGCTCATTTTCTTCGCATTGCCAGTCATTCCTGGAGCATCAATGTTTTTCTTTATAGAAAACGCTTCACTTTTTATGTCAGCTGGGCAAAGTGCTGAAGGCGTGATACTCGCAATTGTGACATTGTTGATGATTTTGTTTATGGTTTTCACAATTTTGAATATATGCTTTTTGACTGTAGCATTATTGTGTGACATCAATGTCATCAAAAATCAGGAAAAACTTGCTTACGCATTCAAGAAAACAGCACTTATTCTTTCAAGCATCGGCATTGCATTTATGGCAATAATAATCATTCTTTTGATTATGTTATCTGCTGGAGAGATTTCATATCTTTCTGACATTGTCAATCTGCTTCTGACAATTGCCATTGTTGTTCTAACAAGTCTGGCAAAAGGAAAGAAACATGCTGTTGCAACTGCAGAACCTGCTAAAGTTGAAGAAACCGAAGAAACAAAAGAGAGCAAATAGTGACAAAATTTCTGTTATAAACAAAAACTCTATCATTTGTGATAGAGTTTTTTCATTGTTTAATCATTTGTGTGTCCAGGATAATTTAGATAAGTCTTTCGCCGGTTATGCCTTCTTTAAAGCCACATGGCTCAGTGCATGTGTAATCTCCAAAGGTGCATCTTGATGACTTTTTGGCATATGGTTTGAGTGTTTCGGTTGCCGGATGATTTTCCTTTTTGAGATTTTCATAAACTTCCATGATTGTGGCTGTGGTTTGATTGTCAATTTCAAGTTGGGCGGCTGAGCATTTGCGTTCCTTTGCTTTTAAGATGAGATTTTCAAGTGTGCCAGATTCGATAACTTCCACCAAAAGTCCTTGTGGATAGGTGTCAGCAAGTTTTTTGCAGTCATCACACCATGAAAGCGCAAGGGTTTGGTTGTCTTTGATAATTGGTGGAATGTAAAATTCATTGTCCTTCAAAAATCTGAAACGATAATTCAAACTTCTGTGTCTGTGTGCCTGTGCAAGTTGGGCAAATGATGCTTTGTATGCCACTTGGTAAACATCTCCATATTGTTTGATGATTGGGGTGGTGCGATGGTCTATAAGCGACAGACTTCTGCTTTTGCGGTCGAACAATTTTTCATCAAGATATGGCAATGTTTCAAGTGCATTTGCAAAGTTTTGCAAGCCTTCGCTATATTTTTGATAGAAAAGGCTGGTCTCTTCGGTTTTTATTCTTTCAATCTCTTTTTTAACAAGTGAATACAAAATGTTGAGTTGTCGATAGGAGACTGTGTATTCCATTGTTGTCGGAGTGAAAACCGATGTCAAATATCTGGCGTTTTCTTGTGCAAGTTTGATGATTTTTTTGTCGGTAAAATAATTTGGATATGTGGCTTGATATTTTTTGGCAATTTCTGTCTTGAAAATTTCCATCCACTTGTTGTAGAGTTCTTTTTCTTGCTCATCCACATCCTTCATAACTTTGTAGCGCGCAGACTTTTCACTTGTTGTGTACATCTTTTCGTTGTTTATGGTCATGGCAATGATTTTTGGAATGCCGACAAATTCCAATGTTATGTATCCATGGTCGAATGGACTGTGATGACCACCATTTTTGGTCAAATTTATCCTTCTTTCTGTTTTTTCCGCCGGCTCGCTAAAAAGTTTTTCGGTGGTGTCCGGCAGATAGCAAACTCCGGCAGTCAGTCCGCCAAGGCGGTCAAGTTCTTCCTTTGGTGCCTCATAGCCAACTTTTGTCGATGCAACGACCTTTACTTGTATATCCATTTTTTCCTCCTTTGTCTTGAACAAATCTTATCACACAAACTTTCAAATTGCAACATAAAAATTTATTTTGTCGGACATATTTTTAGTTTTGTTTTCTCCTGTTCTTGAAAAAAGTTGTAAGAAGTTTTGCACACTCTTCTTCACTTTCAACATCTTGAACAAACTTCGTTTTGTGATTGTTTCGCGTGCTGGACAAAATTTTTTCACACAAGCCATCCTGTGCTGTTCTGTCTTTCGCTCCATAAATTGCACATTTAAGACGGGCATTGGTGATGGCTCCGGCACACATCGGGCATGGCTCAAGAGTGACATAGATTTCACATCCATCAAGTCTCCAATCTCCAAGTTTTTTACATGCCTTGTCAATGGCAACAATCTCGGCGTGTGCAAGGGCGTTTTTCTTTTTTTCACGCATATTGTGACCACGCGAGATAATTTTCCCATCTTTAACAATGACCGCACCGATGGGAACTTCTTCATTTTTTAAAGCAATTTCTGCCTGCTTGATTGCTTCTTGCATAAAATTTTTCATGGTTTTATTTTATCAACAAATTTGTTGTTTGTCTAGCATTATGTTTGTTTTTTTGATTTAAGTGTGCTATTATTTTGCATATGGAAAATATAAACGAACTTAAAAAAACATTTGAAAAACGCAATTTTTACACCACAAAAGACACAGGCAAAATCTTTTTGTATGCTCTCTTGCTTCCGCTTGCACTCGGTTTGGTGCTGGCATATGTTTCGATGGCAATTGTGTCGGCGACAGGTCATGTTTTTGAAGAAGGAGCAAACATTTTCACAGAGATGTTTCAAGAATATCTTTGGTTTGCCGTGCTTAATGTGATGCTTACAGAGATCATCTTTTTATGCCTTTATTTTTGCTATAACAAGGCAAATCGCATAAAAGTTTCTTCTTGCAATGTGCATTTCAAACAGACAAATGTCTGGACTGCCATTCTTTCGGCAGCGGTCGGCATTGTCAGCGTGTTGGGACTTATGTGGTTGATTGAAGGGTGCTTTGGTGCGCTTTTTGATGTTATGGGCGTGTCTCAAAATCCAGAAGATGTTTTGTCTCTTCCACTAAACACGGTGGGATGGTATTTTGTCAACCTTTTGGTGTTGGGTGTTTTGCCGGCAGTGTGCGAAGAACTCATCTTTCGTGGCATGATTTTTCAGGGGCTAAAAGAACACTTTTCAAAGTGGACAAGTGTGCTTTTGAGTGCTCTTTTGTTTGCTCTTATGCACCAAAACATTGAACAACTCATTTATCCGTTTGTTCTGGGCATTGTTCTGGCAGAAGTTATGGACAGAACAGGCAATTTGCTCTATCCAATGATTATCCACCTTTTCAACAATTTCACCACAATCACACTGAATTTTTTGGTGGAAGTAGAGGTGCTTAACCTTTCGTTTAATATTACCTGGTGGGGAATTTTGCTGGCAATTTTAATTGCTGGACTTACCGGCGTTGTGTTTTGGCTTTTGGATAGATTCTATCTTTCAAAACAGAAAAAAATTGAAATGGAAATGCAGGGGCAAACCGTTCAAAAGCCACCATTGAGCATTGGGAAAATGCCGGTCACACTCATTGTTGGCATTGTGCTTGCTGTATCATTTTTGATTGTAAACACCATTTAAATGGTAAATTGACAATTTTTGCCATGGTGCCAGAGGAGAAGTTATAAATGCTCATTTTGTTGAGTATATTTATTTTGGAGTCGTTATGGATGAGAAAAAAGTCGAAAATGTGATAAACAAATCAAATTTGGTCACAAACATAATCTATTTTGGGGTTATGGTCTTGTTTATTGTACTTCGCATTTTGACTTCTGTTTTTGCCGAGAACATCGGTGCAGTAGGCTCTTATCTTATCAGCATTTTCACACAGGTTGGACTTTTGTTTTTGATACCATTTTTGATTTTTAAGTTTTCCATGCGTGCAAAAACGCATGATGTTTTTGAAAATTTTCGGTTTAACAAAATCTCTCTTAAAGCGGTGTTGGTTGCTGTTGGGCTTGGTGCGATTGTCTTCTTTTTGAATGTCTATGTTTCAAATTTTTTCAATTCTATCATCCAACTTTTTGGCTATAAACCAGCGGTTTCCTCATCAAGTTTGCCAGCGGAGTGGTGGGTGCTGGTGTTAAACCTTCTTTGCACTGCAATTTTACCGGCAATTTGTGAAGAATTTTTGCATCGCGGAATGCTTATGAGTGGAAATTCCTGCTTTGGAGTGAAAAAGAGCATTCTCATTTCCGGCGTTTTGTTTGGACTTTTACATCTAAACATTGAACAATTTTTCTATGCCACAATCATTGGTTTGTTTTTGGGCTATTTGTGCTGGTCAACAAATTCCATTTATCCAAGCATGATCATTCACTTTATGAACAATGCCTTGAGTGTGTTTCTGTCTTTTGCACGGGCAAAAGGTTGGGCGGTTGGAAATCTTTTTGGTTATATCAGCGAGTTTTTGACACGCAATGCGGTGCTGGGTTTTGTCATGTTTGTGCTTCTTCTTATCCTGCTTGTTATGCTTGCCATTGAAGCGACAAAATTTTTGATTAAAGATTCGTTTGTCACCGAATTTATCGCACAGAAAAAGAAGTATGCATCCTTCTTTTTGAGAAAGAGTTATTTTGATGAAATTGAAAATATCAAACAGTCCTCAACTCAATCAAAAGGCAGTGAAAAACGAGTGGTTTATGTCAATTTAAACGAGTTTCTTGGCTATATCGGAAACAACACAAGTGCCTTCCTTGCTGAACTTGAACAGATACAAAAGAAAATCAAGGTTCCACTGCTATCCAAAATCTTTCTTTGGGGTGCAATTGCGCTTGGGGTGATTGTGACTGTCATGACTTTTATTTGGGGGCTTTTATGATAACAATCAATCTGGTTTGCGTTGGAAATCTCAAAGAAAAGTTTTCAAAAGATGAAGAGCAAGAATATCTCAAACGCCTTTCGGCCTTTTGCAAACTTAACATTATCGAGATTAAGGAACAAAACAAACTCGAAAGTGTGGATGCTATTTTGTCAAGGGAAGGTCAGGATATCTTGCGAAAACTCAAAGGATACTGCATTTTGTGTGACATAAATGGCAAAGAAGTGGACAGTGTGCAGTTTGCAAAAGACCTTGAAAAACTTTCACAAAACACTTCATGCATAACTTTTGTGGTGGGTGGTTCTTTTGGTGTAAGTGATGAAGTTAGAGAAAAATGCCAAGGGCGAATTTCATTTTCAAAAATGACCTTTCCACACAATCTCTTTCGCATTATGTTTTTGGAACAACTCTATCGTGCCTTCACCATTTTAAACGGCAAGACTTATCATAAATAAACCATTAAAGTGAGAAAAAATATTTTGCAAAGTCAAGTCAAAATGCTTGCAATTTATTTTTTTTTGTGATATACTTGCAAGGTCATTGGACAATTAACACTCAAAGAGCATTTCAAAATCTGTTGCCTAAACGCTCGCAAACATTCGAAATTTTGAAAGTCACTTGAATTTGTTTGCCTGCAAAAGAATGACATTCTTGGGTGGATTTTGAGAGTTAAAACTTTGGGGAAGACACAAAAACAAGGAGGGAAAATATTATGTCAGTTATTTCAATGAAACAACTTTTGGAGGCAGGTGTTCATTTCGGTCACCAGTCCAGAAAGTGGAATCCAAAGATGAAGCCATACATTTTTACCGCTAGAAATGATATTCACATCATCAATTTGGAAATTACATCACAACAAATCGACAAGGCTTACACATTTGTTCGTGATATTGTTGCAAGCGGAAAGAGCGTTTTGTTTGTAGGCACAAAGAAACAGGCGCAAGAAGCAATCAAGGAAGAAGCCGATAGATGCGGAATGTTTTATGTAAACACTCGTTGGCTTGGCGGAACTTTGACAAACTTCAAGACAATTCGAAACAGAATTGATAGACTCAACAAACTTAATCAAATGGAAAAAGTTGGTGAATTTGATCTTTTGCCAAAGAAGGAAGTGACTCTTCTTAAACAAGAAAGAGACAAACTTGAAAAAAACCTTGGTGGAATCAAGGACATGAGAGAACTTCCAGGTGTTGTGTTTGTCGTTGATCCAACAAATGAAAAGATTTGCGTTCACGAAGCAAACATTTTGAGAATTCCTGTTGTAAGTCTTGTTGACACAAATTGCGACCCATCGGGCGTAGATGTTGTCATTCCAGGAAATGATGATGCCATTCGTTCTGTAAAACTTATTGCAAGTGCCATCGCTGATGCTGTTATTGAAGCAAGAGAAGGCGTTTCAATGAAAAAGGATGAAGAAGAATCAACAGAAGAGTCTGTAGACATTGAAAAAGAACTTGAACAGGCAAAACCAAGCGTTGCTGATGCAGAAGCAGGAGAAGAAACAAAGAAACCTGCAAAGAAAAAGAAAAAGGCTCCTGTAAAGAAGGAAAAGACAGAGACAAAAGCAGAGAAGACTGAAGAGACAAAAACTGAAGAAAAACCTGCTGAAAAAGTTTCTGAATAATTTGAAAAATTTGATTGTTTAAAGGAGAATTATTATGAGTTTTACTGCACAAGATGTTGCTCGTTTGAGAGCACAAACAGGTGTTGGCATGATGGAATGCAAAAAGGCACTCAATGATGCCAATGGTGATTTTGAAAAGGCTATTGTTCTTTTGAGAGAAAGAGGACTCAAGGCAGTTGATAAAAAACAAGGAAGAATCGCTTCTGAAGGTTTGGTTGCTTCTTACATTCATATGGGCGGAAAAATTGGTGTTTTGGTGGAAGTAAACTGCGAAACAGATTTTGTTGCAAAAAGCGCTGACTTCCAAAACTTGGTAAAGGACATTGCAATGCACATCGCTGCTGCAAACCCAAAATATGTTTCTGAAGTAGATGTTGACCCAGCAGAACTTGAAAAGGAAAAGGAAATTTTGAGAGCACAAGCCCTCAATGAAGGAAAACCAGAAAAAATTATTGAAAAGATGGTTGAAGGAAGAGTTAAGAAATTTTATGAAGATGTTTGTCTTTTGAATCAACCATTTGTTAAAAATCCTGACCTTACAGTTAAGGACCTTTTGACAGAAGCAACTTTGAAGATTGGAGAGAAATTGTCTATCCGCAGATTTGTTCGTTATGAACTTGGTGAGGGCTTGGAAAAAAGACACGACAATCTTGCTGAAGAAGTTGCGAAACAGATGAACAACAAATAGAAAAAACTGCGCTTAGGCTCGGTTTAAAATAGGGTTCCCGAAAATGCTTGTCATTTTTGGGATAAGGAACAAACAAGTGAAAAAGCGATGCTTTTTGACCGAAGGACAAAAACAAGCACGAACGCCGTTTGTGACGCTGGCGCTTGTTTTTTCTGTTTCACCGCCAAGCGAAATCGCACTTCGTTGGCGATTTGCGGTGACTTAGGCTTCTTGGTTTATAGTATATATTGAAAAACCGTAAGTTATTTATGTATAATGTTAGATTATAATAAAAAACTGCGCTTAGGCTCGGTTTAAAATAGGGTTCCCGAAAATGCTTGTCATTTTTGGGATAAGGAACAAACAAGTGAAAAAGCGATGCTTTTTGACCGAAGGACAAAAACAAGCACGAACGCCGTTTGTGACGCTGGTGCTTGTTTTTTTGTCGAAATTTAAAAAGTTGATTATTGACAAAAGGTGTGGTGTGATTTATAATGGCAATGTAGGGGGAATTGGATGAATAAAGAAGAACTTTTCAATAACATGGAAAAATGTTTTGCAATGTCACAAGAGGAACTCTCATCGTTGATTGCAAAAAAAATCCATAGCAGAGATGACAGGGTTCGCTTGGTTTACATGCTCGATGCTATCATGCCTTATCTTAAAAATTATGTAGATAAAGTTGATGAAAAGTTGAAAAGAAAGGTAGGAAAGGTCTTTCTTTCAAAACTTGACTATTCACAATTTTCGGATTCACCTGTGAATATGCACGAAAGACTTTTAAGATTATTCTATCAAATTGACAGTCATGGTGTGAATCCTTATAAAGTTTTATATTGTTCGGTGTTAACTGATGGAAATTTGGTGCGAGATAGCGACACCGGCACAAAATATTATGATACAAGGCGCGATTTTGACAAACTTTATGACAGTCTTGTTTCAACTCTTGGACTGACACAGGATGAGGCGGTTGGTATTTTTGAAAAGTGTTCCACTTTGATTGCGAAAGGATACGCTTACAAATTTCCTCACGTTTACAACAAGCTTAGTGCACTTATGATTTTTGGACAACAAGGTGGTTATTATGTTTTGAGAGACAAAGAAGTTGCCGAAATTTTGAAAATCAATCCATCTCTTTTTGTCATCTCAACAGATAGGATTCAGGATTCATTTGATTATTTGCAAAAGAAGATGTTTCCAAAACTCAAAAACGAATTTGCCGAGATTGAAAATGAAAATCCAAATATGACTTTGCTTGAATATGAAGTTATTTCCATGCGTAAATGGCTCAAAAACAACTCAACACTACTTACCATAAATCCAATCACAATGTTTAAAAAAGAAAAATATCTCAAAGAAGTTGTTTGCTCTGCCACATCAAAAGATTTTGCAGAACAATTTAATCAATATTTTCACGACCCAATAAATCTTGCGATTATCAATGCAGTTCCTTATGAAAAAATAACCAAAAATGCCATAAAAAACATTTCGCTCTTAAAGCATAAAAGCCACAAAGAAACGAGTGAAATTGGAGAGTATCTTGAAAAAAATCCATACATCATTGGCATGGACAGTGCAAAACTTGGAATGCTCCTTGATGCGATAAAAGTTCTGAATGATGAAAATCCAGGGGAAAAATATTTCGACAAATTTTTTGAACTTGGCAAGACTTTGTTTGCAAGCGATGTTGATTTTTCTGAAAAGAAGGTCATCGACAAACTGCTCAACAATGCTGTTATCAAAGATGTTGATGTGGAAAACATGAATGACAAAGAATGTTTACATGAATTTGTAGAAATCTTCTTTGATGGAAGTTATGAAAAAGAAATTTTGGCTGAAAAACTCATTAAAGAGAAGGAACTTCGCAATTCGCTTGGAGAAAAAGAACTTCGTGGCAAAATAAGACAAATGGGGCAGACCATTACACAACTTCCTAAAATCTTGAAAAATGATGAAATTTTACTGAAAGATAAAAAAACGAAAATTTTGAAACTTGCTGAAAACATTAGTGTGCTCAATGATGAGAGATTTAGGTTGGCACAGTTGTTCGACAAGGATATACAAAGAGATGCTTTTATGTCAAATATGGAGAGAAAAAAGAGTCAACAAATTGAAGATTTGCTCAATGATTTTAGAAATATTTATGAGGAAAAGAAAACAAAACTCGGTAAAAAATATTCAAATGTGGATGTATTGTTTGAAAGAACAATGAATTATTTGAGTGAAAAGTTTGATGACAAAGAAGCGTTGACAGATTTGTTTAAGAGTGAAATTATAGACAAGTTTAGCGAGAGCGTGAAAAATTCTTTTGATACTGAAAAGCCAAGACAACAACAACTTTTTGGCGAAAAACTCATTATCAAAAATGTTGGTGGACTTCGTAAATCTTTGAAAGATCTTGATGAAGTAGTCAATAAGTTGGATTTTGGTGAGAGCATGAACGAATTTGTGTATGAAAAATAATTAAAAAACATATTTAAAGTTCATAGCTTTTTGGATAAAAAAATAGTGAGAATTTGATTTCATCACTATTTTTTTATGTTATTTTGAAAAATTACTTAAACAATATAAAATGTTGTTCACTATTCTTTTTTGGATTTTTTTTCAGTCTTTTCCCAATTTTCTGAATTTTGCAAGTTTTCATTTGTCGCTTTGCTGCTGTCATTTTTATTGAATATTTCTTTCGCTTTTGTTTGCAGTTGCTTTTCTTCTAAACCATTTTGTTCTTCGGTTGATGTCTTGTCGTTTTCTTCTTTGTTTGAGTGTTTTTTGATATATTTATCCCATTTTATTAAACCATAGGTTGTGTTTGTGATATATCCAATTTGCAAAATCAACATTACCCATTGTTGACTCAAAATCCACATTATGCTTTCACAAATGCAGACTCCATACCATGGCAACCATTGCTCTTCATAGCGTAGCAACAAAAATAAACCATTTAAGCAAGAGAATGTGTTTGCAAGAGCATCAATATACCAATAATCTGATATTCCTTCAAAAACTCCTCCGACCCAAGTGAAAATTGCCCCGGCACTAAGTGAGATTGCCAAAACAATGATAAACATTATAAGGTCTCTTTTCCAATTTATTTTCTTTACTTGTGTAAGAGTATGGTCATCATTGTCTTCTTGCTTACTCCATTGATAGAAACTAACCCACAAAATAGGTATCCAAAAGATAACTTCAAAAAGAGCTGAAACATAAAATCCATTTGCAATATATACTACGACTTGTGGTATGTCGTAAAAAAAGCAGGAGACAACAAAGCACCATTTTGATTGTTTTGAAACGAGAAGTTCGCAAGTGCATCCACCAATAACAACAATAGTTGCAAATATTTGTACCCAGCCCTGTTCCTCTGGGAAAAATATAGCGACCAAAATGCCCGCAACAGAGAGTGTGAAAAGCCAAATTTTTTCATAAGTGGTAAAATAATTCCAAAGTCTAACCAAAGCGTTTGGTTTCTTTTGTGTTTGTTCCATAATTTTCATTCCTTTCATTTTACATAAAATATTTTTGTCCACTTGTTGATGGACATGTTTTTACAATATAAAAAATACACCATAGTCAAAATAAAAGGATAGTTATGGAGAAAATAAAATATTACGTTTGAAATTTTTTAATTGAAAATTCATGATTAATGCAACTATTATATGGAAAAAATAATTTTTTGTCAACTCTTAAAAAGAATTTGCAAAAAATACTTAAATGATGTATGATTTTTAAGGTTATACGATTAAAGGAGATAAAAATGAATTATTACGGCTACGAAATAGATGACAAATTGATCGCTTTGTCAAAGGAAGTAGAAAAAGAATTACAGCCAATCTTTGAAAAATATGATGAAAATGCACTTTTGTGTAGTGCAAAAGTTTTGAAAGCATTTCAAGACAACAAACTCTCTGCTATTGATTTTGCTGAAGTGACAGGCTACGGCTACACAGATTCTGGCAGGGACAAACTCGAAAGGGTCTATTCACAAATTTTTAAAGCAGAGGATGCCTTGGTAAGACCTCAAATAATGTCAGGCACTCACGCCATTGCTTTGACATTTTTTGGGCTTTTGAAATATGGGGATACAATGATTTCCATTACCGGAGAACCTTATGACTCTATGTGTAGTATTATTGGGATTGAAGGCAATAGCAACAACTCATTATTAAAACATGGTGTTAAATTTGAACAAATTGATTTAGTAGACAATGATTTTGACATTCCAGCTATCACAAAACGCTTGAAGCAAAGTAAAGTTCGATTGGTAGAAATTCAAAGGTCAAGGGGATACTCTAACAGAAAAAGTTTGACAATAGACAAAATTGAAAAGGTGTGCAAAGCAATCAAAGAAGTTGATAAAGATGTCATCATAATGGTTGATAATTGTTATGGGGATTTTGTTGAAGATAGGGAACCTATTGAAGCGGGTGCTGATATTGTTGTCGCTTCTTTGCTAAAAAATCTTTCTGGTGGAATTACAAAAACTGGAGGTTATATTGTAGGCAGAAAAGATTTGGTTTGGGAAGTTTCTGAAAACTATTCTGCTCCTTGCATTGGCAAAGATATCGGAGCAAACTTAAATCAACTCATAGACATGTTTAGAGGGCTTTACAGAGCACCTAGTGTTGTTGCATCAAGTTTGAAATCAATGACCTTTGCAAGTAGAATGTTGGAAAAGCTTGGTTTTGATGTTGACCCTCATTTTGATGAAAAACGTTCGGATATTGTGCAAACAGTTAAACTTGGCAGCGCAAAAAATTTAGTGTCTTTTTGTCAAGGTATTCAGGAAGGAACTGCGGTTGACAGTTTTGTTAAACCAATTCCATATTCCACTCCGGGCTATCCACACGAAGAAGTGATGGCAAGTGGAAGCTTTACTTCTGGCTCAACCATAGAACTTTCTTGTGATGGACCTTTGATGGAACCATTCTCTGTTTATATGCAGGGTGGAGTGACTTATGAATATGGGAAACTTGGTATTTTGATTGGATTAAATAAAATTTTGAAAAATATTTGATGACTAATTATTGCCAAAAGTTGTATTTTTCATATTTTGAGTTTCTCTGTGCAAAAATGTTTGCCAAATGCACATCTTTTACTATATAATAAGGTTAGTTTAGGTGTTTTAACCTTATTAAACAAAAGGAGATTTTATGAACGAAATGGTTGATGAAATTTTTTCAAACTGCAAGGCAGATTTGGAAAAAGCATATTTGCACCAACAAAACGAATATCTTGTTATTAGGGCGGGCAGAGCCAATCCACACATTTTGGACAGAGTGATGGTGGAATATTATGGTGTTCCAACACCAATTGTTCAAATGGCAACTATCACAGTGTCTGAAGCAAGAATTTTGAACATCAGTGTTTGGGATGTGTCACAAATTAAGAATGTTGAAAAGGCAATTTCACAATCTGACATTGGTATCACTCCAACTGATGATGGCAGGACAATCAGGCTTGTTTTCCCACAACTCACTGAAGAGAGAAGAAAAGAAATTGTCAAAGAAGTCAGAAAAATCTGTGAAGAGACAAAAATTGCCATGAGAAACGTTCGTCGTGAGTCAATGGATATGCTCAAAGACATGAAAAAAGATGGAGAACTTTCAGAAGATGAATTTGCCACAAGTGAGAAGGAAGTTCAAAAACTCATTGACAAATATACCGGCATGGCAGATGACCTTGCTGACAAGAAAGAAACTGAAATCATGACAGTTTAACAAAAGACCGACACGAAATTTTTGGGTAAATATGTTTAAGAAAAAAAAGACAATTCAAAAAGTGCCTGTGCACATTGCCTTCATCATGGATGGCAACCGACGCTGGGCGACAAGGCGTGGACTTAACAAGATGATTGGACACAAGCAAGGTGGCATTGCGCTCAAAAACATCATCAACACTCTTTGTGAAATTGATGGAATCAAATATGCTTCTTTTTTTGCCTTTTCGACTGAAAATTGGAAGAGAGAGCAAAAAGAAATTGATTATATCTTTGATGTGGCATACAATTTGGTGGAAGAAAACAAGGACAATTTCTATCAAAAGAACATTAAGTTTGTCGCGATGGGAGATATTTCGGTTTTTCCTGGTAAACTCAAAAACATCCTGATTGAAGCAATGGAAAAGACCAAAAATAACACCGGTCTTGTGGTCAATTTGGCAGTCAATTACGGCGGAAGAGATGATATCGTTCATGCTGTCAACACATTGATTGCAAATGGCGAAAAGCAGGTGACTGTGGAGAAAATAAAAGAAAATCTCTATTCAGCACCATCGCCGGATGTGGACCTTCTTGTGCGCACGAGTGGCGAAATGAGAGTGTCGAATTTTATGTTATTTCAAATGGCTTACAGCGAACTTTATTTTACCAAAACTTGTTGGCCGGATTTTGATAAAAAAGAATTGCAAAAAGCACTTGAAGAATATTCAAAACGAAACAGAAGATTTGGAGGACAATAATGAAAAAAAGGATTTTTACTTCGATTGCAATAGTCATTGTTTTGGCACTGTTGTTTGTGTTGAAAATTTATGTAAGTGACTACTTCTTTGATGCGTTTTTTGCAATCTTGGCTTGCATTGCTTGCTATGAAATGTCAAAACTGTTGAGCAAAATTGGAATGTTTAACTATCAATTTTTGGCTATTTTCTTTCCAGCACTTTTGTTGGCATCAAACTTGGTGGGAGTGTATTATGCCGGTGTGACCGAAAACTTTTTTTGGGTGCTTTACACACTCTTGATTGATGTTGGACTTATGCTTGTTGTTTCACTTTTGGCTTTTCTCTTTGGACTTTGCCGAAAAAAGAAAGTGCTAAATGAAATGACTGTCAGAGGTGTTTCAAATATGTCTGTGACAAAATTTTCCTTTAAAAAGGCGCTGAACACTCTTATCACATTTGTTTATCCAGCATTTTTGTTTTTATTCTTCATTTTCTTGAACCATTTTGCAGAAATGCCACTTTCAAAATTGAGTGCTGTCCATGATAGTGTGCCGGTTGTGGTTTCGGTTTTTGCACTTGTGACTGCAATTATAATTCCAATGTTTACTGACACGTTTGCCATGTTGACAGGGTCGCTTATTGGTGGCAAAAAGTTATGCCCAAAAATCAGCCCTGCAAAGACAATTTCCGGCGCTGTTGGTGGCGTGCTTTGGACAGTGTTGTTTGGTGCTTGTGTTTATCTTTTGTTTGGATGCGTGGAATCTTTTGAACCTTTCATGCAGGTCTTTCCAATTTGGGCTTATCTTCTTGTGGTGCTTCTTGGAAGTGTTGTCGCACAGTGTGGCGACCTTTTGGAATCTGTTATCAAAAGGCGGGCAGGTGTTAAGGACAGCGGAAAAATTTTGCCTGGACAAGGTGGAATAATGGACAGAATTGACTCTTACATTTTCATGGCGCCATTTATTTTGATTGCTCTTTGGATTTTTGCCATTTAACAAATGACCAACACTGAATTTTAAGGAACATCATTATGATATTTTGGTATATTTTGCTTGCCATTGCCATTCTGCTTCTTATGGTGCTCATTCATGAGTTTGGGCATTATGTTGTCGGCAAAATTTTGAAGTTTAAGATAACCGAATTTTCCATTGGTTTTGGTTTTCCTATCTTCTCTAAGACAAACAAAAAAACGGGAGAAAAATTTTCTCTTCGTATTTTTCCATTGGGCGGTTATTGTGCTTTTGATGGCGAAGAAGATGGCGAGTCAACATCGCCGACTGCTTTCAATAATCAAAAACCTTGGAAGCGCATTTTGGTGTTTTTTGCCGGTGTGACAGCAAATTTTATCACTGCCATCATTTTTTCGTGGGTGCTTTTGTGCACGATAGGCTATGATGTTCCACAGATTGCCAGATTTGATACCACAAACTATCTCAATCCATATGAAGTAGGCGATGTGATTGTTGCCATTGATGGACAAAAAATTGATTTTGCTTTTGGTGAAAATTTTGTTCCGCTTGTAAATGAACAGAAGGTTTTGGCGCAAGACTATTATGAAGAAAACGGGGTGGACACACAAGACAAATATACCTTTGACATGTCAGTCAAGCGTGATGGGGAAACGGTCAATTTGACAATTGTGGTCTATCCTGTTGTGCAGAGCAACGATGATGGAACGGAATATATAAATTGCATGATTGGTTTGGAATCTGCTGAAGGGGAAGAGCCTTGCACTGTTGCCTATGTCTATGATGCGTGGTCGGGTTTTTGTCGCTCATTTGAAATGGCATTTGGTTTTGCGTGGGTGGTTTTGAAGAGTTTGTGGATGCTCATCACCTTTCAACTTCCAATTTCACAAATGGGCGGAACGATTGCCACAATTTCCGCCATTGCGACATATGCTTCAGAGAGTTTGTCAACGCTTTTGGTGTTGATTCCTGCTATTGCGGCAAACTTGGCGGTGTTCAACATTCTGCCATTTCCGGCACTTGATGGCTCTCATGTGTTGTTTACATTGATTGAATGGATAAGGGGCAAGCCAATCAACAGAAAGGTGGAAAACATGATTCACACTGTCGGCATTTGCGTTTTGTTTGCATTTGTCATCATTGTTGACATTTTGCATTTTGTTTTGTAAAGTCTGCATTTGCGGACTTTTTTCTTGACAAAACTTTAGGGATATTTTAGAATTATAGCATGAATTTCGGAGAAGAATTTTCTGCCAGGTTTGGCGACAAATATCAGTTTTTGGAACTCAAAGAAGTGGAAGCAAACAAAAAAAACGGAGTTTGCATTGTGACTTTTTTGTATCCTTCAACGCTGAAAGAACTTTCGACCGAAGAGAAAAATGAAATTATTTTATGGTTGAAAGAAAATTTGAAACTTGAAAAATTGACACTGAAAGTCAAGTTTATGCGTGCTTTTGTTGAAGAAAAATTGATAAGAAAAACAATTCATGAATTTTTTGAGAACAGATATAAACTTGTAAATACCTATCTTGCTGACCGTGACATTTCGGTCAAAATCACAGAGATAGATGTTGTGGTAGAAATTGAAGTTAGCACAAGACTGAACAAATATTTTGAAGAACACAAAATTGTAAACGAACTTGCAAAACATTTGAAAGACAACTTTCTTGTCGATTTTTTGGTGACAGTAAAAGAAAATGCTGAATTTGTCGATGATGTTGACATTGAAAATGTGGAGATAAAAGCAAGATATAATGTTCCAAAAAGATATAAGGTAGAGATTGTCAAAAATGTAGTTGGCAAGGATATTATTCCAAGTCCGGAATACATAAATTTTGTCAAATCTCCGAAAAAGTCGGTCATTATTGCTGGATTTATCAAAAAGATAGAACGCCGTGAATTTGTCATGAAAAAGGGCAAGAAAGCCGGTCAACCAAGGACTTATTTTACTATGCAAATTGCCGATGGAAAAGGTAAAATGGATTGCGTTTATTTCAGTTCAAAGTCAAATGTTGCGGTTATGGATGCACTTGAAGAATATATGTATATTTTGCTTCAAGGGGATGTTAAACTCAACAATTTGGGGAAACTAAGCATGATTGTGCAAAAGATTGCACTTGCAAATCAGGTAGAACAGGAAGAAGAAACCAAAACAAATATACAAACTGCCGAGCCTGTGGTTAAGGTGGAAAAACTCACTGCACTCGAACAGGACAACATGTTTGGTCAACATGTGAGATACAGCCAAAAGATTATGAGCAAACCTATTGTTGTATTTGACTTTGAAACGACAGGTCTTTCGCCGGAAACCGACCAAATCATTGAAATTGGTGCGGTCAAGGTGGTAAGTGGAAACATTGTGGAAAAGTTTTCTTCGTTTGTAAGACCGACAATCAAACTTCCGCGCGACATAACGGAACTTACCGGCATCACTCAAGACATGGTGGAAGATGCTCCGCCGGCTGACCTTGTCATTCGCGATTTTTATAACTTCACGCGCGGTTGTGTGCTTAGCGGTTATAACATCATCAGATTTGATATGCTCTTTTTGAAGCGAGAAGGTGATAACATTGGGCTCGAATTTGACAATGATGTGATTGACACTTACAATGAAGCATTGGTGTCAAGACTTCATGTGACAAATTACAAATTGGGCTCGGTGGCAAAATATTTAGGCATTTCCTTGGAAGGAGCGCACAGAGCATGGAATGATGCCTATGCGACCGCTCAGGTGCTTTTAAAACTCAATGAAGTTAAAAAATAAAACCAATTTTTGAAAAATTTTCTGCTTATTGTTCAAATTTTGACATTGAAAACAAAAAAATTTTCTCAAAAATCTTAAAAAATAGAGATTTCGGCGTAAAAAAGTGTGAAAAAGTGTTGATTTTTCCGGTTCTATAGGCTATAATAATTATATCTTGACAAGGAGTGGGCAAATCTTTTGCTCACTCTTTGTGTTAAGTAGGCATTTTTTGGAGGTTTAAATGGCAAAAGTAAAGCAAATTTGCGAAGAAAAACTGAGACCTGTCATTGAGCAGATGGGTTATGACCTTGTCGATGTCAACTATGTGAAAGAAAATGGCGGAATGTCACTTATCTTCACAATTGACAAAGATGGTGGAGTTGGTGTGGATGATTGCGAAGTGGTAAACAAAACACTCGACCCGCTTCTTGATGAACTCAATCCAACCGATGACAAGCCTTACACATTGGTGGTAAGTTCTCCTGGACTTGACAGACCGCTCAAAACCGACCGTGATTTAAGAAGACATTTAAAAGAAGAGGTGGATGTCACGCTCTTTGCCAAACTTGATGGCAAAAAGGTTTTCACTGGTGTGCTTGAAAAATTTGATGAAAAAAGCATAACGCTGAAAACTGACAAAAGTGAAGTTGTTTTAGACCGAGAAAAAATTGCTTCAATCAAACTTGTGATTAAATTTTAAGGAGTAAAAAATGGTAAACAAAGATTTCTTTAAGGCACTTGATGACCTTGAAACTGAAAGAAAAATCAACAAAGAGGTGTTTATTCAAACACTTGAAACTGCTTTGACTTCCGCTTACAAAAAAATGTATGGAGAGGCAAAGTCGGCAATGGTAAAACTTTATCCAGAAAGAAATACAATAAGAATTTTCTCTTACAAAACGGTTGTGGATGAGGTTGAAGACAATGACAAGCAAATCTCTTTGCAAGATGCAAAGGAAATAAAAAAATCCTACAAAATTGGCGATATTGTGGCTGTTGAAGAATCAACAAAGGACTTTGGAAGAATTGCTGCTCAAACTGCAAAGCAGGTCGTTATGCAAAAGTTGAAGGAAATTGAAAAACAGAATGCTCTCAGTGAACTTTCTGAAAAAGAAGATGAACTTTTGACAACGGTTGTAAAGCGTATTGATGGTGGAATTATTTATGTTCAAATTCCAAACACAAACACCGAAGGGGTGATGATGCCAAGTGACCAAATCCCTGGCGACAACTTTCATGTTGGGGATAGAGTAAAGGTTTATGTAAAAAAGATTAGAGATTCTTATCATGGACCTCAAATTCAGGTTTCAAGAAGCAACATTGGTTTTGTGAGAAAACTTTTTGAACTTGAAATTCCTGAAGTGGCAAGCGGAGAAGTAAAGATCAAAAACATTGCTCGTGATCCTGGCAAGAGAGCAAAAGTTGCTGTCTTTTCTGACAGACCAAATGTGGATGCAATTGGTGCGTGCGTTGGAAATCGTGGCACAAGAATCAACACTATTATAAACGAACTTAACGGCGAAAAGATTGACCTTGTGGAATACTCTGATGACCCGCTTGAATATATTGCAAGAGCATTGAGTCCAGCGAAAGTTTTGTCAGTTGAAACAAATGACAGTTTGAATATGTCACAAGTGATTGTTCCTGATGACAAATTGTCACTTGCAATCGGCAAAGGTGGACAGAATGTTAGACTCGCAGCAAAATTGACAGGCTGGAAGATTGATGTTAAACCTGAAAGTTATATCAAACCAAAGACTGAAGTTGACAACACCGATGTGGATTATGAACTTACAGAACTTCCTGATGACACATCATTTGATATCGGAGATTTGGAAGAACTTGAACCACTTGAAGATGAGACAGATGAAACAAACGGCAGTTCCGAAACAACAGAAGACGAAAAAAAATAAAGTGAGGTTTGTTTATGCAAAATAAACCAAAAGAAAAGATAAGAATGTGCATTGTTTGCCGTGGGCAGAGTGATAAAAAGACTTTGCTTAGAATTGTTAAAAACAAAGATGGAGAAATCTTTGTTGACAAAACGGGCAAGGCAAACGGCAGAGGTGCATATGTTTGCAAATCAAAGGAATGTTATCAAAAACTTTGCAAACAAAAAGCCCTCAACCGCGCCTTTAAGTGCGATGTTCCTCAAAGCGTTTATGAAATGATTGGAGAAGAAATTGAACAATGTTAACGGACTTTTGTCAATAGCAAGAAAGGCGGGTTATGTCATTATTGGGCAGGACAATTTGACTGATTACAAGAAAAAACTTTATCTTGTCCTGATGGACAAAAACGCTGGAAACTCGCTTTCTAGAGAAATGCACTTTCTTGCAAAAAAGAACAATATTCCACTTTTGCAGGTGGAAGATTTAGAAAAACTTGTTTCTATCAAAAATTGCAAAGCAGTTGGCATCAAAAACAAAGCCATAAGCGACAAAATTATTGAAAGTTTGAAAAAAGGAGAATAACAATTTGGCATCACAACAATTAAATTCACTCAAAACAATAAACAGCATACAAAGAGATGGCTCTTTGCAGAATTTATTATTGTCAATAAAGCAGGCAAAGACCGATGTTGAGGCTTTTGCAAAAATTTTGACAGAACAGAAAAACAAAGTTCAGACAGAAATGTTGGAAAAACAAAAAGAAGCGGAAAGAAAGGCACAGGAACTTGAAAAGGAAAAACTTGCAGAAGTTCAGAAAGAAGAGAAAAAGTCTGTTGTAGAAGAAGTTGTTGTGAAGAGAGAAGAGAAGAAGGACCAACCAAAGTCTGAGAACAAAATCTTTTCACAAGGAAACAACCAAAACAACAATTTCCGCAAGTTTGACCAACAAAATGGCAGACCGCAGAGAAATAATTCAAACTTCAATAATCGAAGCGGTCAGGGCAAATTTGGGCAGAAGAATTTTGTTGGGAATCAAAATCGACCAAATGGACAATTTGGAGGACAATCCAACCGAAATGGTCAAAATTTTGGACAGAATAGAAACAAAAACAACTCCTTTGTTTCGACCAGAGCAAACAATTTCAAATCTTTTGCACCAACAGAAAGCAGTGCGGTTTTGGCACAGCCAGAGCGTAATTTTGGGAACAAAAACAAGCAAAGAAGAAACATTGATGAGAGCAAGAGAATAAGTGCAAGACAGAGAGCAAACTATGCAAAACAAGGGGCACTTATTTTGGATGATAGTTTTGAAGAAACGATTATGGGTTCGAGAAAACTTATCAAAAAGAAGAGAGAAACTCCAACGGTTGTTGCCCCAACCATCACTCATGCCGTTTTGACTTCAAGAGAACTTACGGTAAAGGAATTGAGTGAAAAGATTGGAAAACCTGTTGCTGAAATTGTCAAAAAACTCATGCTTTTGGGCGTTATGGCAACTATCAACAGCACCATAGATTTTGACACTGCCGAACTTGTTGCAAACGACCTTGGCGTGACACTTGAATTGAAACCTGACAAGACATATGAAGAAAAACTTTTGGATGCTTCAAAGGATGAAGATAATGACAAAGATTTGGTAAAGCGTCCACCTGTTGTCACAGTTATGGGACATGTTGACCACGGCAAGACTTCCCTTTTGGATGCATTTAGAAAGACACATGTGGTTGCCGGTGAAGCGGGCGGAATCACTCAAGAGATTGGTGCTTATCAAATTTCATTTAATGGTGAAAAAATCACCTTCATCGACACTCCAGGGCATGCAGCATTCACTGCAATGCGTGCAAGAGGAGCAGAAGTGACAGATATTGCCATTTTGGTTGTTGCTGCCGATGATGGTGTTATGCCACAGACCATTGAGGCAATTGACCACATCAAAGCAGCAAAGGTGCCGATGATTGTGGCAGTAAACAAGATGGACAAATCGGGAGCAAATCTAGAAAGGATTAAACAACAACTTGCCGAACATGGCGTTTTGCCAGAAGATTGGGGTGGAGATGCGATTTGTGTTCCAATTTCTGCAAAAACAGGAATGGGGCTTGATGAACTCAAAAAGACCATTTTGCTTGTTGCGGAAATGGAAGATTTGAAGGCAAATCCAAACAAAATGGCTCGCGGAACTGTCATTGAAGCAGAACTCGACAAGAACCGTGGACCTGTGGCAACAGTGCTTGTTCAAAACGGAACCTTGCATGTTGGCGATTCCATCATGTCTGGAATAACATTTGGAAAGGTCAAGGCAATGTTTGATGAAAACGGGAAAACCATAAAAAAAGCAGGGCCATCAACCCCTGTCGCTGTTATGGGCTTTAATGATGTGCCAAATTCTGGCGATGCCGTTTATGCGGTGGATGAAAATCTTTCAAAACAAGTTATTCATGAGAGAATTGACAAAATCAAACAGGAGCGTGCAAAGCACACTTCTGGTGTCACTGCAGATGACTTTATGTCAAGAGTGCATGAAGGTAATTTGAAGAGTCTTAACATCATCATCAAGGCTGACACACAGGGCTCTGTTGAGGCGTTGAAAGCATCACTTGAAGCAATACGAAACGATGAAGTGCGTGTTGTTTGCTTGCATAGTGCTGCAGGTGCAATAACAGAAAGTGATGTTGCGCTTGCTCAAACTGCAAATGCAACAATTATTGCATTCAACCTTAAAACTCCAAGCAAAATCATGCAAATGGCAGAAAGTGCCAAGGTGCAAGTAATTGAGTCAAAGATTATTTATGAAGTTGTCGACCAAATCACCAGACTTTCAAAGGGAATGATGGCAATTAGGTATGAAGAAAAATATATTGGCAGTGCCGAAGTGCGTATGGTGTTTAAACTCTCTTCAGCAGGGAAGGTTGCAGGCAGTTATGTGCTTGATGGCAAAATTCAACGCAATGGTATTGTCAAAGTTAAACGCAAAAACGAAGTTATTGGACAGAGCACGATTGATTCTTTGCGCATTGTGAAGGATGAAAAGAGTGAAGTTGCCAAAGGCTTTGAGTGCGGTATCAAATTGAAAGATAACATCGACTTCCAAGAAGGTGATGTTTTGGAATGTTATGTTAAAGAACAAGTCAAAGTAAATTAAAAGATTAAGGGTTATTGTGCCCTTTTTCTTGTTTAAAGGAGAAAATGATGAGCAACAGAATGGAAAGAGCAAACAGCGAAATTCAGCGTTGTTTGATTCAAATCATAAAGGACAAAATGAATGACCCAAGACTTGACAAAATTGTCAGCATAACAGAGGTCAATGTCACACCTGATTTCAAGTATTGCAAGGCGAAGGTGAGTGTGGTGAAGCCGGAGGAGATGGCGGATGTGGTCAAAGTTTTGCAAAAGAGTGAGGGCTACATCAAAAGAGAACTTGCCAAAATGGTGGACATGCCACAGGTACCAAAAATCAATTTTGTGGTGGACAAAAGCACGCTCAATTCAATTCGTGTTGAAGAAATTTTGAGAAACTTGAACATTCCGAAGGAGAGTGAGGATGACAACAAGTAGAATTTTGGCGAAAATCAAACTTGCACAAAGAGTGGCAATTTTTGGACATATAAATCCCGATCCAGATGCTTACGGTGCGATGTTTGCTATGCGTGAGTTGTGCCGACAAGTCGGTGTGGAAGCAGAAATCTTTGCAATTAAAAACAAGGATTGCTATCTTGACTTTCTTTTTCCATTAAATGAACTGAAAACGGACTTTAAAGCAGAAAATTTTGACCTTGTTATTCTTCTTGACTTGCATCTTTTATCGCGAGTTGACAGTTTGTTTGCGGTGGAACTCTCAAACCACAAAAACATCATTGTCATTGACCACCACAAAGTTATGGATGGCGATGTTTTGCCGACAAAAAGCACTTTGATAAAAGATGACTATGCGGCGACCTGCGAAGTGTTGACCGGTTTTGCCGTGGAGAATAATTTGAAGATAACACCACAGATCGCAACATATCTTTACACCGGACTTATGGGTGACACTGACAGATTTTTGCATAACAATTTAACAACACATGTGTTTGAGACAGCCCTCACTCTTTTCAAGAGTAAGGCAAATGTGCAATTTATTTACAACTATCTTTACAGATACAAAACCCCTGAACAACTGCGCATAAACAAATTTTTGCTTGATAACATGGTCTTTACTGCAAAGGACAGGGCTCTGTATGTTATTTTTGGTTTGGATGACTTAAAAAAACTTAATGCTGACCAAGAGAGCGTAAAAGTTTTTACAAACGATTTGGTAAATGTCAAGGGCGTGGAAGTGTCCTTTATGTGCATTGAATATCAAAAAGACTTCTTCAAATTTAGTTTGCGTGCAAAAAATGGCATAAACACCGTAAACTTTGCCAAGAAAATGGGTGGCGGTGGTCATGTCTGCGCCTCTGCATTTGAGATGAAGATTTCTAGGAATAAACTTCAAAAGATATTGCCAAAGTGGGCAAAGGAGATTTTGAATGGCAAATAGACCACTTTTTGAAAAGAGCGGAATTGTGCTGGTTGACAAGCCGGCAGGTGTTTCATCAAACAAAGTGGTAAACATTGTCAAATTCAAACTTGGAGCGAAAAAGGCAGGGCATCTTGGCACACTCGACCTTGAGGGTGAAGGTCTTTTGCCGGTGACTGTCAACAATGCCACCAAACTTTTTGATTTTTTCTTAAATAAAACAAAGACATATGAAACAGTGTTTGTCTTTGGTGTTGAAACGGACACACTTGACATGTCGGGACAGATTTTGAGAGAAAAAGAATGTCATTTGTCGCTAAAACAGGTGGAAGATGTGGCAAAGGGGATGATTGGCAAATACAATCAAATGCCACCGCAATATTCTGCAAAAAAAGTGGGCGGGAAAGTTGCATACAAAGAAGCACGAAAAGGTAAGGCTTTGGAACTTAAACCAAAGGAAGTTGAGATTTTTGACTTCAAACTTATATCGCAGGAGGGCGAAAACAAATTTCGCTTTCAAATCACTTGTTCAAGCGGAACATATATCCGCTCAATCTGTCGTGATATGGCAGAAAAATTGTCCACCTATGGTAGTATGCAGTGCATACTACGCACAAAATGCGGAGATTTTGACTTAAAAGATGCCTATACCTTTGAAGAAATCAAAGATGGCAATTTTGAAGTTCTGTCATGTGAAAATTTGTTTGATTTTGCCAAAGTTTTGCTTTTGCATGAAGATGTTGAAAAACTTTTTCATGGTCAAAGGTTGTCACTTTTCAAAGAGAATGGTCTTGTGAGAATTTTCGATAAAACTCAAAAAACTTTTGTTGGCATCGGCGAAGTGGTTGACAATATTTTGAAACTTGTTTTAAGATTGTGATAAGGAGAAAAAATGGGAAGAGTTCTTTTTGGACCAGCGGGAAACAGCCTGTCATTTTATGAACAGGGGCACAAGTCCACAATGGAAACAGCACAGTGGCTCACAGCACAGGGTAATGAATTTTTCAGTGGTGGACTTGACCTTTTTGAATACAGTTTTGGACAAGGATATCGCATGAAAAGTGAACTTGCCGAGCAGATTGGCAAGGAGTTTGCAAAGTATGGCATTGAGTTGTCTCTTCATGCACCATATTTTATCAATTTTGCCAATCCTGATGATGTGATGTATCAAAAATCACTTGGCTACATAAAGACCGGCATAAAATTTATGCACGCCTTTGGAGCAAAGCGCATGGTGTTCCATTCGGGCTCTTGCGGAAAGGAAACTCGTGAAAATGCTTTGAAGTTGATGACAGCGCGTTTTCACGAATTTATGCCCGAAATTGAGGCAGAACTTGATGATGACATGTTTATATGTCCGGAAACTATGGGCAAGACCATGCAGATTGGCACTTGGAAAGAAATTATTGACCTTTGCACCATATCAAAGAAACTTTTGCCAACCTTTGACTTTGGACATATCAATGCACTGACTCAGGGCAGTTTGAAAAAGGAAGAAGACTATCAAAGGGTGTTTGATTATGCTTTTGAAAAATTGGGCGATGAGCGAGCAAGAAATGCTCATGTTCACTTTTCGAAGATTGAATATGGACCAAAGGGAGAGATAAGGCATTTGACATTTGCCGACACAGTTTATGGCCCAGAATTTGAACCATTTTGTGAGTGCCTTGTCAAAAACAATCTCTCTTGTCATGTTATAAGCGAGTCAAACGGCACAATGGCAGAGGACAGTGTGGCAATGAAAAAAGATTATCTTCAAGCAAAAGGAAACATTTGATTTTAAAAATTATGAGAGAGAAAAACGAAGGTATTGAATTTGGCAAATTGGATTTGTCCTTTACTGACAATTGGGACCCGGTGGATGTTGAAACATTCAAAATTGACAGACCGGTTGTCTTTACTTTTGGCGGGCATGGGACAGAAGACAGGAGAAAGGCACTTGGATATTGCAAACTTGCAAAGAGTCTGCTTGGAGTGTTTTGCGAAGATGCTGATGTGATTGCGGTGAATTACAATAATGCCTTAAAGAATATTGCAGATGATTCAAAGAGATTGGAAATTTTAAATCAAACAATGGGAAAATGGTTTGTTCCACTCATTGAAAAGGATGGAAAAAGACTTCCACTTGTTGATGCTTGCAAGAATATGCGCAGAGTTAACATTTTGTGTCATTGTTTTGGTGCAAAGGTGGCGGAAAGCTTGGAAAAACTTCTCTCTGATAAAATGCAAAATTTGGGATATTCAACAAAAGAAACAAATCAGATTTTGGAACAGATTTTTGTGGTTTCTTATGCCAGCATGGTTGATGACAACAAAATGCGTTTCAAATTTTTGGATGTCACTTCGCCGGAAGATGATATGTTGTTTGTCAGTGGTTATTGGACATGGAACAAATTGCTTGAGAAGATGGGTGAAGTTGATTTCTCACCCGTGGACCTTGAAAAATTGAAAAAAATTAAACCGAAGGGAAACGAACATTTTGATGTTTACGACATTTATGAGAACAAAGAAAGATGTTTTGTTTTCAAAGAGAAAAATGGACTCTATCTTGCCACAACTCATCTTCACAAAAGTGACACATATGACCACTCCATTTGCGAGATGAAAAGAAACATGGATTGGTCGGCTCACAAAAATGCTTCAAAGGCGGGCGATTTTGTTTCGCGCTGTCTTGCGTGTGCGCTGTGTCACGCTGTGGCGGACTCTGTCCTGACAATGAGAGAAGACAAACTTGTTCCTGTCAATCTTGAAGAATTGAAAAAAGAGATTGAAAGTGTTGTCACACCATTAAACAAGGAGACAAAAGATTATTTGAGCGAAGGTCTTGGAAAATAAAGGTTTGACAGAATGTATGGGCAAGAAATTATCTAAAAATTGTTGAAAACAGTTGTCAAAAGCACAATGATGTGTTAAAATAAAACTGTTAAGAAAATTATTTATTAGGAGATTTAAAATATGGTCACAGCAGGAGATTTTAGAAAAGGCACAACTTTTGAAATGGATGGAAATGTTTACAGTGTTGTTGAATTTATGCACGTAAAACCAGGAAAGGGCTCTCCATTTGTTAGAGCAAAAATCAAAAATGTCATGACAGGTCAGGTTCAGGAGACAACATTCAACCCTTCCGACAAATTTCAAGATGCAGTGATTGAAAAGAAAGAAATGCTCTATCTTTATCATGATGGCGATCTTTATTACTTTATGGACAATGAAACCTACGAACAGATGCCATTAAACAAGGATGTTGTTGCCGATGCACTCAACTTTGTCACAGAGAACATGCCAACCACAATGTATATGTATAAAGGTGTTCCGTTTGCAGTTTATCCACCAACTTTTGTTGAACTTGAAGTTGTGGACACCGAACCGGGCATTCAAGGCGACACTTCAAAACAGTCACTCAAACCAGCCACACTTTCCACAGGTTATGTCATTCGTGTTCCACTTTTTGTAAACACTGGCGACATCATCAGAGTTGACACAAGAGATGGCTCATACATGGAAAAAATTAGATAAAATTTGAATTGAAAAAAGGATAATGCTTGATACATTATCCTTTTTTGCAATATTTTTTGTCTCATTTGGCAGATTATTTTTGCTTTTTGAAGACATAAAATTTTGGCTTCAAATTGCCATAGATGTAATCGCCAGATTTATGTTCCATGAAAAGATAGGTTTCGCTGTTGATATCCTTGATTTTGTAGTGTTGAGTCACTTGCCAATCTTTGTTGATGATATAGTCCTTTGTCCATGTGACAAAGTTCTGTTTGCTTGTTCCATCAGAAAAGGTCATGATACTCTGTCCATTGTCCAAAATAACCAAAGTTTTATACATATATGAGGCTTTGTTTTCTTCGCTATTAAAATCTTTTATATCCTTGACAAATCCGCAAACATTCCAAATGCCCTTAAGTTTTTTGTCATCAACAAAAGGCAAATCGGTGTTGTCTTTTTTGATTAACTCTTCTTGTGTGTAGGGTCTGTGGTCAACATTTTCATAGACAGTGTAAAATTCTGGTTTGTTTTCTTTGTCCCAATCTATTGCAATGACAAGGTCATCGCCAACAAATTCATATTTCATTGGAACATCATTCAAAAAGATATAGCCCTTTGTCCAAAAATAAACAACCCAAAAGTCCTTTCCGTTAGGCAGAAAAACAAGTTCTTTCAACAAATAGTTTTTGTCCTGTTCCAAATTGCCATTCATGACATCATCTTTTTTATAGGCGATGCCTTTAAGTTTCCATTTTCCAATCAATTTTTGGTCATTGATAAAATTTTTCATAATAAACTCTCCTTTTTCGTTTTTGTAAAGGTTGGAGATATTAGAAATGGATTTTTTCAAATTTTTCGCTTTCTTTTTAAGTTCCTGAATCTTTTTCATCAAAGTTTTGTCATTCAAATTTTTGATTTCCGCTAGCCTGAAACCATTTTCTTTGAGATAGACAATCTTCAAAAGTTGTTCGATATTATTTTCATCAAAGCGTCTGTATCCTGTGACAGAATCAACTTCTGCGGGAGTAAACAAGCCGATGTCTTCATAATATCTTATTGTCTTGATAGGAACATTTGTGATTTTTGAAAATTCTCCGATTTTTAACATCTTTTTCTCCTTTACAGCCACACTTTATCACTACAGTTGACTGGAGAGTCAATAGTTTTTTTTAAAAATTTTATATTTTTTGTAAATTCATTCTGTTTTTTAAGAAAAATCTTCGTGGTCGACCGACCTTTTGATTTGTCTAAGCCATTTTGTCAGGGTGTTGTCCTCAATGAGCGCTTTCAAAAGTCCCGGTTTTTCTTTTTCAAGTTTCAAGACATATGCAATGAGTGCCATCATATAATCAAAATCTTTGTCCTTGACAGTGATTTTGCGAAGTGCATCGATGTTGTCATCTATCAGCATAAATTTTTGCGGAGATTTGACATCTACATCTTTGAAATCTTCAACAAAATTTTTGACTTCTTCATCATAGACCACAAACGGTTTTTGAAGCACAATGTTATCCATTGGCAAGTCTGTTGACCAATCACCAGCATCTTCTTTGTTTTTGAGAATGTTGAGATGTTTGATGATTTTGTTGTAGATTTCTGCCTTGCGCTGTTCTTTCAAGAAGCATGGGTAGCACAAGCCTTTGTATTTTTCATCCGCACCAATGTCAATTTCTGCACCTTCCGTACTCAAAATTCCGTTGACAAACTTGCCATTCATGGTGGCTTTTCTTCCACACTGACAAATGCTTTTGATTTCACTCAAACTGTCGCAAATTTCAACCAGGCGTTTGCTACCTTCAAAAAGTTCGCCTTTGAAGTTTGTCATAAGTCCATAGCACAGCACAGGAATGCGGTCGGTCAGTGAGCGGAGTTGTTCTATCTGTTTTTTTGTGCAAAATTGACATTCATCCACAATCACCACATCAATTTTTGAAAGGGCATTTTCTTTTTCATAAAATTTTGCCAAATTTTCATCCTTGTCAAAGGCATAACATGGAGCGGACAGCCCAATTCTTGACACAACTTCACTGGTCGTGTAGCGGGTGTCAACTTTTGGCTTCATCAAAAGCACGCTCATGCCCTTTTGCATATAGTTGAAACGGCACATAAGAGCAGATGCCGATTTTGAAGAGCCCATTGCACCATATTTAAAATATAACTTTCCCATTGTTAAAACTCCTTTGCTTATATGATAACAAATTTTGACAAAATTGCAAAATATTGTGGCAAGGTTGTCAAAAAATGTTGGCAAAATTTGAAAGAAAACACTTTTTGTTTGGAAACATTTGCAGTTTTATTGTATAATCTTTTCAGAAGAAAATTTGACAGGAGAATTTGCTTGAAAGATTTAAGTTTAATAAGAAATTTTTGCATAATTGCACACATAGACCACGGCAAAAGCACTTTGGCGGACAGATTGATTGAAATGACCGGCACTGTTTCCAAACGCGATATGCAGGACCAAATTTTGGACAGCATGGACCTTGAAAGAGAAAAAGGAATAACAATCAAACTTGCTCCAACAAGGCTTGTCTATGACTTTGAAGGAAAGGAATATATCCTAAATTTGATTGACACACCGGGTCATGTTGATTTCACATATGAAGTGTCGCGCTCACTCGCTGCCTGTGAAGGTGCTTTGCTTTTGGTGGATGCTTCGCAAGGTGTGGAGGCACAGACATTGGCAAATGCCTATCTTGCCATTGACAACAATCTTGAAATTGTGCCGGTTATAAACAAAATTGACCTTCCATCTGCACGAGTTGATGAAGTCAAAATGGAAATTGAGGATGCCGTTGGTCTTGATGCCGAAGATTGTCCTTGTGTTTCAGCAAAGGATGGAACAAACATAGACCAAGTTTTGAAGGCAATCATAACAAAAATTCCTGCACCGGTTGGAGATGAGACAAAACTGCTCAAAGCACTCATTTTTGACAGCCACTATGACAATTTCAAGGGTGCAATTTGCCTTGTGCGAGTGTTTGATGGAACAGTCAAGGCAGGGGATAAAATTTTGATGATGCAAACTGGCAAGGTTTTTGATGTCACAGAAGTGGGTGTTTTTGTTCCACAAACAAAGATTGTTGACAATCTGTCTGCGGGGGATGTTGGTTATATTGCCGCATCAATTAAAACTATTGCCGATGTCAAGGTTGGTGACACGGTCACATCTGCTGAAAATCCAATTGAAAAGCCACTTGCGGGCTATAAAGAAGTGCAACCGGTGGTTTACTGCGGAATTTTTCCTGTGGATGGAGCAAAATATAACGAACTCAAAGACAGCCTTGAAAAATTAAAACTCAACGATGCAAGTTTGCATTTCACACCAGAAGTTTCAGGGGCGCTGGGCTATGGTTTTAGATGTGGTTTTTTGGGGCTTTTGCATTTGGAAATCATCACCGAAAGGTTGGAGAGAGAATTTAATCTCGACATAATCACAACCGCTCCAAGCGTGTCTTATCATGTTTACAAAACTGATGGTTCAATGGTGGAAGTTTCAAATCCATCAAATTTGCCGACAACGGTGGAGATTGAGCGAATTGAAGAGCCGATTGTCAATGTTCATATCTTTACACCGCCAGAATATGTCGGTTCAATCATGGAACTTTGCCAGGACAAACGCGGAATTTACACTGACATGCAATATCTTGACAAAAAACGTGTAGAATTGAAATACACTCTTCCGCTCGGAGAGATTATTTATGACTTTTTCGACAGTTTGAAATCACGCACAAAGGGCTATGCAAGTTTTGACTATGAAATGGCAGGCTTTAAACCGGCGGATTTAGTGAGAGTTGACTTGCTTTTGAACGGAGAAAAATGTGATGCTCTGTCACTTATTGTGCATAAAGACAAGGCTTATAACCGCGGAAGAGAACTTTGTGAAAGACTGAAAAAAATCATTCCGCGCCAACTCTTTGAAGTGCCAATTCAGGCATGCATAGGAAACAAAATCATTGCGCGTGAAACAATTTCAGCAATGCGCAAAGATGTGCTTGCAAAGTGTTATGGCGGAGATATAACAAGGAAGAGAAAGTTGCTTGAAAAGCAGAAAGAAGGCAAAAAGCGAATGAGAAAAATCGGAACGGTGGAGATTCCATCCGAAGCCTTTATGAGCATTTTGAAGTTGGACGATGAAGACAAGTAAAACGACTTTAAACAAAGAAAATAGATGTGAACAAAACATTTCAATCTATGTTCACATTCCTTTTTGTGAGCAAAAGTGCAATTATTGTGCTTTTAATTCTTTTTGCGCAAGTGAAAAGGTGAAAGATGAATATCTCGACTTGTTGTGCAAGGAAATTCAGGTGCGAAAGATTGACCGAAAGGTGCAGACAATCTACATTGGTGGTGGAACGCCTAGCACACTGTCATGTGCACAGATTGAAAAGGTGGGAAAGTGTATTTTTGAAAACTTTGAGGTCATGGGAAATTCAGAATTTACTATTGAAGCGAATCCAAATTCCATAACTGAAGAGTTGCTCAAAACTTGGCAAGGGCTTGGTGTAAATCGTTTAAGCGTTGGGGTGCAGTCACTTGATGATGAGAGTTTGAAAAAGATTGGCAGACTTCACACAAAAATGCAGGCAGTGGAGAAATTGGAACTTGCCAGCAAGTTTTTTGACAACATATCAGCGGACTTGATTGTCGGACTTGAGGGGGAAACAAGCGAAAAACTTTGCAATTTTGCAAATCAACTTCTCTCATGTGGTGTCAAACATATCTCATGTTATCTTTTGGAAATTTATCAAAACACAAAACTTTTTGAACTGATAAAGAAAGGGAAATATCATCCGCTTGATGATGACAAAACAATTGACAACTTCAATGCGCTTGCGGATTTTTTGCAAGAGAAAGGAATGTGGCGTTATGAGATAAGCAATTTTGTTTTTCCGGACTTTGAGAGTCAGCATAATTTAAACTATTGGAAGCGTGGAGAATATCTCGGTTTTGGATTGTCGGCTCACTCATTTTTGGATGGAATAAGAAGTAAAAATGCCGAAACATTGGCAGAATACAAAAAGGGAAAACGCAAATATGAAAAATTGACAAAAAAGGAAACACTTGAAGAGATAATCATGCTAGGGCTTCGATGTTATGCTGGAGTGGAACTTGATAAGGTCAAAAGACTTGGTTATGACATCACAAAAAATGCATTTTTTGAAGAATATAAAAAAGATGGAATTTTGATACAAAAAGATGACAAAATCTTTTTAAATCCAAAATTTTATCATTTGAGCAACACAATTATCTCAAATCTTTTTGCCTAAAATTTGCCCTTTTTGAAAAACACAAAACGCGACAGTGACAAATTATTTTGAAAAACATTGTCAAAATGCTTGCAATCTTCACTTGATTGTGTTATAATGCCGATGTAAAGTGATTTTGCTTGACACATTGTCAACACAGGAGTGATTATGTCCAAAATTCAACTTCAAGATTTTGTCAAATATGGCAGATTGTTTGAAATTTATGGTGGTCTTTTGAGCGGTGACAGACAAAAGATTATGACAGCGTATTTTGAATATAACATGACACTTGTTGAAATTGCTGAAGAACGCAAAGTGACAAGACAGGCAATTTTGGATGCTATCGACAAGTCTTGTGAAAAACTTGACAAGTTTGAAAAAACTTTGCATATTGCAAGTGACAGGCAAAAACTTTCAAAAGATTTGATTGACATAAACGACATGGCAATCAAAAATGGACAGAATGAAATCTCTGAAAAAGTCGAAAAAATTTTGAGGAAAATGTAATGGCATTGTTTTCATCATTAGCAGAAAAATTCAATCATATCTTTTCCAAATTGACCAAGCGCGGAAAACTTACCGAACTTGAAATCAAGGAGGCAATGAGAGAAGTTCGAATTGCTCTTCTTGAGGCCGATGTAAACTACATGGTGGCAAAAAAGTTTGTTGCCGATGTGGCCGAAAAGGCTGTTGGCGAAGATGTGATGAAAAGTTTGACTCCAGGTCAAATGGTCATCAAAATTGTCAAGGATGAACTGACAAAACTCATGTCATCTGACAATCAAAAATTGCAAATTGCATCAAATCCGCCAACGGTCATCATGATGTGCGGACTTCAAGGTGCAGGAAAGACCACAATGTGCGGAAAACTTGCCTATCATCTCAAAAAGAGTGGCAAAAAGCCTTTACTTGTGGCATGTGATGTTTACAGACCTGCAGCTATAAATCAGTTGCAGGTTGTGGGTAAAACGGCAAATGTTGAAGTGTTTGAACGAGGCACTCAAAATCCTGTCAAAACTGCAAAACAGGCAGTTGATCACGCCAAAAAACAGGGTTTTGATGTGGTGATAATCGACACTGCGGGCAGACTTCATATAAATCAAGAATTGATGCAAGAACTCAAAGACATCAAAAAGGAAGTCAAACCAACCGAAATTTTGCTCGTTGTGGATGCTATGACAGGTCAAGATGCCGTGACAATTGCTGAAAGTTTCAACAATGACCTTGACATCACAGGTGTAGTGCTTACAAAACTTGATGGAGACACTCGCGGTGGTGCGGCACTTTCAATCAAGGCCATCACAGGAAAGCCTATAAAATTTTCTGGCGTGGGTGAAAAGATTGGCGATTTGGAACCTTTTTATCCAGACAGAATTGCCAGCAGAATTTTGGGCATGGGCGATGTGCTGTCACTTATTGAAAAAGCACAAAATGCGGTCAGCGAAGAGGAAGCAAAGAAACTTGAAGAGAAACTTCGAGAAAATTCCTTCACATTTGAGGACTACCTTGTGCAGATGGAAAATCTCAAAAAGATGGGCAGTTTGACTGATATCATAAACATGATACCGGGCATGGCATCAAAAATGAAGGGGGTTGTGATTGATGAAAAACAACTTGCCGTCAACAAGGCTATCATTCAAAGTATGACAAAAGAAGAAAGAATCCATCCAGAGATTATCAAAGCCAGCCGAAGAAAGCGTATAGCAGATGGCAGTGGCACAACAATCCAACAAGTCAACACGCTTCTCAAGCAGTTTGAACAATCCAAAGAGATGATGAAACAGTTGAAGAACAGGCGCGGACTTCGCGGAATGTTTTAGGATGATATAATTCAAAACTTTAAAAGGTTTTGGTTTATATAAAACGAAAGCGAAAACTTTCAAAAAAAGAAAAAAGGAGAGAAAAAATGGCTGTTAAAATTAGATTGACAAGATTGGGCGACAAAAAGACACCTTTTTATCGTGTTGTGGTTGCCGACAGCAGAAGTCCAAGAGATGGAAAATATATCGACCTTTTGGGAACATATAATCCATTGACAAATCCTGCTGAAATCAAGATTGACAACGAAAAGGCTCAAAAGTGGCTCAAAAACGGTGCTCTTCCAACAGAAACTGCAAAGTCAGTTTTGGTTAAGAGCGGGGCTATTGAAGCAGAAAACAAATAAATTTGCAAGTTGCAGACTGTTTTTTGCGTGAGAATTGAAGTTAAGGAGAACTTATGGACGAATTATTGAAATTCCTTGTAAAAGCCATTGTTGTTGATGAAAACAGCGTGGAAATTGAAAAGGAAGAAGATGAAAGTGCCATCACATATCATGTGAAAGTGGCAAGTGGCGACCTTGGCAAAATCATAGGTAAAAATGGCAGGACTGCCACAAGCATAAGAACAGTTATGAAATCAGTTGGCACAAAGACTCACAAAAAAGTTTTTGTGAAATTTGAGGATTAAAATGCAGTTTGTATGCGTTGGCAAAATCATAAAACCGCAGGGTATCAAGGGGGAAGTGAAGATTCAGCCTCTGGTTGATATCCCTGCGATTTTTAATGGCAAACATCCACTGTTTATTGAGAAGAGAGAAACTCCTTTCAAACACGCAACATTTAGGCTGGGTTATGCCTATGTGCAGTTTGATGAGATTACGGACAGGAATGTAGCAGAAAAATATCGCAATCAAAAGGTTTACATCACCAAAGAAGAATTTGAAAAGGTGGCTGTTGATGCCTTTTTGGTTGAGGACTTGGTGGGGACATTACTTTATGATGAAAACGGCGAGTATGTTGGGCAGATTATGGATGTGACAAACTATGGCTTTGATGACATTTTGATTGTCAAAGAAGATGAGCATCTCTATGAAGTGCCGTTTAAAAAAGCTATTTTCAAAAAGAAGAATAAAGAGATTTATGTCGTGAGAAACGAGTTTAACGGTGCAAAGGTAAGTCAAGAATAAAACAAATGGAAGGAAAGGATGAAGATTGACATATTGACATTGTTTCCAGAAGCGTTTGCTCCACTTGAGACAAGCATTTTGGGCAGAGCGGAAGAAAACGGCATTTTGGAGTTTAATGTCATAAACATTCGAGATTTTTCAAAGGATAAACACAAAAAGTGTGATGATTATCCTTTTGGTGGCGGAGCAGGCATGCTGATGACTGTTCAGCCTTTGTTTGATGCTATAAATTCTGTTTGGACAGAGAATAGCAAAATCATCTTTCCTTCGCCGGTTGGAAAAACTTTCAATGTAAAGAAGGCTCAGGAACTGTCAAAGTTTGACCATCTCATCTTTGTGTGTGGACATTACGAAGGGGTGGATGAACGCATTTTTCAACTGTTTGATATCGAACAAATTTCCATTGGAGATTATGTTTTGACAGGGGGCGAACTTCCAACAATGGTTATTGTAGATTGCGTGGCAAGGTTTGTAGATGGTGTTATTTCAAAGGAAAGTTTGGAAAGTGAAAGTTTTTCAAATGGACTTTTGGAATACCCACAATATACAAGACCGCAAGAATTTAAGGGATTAAAAGTGCCAGAAGTGCTTGTGTCAGGCAATCATCAGGAAGTTGAAAAGTGGAGGCAGGAGCAAAGTTTAAGTCGAACACAAGAGAGAAGAAGTGATTTGCTTGAAGATAGATAATTGCTTGCATAATACCAAATATTGTGGTATTATGCGTTGCATACCACACTAGATATGGAGATAAAATGAATATAAATTGGTTTCCTGGTCACATGAATAAAGCTCTGAAAGACATAAGCGACAAACTCAAAAATGTTGATGTTGTCACTTATATTCTTGATGCACGCATTCCAGTCTCATCACTCAATCCAACGCTGAGCACACTCACACAAAACAAACCAGTGCTCTATGTTTTAAACAAAATTGATATGGCTGATACAAAAATATTGAACAAGTTTTTACCAAAATTTAAGGGTGACAAAAGTGATTATTTGCTTTTCAACAGCACACTTTCGGGCAAAGCGGATGTTTTACTTGGAAAAATCAAATCACTTGCAAAGGCAAAGATTGAAAAATATAAAAACAAGGGTATCAAAGCGAGTATAAGAACAATGGTTGTGGGCATTCCAAATTGTGGAAAAAGCACACTTGTCAACAATCTTTGCAAGAAGGCAAAGGCAATAACTGGAAACAAAGCAGGTGTGACTAAACATGGTTTGTGGCTTCCGGTGGGTGATGGCGTGGAAGTTTATGACACTCCAGGCACACTTTATCCAAACATTGCCGACCAAGAAGTTGCCAAAAAATTGGCGTTTGTGGGCAGTGTTAATGATGATATTTTGGATTTTGTCGAACTTGCAAGCGAACTTCTCAAAATGCTAAATGAAAAGTATCCTGAAAATGTCAAAATGCGTTATAATGGCGAAACAACGCTTGAAGGCATTGCCAAAGTGCGAAAATATGTGACCGTTGGCGGAGAGACAGACTTGGAAAGAACGGCGAGAAGCGTTGTGGATGATTTTAGAAAGGGCAGGCTTGGGAAAATCACACTTGATTGATTTTAAATAATGAAAAGATAAACGGCACAAAAATTTGTTTTTGAAATTGAATTGTTATAAAAGTATAACCATTTATTTTAGTTGTTTATTTGGAGCGAAAGTGACAGATTTTTACGAAAGAGATGTAAGAAAGCGAAAAAACAAAATTGTGGGAAATTCCGGCGAGATAAAGGCGGTAAATTTTCTCATGGAAAAGGGATATGAGATTTTGCAAACCAATTTCAAAACCAAGTTTGGAGAGATTGACATAATTGCGGAAAAGGGGGATGTGATTGTCTTTGTTGAAGTGAAAAACCGTTCGACATTTGCTTTCGGCAGGCCGATTGAAGCGGTGACATATCGTAAACAACAGACCATCAAGCGTGTTGCAGAAGTGTTTTTGGGGATAAATAACATTCCATTTCACGATGTGCGTTTTGATGTGATTGAAGTGTCGGAGGATGATATAATTCATACAAAAAACGCATTTGACTGATTGTTCGACAAAATAAAACAAAAAAAATCTTGGAAAATTTTGTCAAAACACTTGTATTTCTCAATTTATCTGTGTTATAATGTCATAGACTTCGGGTGTTCCGCTGGGTTGTTTACATAAACTTTATGAGCATCATGTCGAAAATCTGAAAAAAGGAGATAAGTCATGGCAAACATTATTGATCAAATTGAAAGAGAAGGCATGAGAGAATCTGTTCCTGAATTTGCCGTTGGTGACACTGTTAGAGTGACAGTCAAAATCAAAGAAGGCGACAAGGAAAGATTGCAGGCTTTTGAAGGTGTTGTTATTGCCAGAAAGAATGGCGGAATCAGAGAAACTTTCACTGTTAGAAAAATTTCTTATGGTGTTGGTGTTGAAAAGACATTCCCTGTTCATTCACCAAAGATTGCTTCAATTGAAGTAGTTAGAAAGGGCAAGCCTAGAAGAGCAAAACTCTATTATGTTAGAGACCTCACAGGCAGAGCGGCAAAAGTTAAATCAGCCGACAACAACTAATATGAAAAGAAAAGAGAGGTTTGTTCTCTCTTTTTTTGTTGAATTTGAAGATTGTGAACTTTGAGTTGTTTTTGCATTTTGCAATATTTTTTTGCTCAAATTTATTTGATTCTCAATTTTTCAAGTTCTTCTTTTTGCTCCTTGGTCACTCTGAAACTGTCGTGCGCTTTTGAAATGGCTTTGTTCCGCGTGAATTTGTCTTTGACATTTGAAATTTCACGCTTGGCTTTTTCAAAATCATATGCACACAGTTCGGCATAAAACCAAGCAAGTGCCATTTTAACATAAAATGCTTCGTTTTTGACCTGTCGCAAATGCATTAACACATCATCCAATCTTTCGGTTTCAAGAAAATTTCGCATGAGTGTGACAATGCCAACTCTTGCATCAAATTCTTTGTCACTGTCAACAAGTTTGGTCAAAAATTTGTAAGATTTTGAGCCTGATAACATTTTCATCGAGGATGGCACACTGTCGCTTGTGCACCAATTGTCGATATATGGAAGGATGTTTGAGAGATATTCAAGTTGTTCATCTTCGCTTTTGATGTTGCCAGCACTGAAAACATAGAGCAAAATCTCTTCATGTGTCAGGTGACTGTCAAGTTCAATGTATTCGGGTTCTATCTCTTTGGAAAACTTACGCAAACGTGGGATGCGCACACCAAAGATTGGATATTTTGTTGTGATAAATTTTTTGTTAAAGGCAGCATATCTTATGTCGGCATTTTCGTTTAAAAATTTTTTGATGTTTATCATATTTGTCCTTTTGTTTTTATTTTGCATTCTCTTCATACCATTTGCAAAATTGTTTTATTGCAAAAGAAGCGAGAGTTTGACCCGCTTCTTTGTTTTATTCTCGTCGCAAACTTTCCACAGGGTCGAGTTTTGCCGCTTTGCTTGCAGGGTAAAGTCCGGCGAGCATGCTGATGACAATGGACACGGCAAGTGCCACCACAAAATACCACCAGCGATAACTGATTGGAGCCATGCCGATTGTAAATGTCAGCACAAGCCAAACAATGAGAGTTAAAATCAAGTTGAAGATGATGCCGACAACACCACTCAAAACTCCGACCAAGAAACTTTCGGAAGTGAAAATTCGTTTGATATCCTTTCTTCTTGCACCGATAGATTTCAAAACGCCGATTTCCTTTGTGCGCTCTGTCACGCTCATGTAAAGCACAACCATTATCATCATGGCAGAAACAAAAAGGGAGATGCTGGAGATGACTACAAGTGATGTGCCAATGATGCTCATCATGCTGTCAAACATGTTTGCAAGTTGGTCTTCAATGGAACCAGTATAAGAGTCGGTGCTTGCAAGATAACGATTTATGGCATTTGTCAGTGCTTCACTTGGCGTTTGGATGTAAAGGGTGGTTGGTGCAAAATCAACACCTTTTGCTTCGAAAAGTGATTGAACATAGGAGTAGTCAAGATATACCACCAAAAAGCCCGACATCACTGATGTGTCCATAATTCCACAAATTTTGTCGGTAAACTGAACTTTGGTGTTTTCACCACTTGTGCCAAGTGGAATGTTGAAGGATATTGTCACTTCTTTTCCAATGACATCTTCATCTTCTTCAAAGAGACTGTATATGCCTTGTGAAAACATAAATCCGCCACCACTTGCCACTTGAACGGTGTTATTGACCGAACCAGGCTCACCGATGATGTTAAGTTCTGCTGGCTGGCTCATTTCTCCTTCAATGACATTTTGTTCGGAGTAATATGGTGGAATGCTGTAAATATAATATACTGTCTTTGAGTCATTTTCAATGTCAAAAGAGTCTGATGGATAAACCTGTGCATCTGCCACGAGTGTGAACATGTTGAAGCCATATTCGACATTGTCGGTATCGGTGCTATCATTTGTCACTCTGAAATCTTCATAACCACTCACGGGATGTTCTTCAAGATAGGTGTTGATGTCACTTATAAGCGAATCAATCTCTTCATCCGTAAATGAAGATGAAGTGAATGCTGAAATGATGTCATCCGCTTCCGTTCTTTTTGAAATTGTCACAATGGTCGGGTCGGAATAGGACTTCATCAGATTTGAGATATAATCAGTTATTCCAGAACTGAAACTCATCATCAAAATCAAACTGCCAATGCCGATTGCCACACCAAATGCCATGAGAAAGTTTTTGACTCTGCTTGCCCACATGTTGTGAAAAGAAAGTTTTATTGCGGACCAAAGAGAAAGGTTTTGTTTGTCTTTGAAATTTTTCTTTTTGGTGTCTGAAGTTTGCACGGTGGTCTCTTCCGGTTTTGTTGTTGAAAGCGGAGACTTTTCGCGCTTGTAATTTTTATTTGTGTGGTCGCCAACAATTCTGCCATCCGAAAGTTCCACCACACGCGATGAAACGGATGCCACCTTTTCGCTGTGTGTGACCATGATAACAAGTTTTCCGCTGTCGGCAATCTCTTTCAAAATTTGCAAAATCTGCATTGTTGTGCCACTGTCAAGTGAACCTGTTGGCTCATCCGCAATGATGATTTCAGGGTCATTGATAAGGGCGCGGGCGATTGCCACTCTCTGTTTTTGTCCGCCGGAGAGTTGAGTAGGTTTTTTCTTCAATTGGTTTTCAAGTCCAACTCTTTTTAAAATCTCGGTGGCTCGTGCCACTTTTTCTTTTTCGCCAACATTTGAAAGTGTCAAAGCAAGCGTGACATTATCCAAAATGGACAAATGAGAGATAAGGTTGAAGGACTGAAAAACAAAACCGACCTTGTTTTTGCGGTATTTGTCAAGTTGTTGTTCGGACAGGCTCTTCAAATTTTCTCCGCCGGAGATGATTGTGCCGGTAAAGTCAGAGTCAAGACCGCCAATCAAGTTCATAAGGGTGGACTTTCCGCTTCCACTTTCGCCGACAATGGACACAAGTTCGCCCTTTTCAAATTCAACATTTATATCATATAATGCCTGAAAACTTTCCTTATTTGAAAGTTTATATTTTTTGCTGACATTTATCAGTTTGAGTTCTTTTTCCATTCGATTTCCTTTTTTGACATATCTTTAAATTTTTAACATGAGATTTTGTCATTTTTGCATAAAATCAATGTGTAGATAAGATTTATTTGATGTTATCATATTTTGCCGTTTTAGTCAAATTTATAAAATAAAAAATGTTTGTATTTTGTGTCGTGTTGTGCTATAATAATCACGTTTTAAGGGAGAGTGTATGCAAATTTTCGCCGAAAGTCTTTATGATGCCGTTGTGGACTGCTTGAAGGTTGTGCCTATTCTCTTTCTTGCTTATCTTTTGGTAGCATATCTTTCTCATGACCACAGCCACAAATTTTCAAAATTTCTATCAAAAAACAAGAAAACCAGTGTATTGTATGCATCATTTTTGGGTTGTGTGCCACAGTGTGGTTTCTCTTCAGTGATTGCCGACCTTTACAGCACAAGAACTGTCTCTATCGGCACTCTGATTGCTGTGTTTGTGGCAACTAGCGATGAGGCAATTCCTATCATGATTTCCGCCCCTGAAAGCATTATTGATATGTTGATTTTGATTGGTGTAAAGATTTTGTTGGCTATCTTTTGGGGTTATTTGATTAATGTGGCAATTACACTCTTTAAAAAGACTAGAAAACAAAAATCTCCGCAGATGGTTTTGCACACGGAAATGCAGACAGAACCACAGACAGCGGATGCAAATGTTTCCACAGCAAACCAAACAGTTGTGAGTGAAAGTGAAGAACATCACCAACACCATCATCATGCATATGAGTGCGGACATATTCACACTGACAGTTGTGCCAGCGATTGTGGACACGAACACGGTTGCTGTGCAGACAACATTTTTATTGATGCGTTTATGCACACGTTTGAAATCATCATCTACATCTTTGTGGCAACGGTTATCATAAACTTGATTGTCGGCTTCTTGGGGACACAAGCACTTGAAAATGTGCTGACAACAAACATGTATTTGCAGGTGGTTATTGCAAGTTTAATTGGACTTATTCCAAACTGCGTTTCTTCCGTTTTGCTTGTGGAACTGTTTATCAGCGGAGCACTTGCCTTTCCGGCTCTCGTGGCTGGATTGACAGCGGGATGTGGAGTTGGACTTGTCATTCTGTTCACGCGAAACAGAAAACATATGCTCGAAAATGTTGGAATACTTGCTTTGCAGTATATCATTGGTGTGGCATCAGGAATGTTTATGACAATCTTCTTTTAACACACTATGACATCAATTATCACACATAAACCAAACATCACACTTTTTATATCCAAACAAAAAAGACATCACTTTTGGATGTCTTTTTACATTTTTGGTTTTGCGCGCTTCAATCAACCATGCAAACCATTTGCCTGTCTTTCCATGTTTTCAACAACAATGTCTTGAATGTCACCAAGTGAGTCGCAATATTCCAAAACCTTCCAAGGTGTGTTTGTGTGGAAATGAATTTTGATGAGTTCATCATCGCCAACAACAAGCAAACAATCTCCTTCAATGTTCTCCTGTATATAGTTTCTAATTTTTTCATCCGACAGGTTTTTTCCTTCGATAAGCAATTGTGTATCAAATTTGTATTGTATCATCTTCTTCCTTCCTTTGTTTCGTTTTGATTGTAGAAATCAAATGCTTTCATAATCTCTTCCAAATCTTCTGTTGGGTTTAACGCTTCTTCAAAGTCAAAGCCACTTTCACTCTTTGGATAATCTTTCAAAGTCTTTATCTCTTTTTTGTTTGAGTTATTTGTGGCGATGTGCACTTCTTTTGGAGCATCTTGAACCTTTTTGTAGTCTTGCATTTTGTTTAGAAGCAGGCGCATACTGTCATTTTCGGAATAAATCGGTTGGGTAAGGTCGGGTGCTTTTTCAAGATTTTCTTTGTAGTCACGAATAATTGTCGAAAATTCCAACAAAATTGAAGTGAACGCTTCATCTTTTTTAAGGTCAGGAAATTTCAAGTTTAATTCTTTGATGAGCAGTTCAAGTTTGTCCATAACAAGTTTATAATAGTTTTTTGAACCCTCTTCCTGAAACTTTTTTGCTTTTTCGAAAACATTGAGTGCTGCCATGATGTTTTTTTCTTTGTTTTCAATGTCAAAGCGTTCATTTTTCATGTCTAGCATCTTTTTTTCTGAATCCAAGGCCTTGAGTTTTTCTTCCATGAGTTTAGACTCATAGGAGGCTTTCATTCTTTGGATATACATGTCCACTTCTGCCTTGTTATAGCCGTTTGTTTCTTGTGAAAACATATCTACCTTCTCCGTTTAATCCTAAAAAATGTTTCTACAACTAATAATACCAAAAATGACACTATAATTGCAATAAAAATAGACAAAGTTATCAATTTTTTTTGAAGTAGAAAGGCAAAAATTGTCACGAAACTTATCGAATATGCAAGAACAAGATGAAATTTTTGTCCTGTTCCAATAAAAGTAAAAACAGAAGAGAGGATAAAAGCAAAAGAAAGATAAAATGGTGCGGATGGGAGAATGTTAGTAAAAATAAAAACATATCCAGCAATGCCAACAAAAATCAACAAAAAACCAAGATAAAGGGCACTGTCAAGTTTGAAAAATAGGCTTTTTATCAACTGAAAAATGCCGACAGCAAAACAAAAATTGAAAAACCAAAGGTCAAAAAGTTTCCAAAAGACCATTTCCAAGGTTGTGATGACAACAAAGCAGACAAAAAGAAAAAACATCATGATTTTCAAGAGTAAACTCTTTTTGATTTTCAAAAATCTTCCATTCATGATGTTATTATGTTTAAGTTTTTACCGTTTTACTCTTCTGACATATTTTCTGCCATTTTATGTGGGTGAGTGGAATGATGTAAAGTTGTTTTTGCCATTTTGTGCAATGTTTTACAAGTCCTTTTTCACAACATCCATTATTATGTCAAAACTGTCCTTCTTTTTGCGGTATTTTATGGCATACCACAAAACAGCAACGATGCCGACAACAATGAAAACCAAACTTAAAAGTTGTGAGATTCGAATAGAACCAAGATATAAACTGTCGGTTCTCAAACCTTCAATAAACATTCTGCCTGTGCCGTAGATTATCAAATAAAATGCACCAATCATGCCATTTGTTTTAAATTTGATTTTATAGAGCAAAACCATCAAAACAGCAAAGCCGATGAAGTTCCACAAGCTTTCATAGAAGAATGTTGCCAAATGCCAACCACTTCCAGGGCAGGTGCAACCAACTTGCGTGCAGTTGTCAATGTAAACACCAAACGGGAACCATTGCAGGCTTGGATTTGAGATATAATAGCCATATGCTTCTTGATTGAAAAAGTTTCCCCAGCGACCGAGTGCCTGTGCACATATAAGAGAAGGGGCGATGATGTCTATCAAAGCGAAAAAGTTTTTCTTATGAATAGCACAGTATAGCAAAACTGCAAGAGCACCACCAATCAGTCCACCATAGAAACCAAGTCCGCCTTCCCAAATTTTGAAAACATCCCAAAAGTTTGTGTAGTAGTCTAGTCTAAACAAAACATAATAGATTCTTGCGCCAATGATGGCAAACGGAATGACATAGCAAGCAAGGGTGATGATATCTTCAAGTTTGAAACCGCGCTTTTTCGCAACTAAGCAGGTGATGATGATGCCCAGCAAATAAGAAAGGACGCTGGTGATGCCGTAAAAATTTATATGCAAGCCAAACAAATCGAACCCACTTGGAATGGACAAAATCAAACCGTTCACTTTTCCTCCATTTTATCTTGCCTTTGCAATTTCAATTCTTAAACTAATCAACATTCAAACTACGCACCATGCCTTGACTTTATTTTATCTTGTGAAATTGTGCTGATTGTTTGTAAATACAAAAATGTTGACAAAAAATCACTATTTAGTATAAAATCAAACCCCTTCAATGTCAAACAAAAAAGAAGTGTTTTCTCGTTTTTGCGAAAAAACACTGTCAATTTTTGTCTTTATTTTTTCATAAATCAAAGAGAAAATTTCTTTGAAACTTTGTAAACCGCAGAAACATACATTTGGTCAAACAAGTCAGCATCATCCATTGTCACAAACACTGTGGTGTGCTTGTCTTTTCCGCCAGATTTGGCAAGGAGCATAAGACTTTTTACAAGTTCAACGGCGTTTTCGGTATGTCCCATAAGCGACTTTGCGTTTGCTCTGTAAGCAAAATCTACGCCATTTGCCATTGTGGTAATATCTTGAACAAACAACGCTACTCTCAAACCCTGATTTTGCAATCGCTTGATGTTTTCAACAACATTTGACAAGGTTTCACAGATGATTGTTGGTTTTTCATCATAGCCAAGCGCAAACACACTGTTGAAACCAAGAGAATTGATTTCTGCCTTGTCTTCATACATTACATTTGCCAAAAGGGCGATAGTGACAATCTTGTTTTCATTCAAAGTTTTGAGAAGTTTTTTCAATTTGATAGCATTTTCAGTTAGTTTTCCTTCTTTTAAAATATATCTGCTGCCAAGCAAAATTTCATTTCCTTCAAAATTGAGTTGTTGTGAAGGCAGGCAATCTTTGTATTCATCTGTTTTGTCTTGATAAGTCGCTTGATTTTGGAAGTTGATATATTTCACACTATCCAAAATATGGTCACCATTTTCGTTCATGGCAACAGCCGTGCCAACGACATAATCAAAAGGTTTCAGGCGACTGTCAATGTCCTTTTTGACAAGAATAAACTTTTCATTTGTTTGATTGTGGAAGAAAAATTCTTTGTCATTTCTCTCGCACAAAATTCCCATTGCTTCAATTGGAAACAATTTTTGTTTGAGCACATTTTCTTCAATTTGCTTGAATGTGACAGCCTTTTGAGCACGATTTGCCGTCAATGCTTGGCTAGATTTCAAAGAATAATCTTTTCCAGTAATTTGTGACAATTCTGCCAAAATGCCTTCAATATTGCTTAATTCCTTATATGGACGCCCTTGACGAAGAGGAAGAGGCTTTAACTCTTCACCAGAGATAATTTTGTCCATAACAATTTTGATATGGTCGTTTCTTTTCAAGGTGGTTGGGCTGTTGTCTCCAAAAACTCTTGCCAGTGCACGAAGTTCATAGATACCAAGTGATTCAATCAGCGACAGACAATCTTGTTGTGCCTTTGTCAAGTTTTTAAATTCGTATCCTTGTTTTGCCATAATTTGCTCCTTTTTGGTTTTCAAATGATTATTTTTTCATCTTATCGTTTTTATTATACCATAATTCGACATTAAAAACAAACAAAAGCAAAGATTTGTAAAAATTTTTTGTATTTTGTAAAAAATTAAATTTTGCTAACTTTTTTATTGCATAATACACAACATATGGTGTAATATGCAATCATTCTAATACAAGACCACCATCCACACAAATTGTTTGTCCTGTGATAAAAGAAGATTTTTCACTTGCCAAGAAGCAAATTATTTCTGCAACATCCTGTGTGGTGCCAAGTCTTTTGAGTGGAGTTATGTCCGCCATTTCATCCTTTTCATCTTGAGAAAGGTTGTTGTTCATTTTGGTGTCAATAAATCCAGGTGCAACAACATTTACTCTCACGTCAAGATTTCCGAGTTCGCTTGCAAGTGACTTGCAAAGACCGGTCATTGCACTTTTTGTGGCGGTGTAAACGCTTTCACACGAGCATCCGTTTTTCTCAACAAAGGAGCCCACCAACACGATGTTTGCAGGATGCCTGTTGACTGTCAGACGGACAAACTCTCTTACACATCTTATGGCTGACTTGATGTTGACTTCAAAAAGATTGTCAATTTCATCATCGGAGACATCAAAGATAAGTGCACGCTTCTGAGACACACCAGCACAGAAGACAAGAGTGTCAAAATATTTGAAATCTGACATAACTTGTTCAAAAAAGTCCTTAATATCTTCTTTGTGAGTTAAATCAAGTTTATATTCATTGATTTCAGCGTTGTCTTGCTTTTCTAAATTTGGTTTGTGGGAGTTGTATGTCAGGGCGATGTTGAAACCTTCTTGCAACATTCTTTTTGCCACTTGCGTGCCGATGTCGCTTGAGCCACCGATTATGATTGCTGTTTTCTTTGTCATGATTTCTCCTTTTGTGTTTTCAAAAATACTTTTACATTATAACATACTTTTTGAAAATTGCATTAAAAAAGTCCTTATTTTTCAAAGAACTTTTCTCAAAACTTATTCTGCTACCCATGCAAGTCCGATTGCAGGTCCGACATGAGAGGCGGTCACAGGACCAACTTCGCCTTCATAAACTTCAATTTTGTCTTTGTCAGGGCGTTTGTTTAAAAATTCATAAACAAACTTTTTGAGCATTTCATAAAACTTTGTGTCTGCAATGTGAATTATAAACAATCTTTTGAGTTTTTGTGGAATGGAAGCAATCAGGTCTTTCATTGCCTTTTGCATACCCATGCTCTTTTTGTCAGACAGAACACCTTTTTTGAAGGTGATGATTGGCTTGATTTTCAAAAATGTGCCGATTGTGGCGGTCACTTTGCCAATTCTTCCGCCTTTGGCAAGATATTCAAGTGTGTCAGGAATAAATGACACCGCACTGTTTTGAATGAGTTGATTTATGCGGTTTACAATCTCTTCGCAAGATTTTCCGTTGTCGCGCATCTCAACGGCTTCCATGACATATCCCCAAATGGTTTGTGTGATGATAAGTGTGTCGATGACATGCACTTTGTCAGGTGCTTTGCATTGGTCTTTTGCCAAGTTTGCCACGCTGTTGCAACCAGAAAGGGTGTTGCTCAAAGTGAAAACAATCACTTCATCGCCGTGGTCGATGGCTTTGTTGTATTCTTCAATAAATCTTTCAAGTGAAGGCTGGCTGGTTTTTGGAAAAACCTTGGTCTTTGTGAAGTCATCAAAGAAGGCATCAAATGTGCCTGGATAGCCTTCATCAAATTCTTCGCCCTTATAGAGTACGCGAAGTGGAACAATTGTTATGTTATGTTTTTCAGCATATTCCTTTGTGATGTATGCTGTGCTGTCTGCGATGATTTTTATCATAATTTTTCTCCTTAAACACTTTGATTTTTTACGAACTAAGGTCAATTTTTACATCTTTTTTATTTTAGCATAAAGAATAATTTTCTCAAAACAAATTAACAAACTTTTTTAAGGTTTCAAAAGATGGTTGCCACAAAATTTTGTAAAATTGAAAAATCTTTGAAGTTTTTGGTCATTTGTTGTCGAAAGAAAAACCAGAATTATCGTTTGATTTATGGGTCGAACATCGTTTTGGTTGTTTGGAAATTAGTTGACTTTAATAATATTTATATGCTATATTAAATCGTAAAATTACGGAACAATTACAAGTTGGAGGCTGTTATGGAAGAAAATTTGTCAAACGAAATTGATATAAGAAGACAAAAGATCGAAGAACTTAAAAAAATGGGAGAAATTCCTTACAAAGAAAAGTTTGAACGCACTTGCACTATCAAGCAGGCGAGAGAAAAACTTGGACAACATGTCAAGATTGCCGGAAGAATCATCTTTCGCAGAATCATGGGCAAGTTTGGATTTTGCCAAATTCGAGACATTTATGACCGAATACAAATCTCTGTTGGCAGAAATGAGTTAAGCGAAGAGGAATACAATTTCTATAAGAAAATGATTGACATTGGCGACTTCATTGGTGTGGAAGGCGAAGTTTATCAAACTCAAACGGGAGAAATCACAGTTAGAGCAGAAAAAATAACACTTCTTTCAAAGACACTCCGTCCGCTTCCGGAAAAATTTCACGGCATCACAGACACTGAAATCAAATATAGACAGCGTTATCTTGACCTTATAACAAACGAAGATTCAAGAAAGATTTTTTTGACACGAAGTAAAGTTGTGTCTTTCATCAGAAGGTATCTTGAAGACAATGGTTTTATTGAAGTGGAGACTCCAATTTTGCAGACAAGTGTTTCGGGCGCAAGTGCGAAGCCATTTTTCACACACCATAATGCACTTGACATTGAGTGCAACCTGAGAATTGCCACTGAATGTTATTTGAAACAGTGCATTGGTGCGGGCATCGACAGAGTTTTTGAACTCGGAAAAGATTTTAGAAATGAAGGAATGGACCCATCTCATTTGCAGGAGTTTACACAAGTTGAGTGGTATGCTTCTTATTGGAATTTTGAGGACAACATCAAATTTTTCCACGACATGCTTGTAAAACTCATGAAACAGTGCCTTGGAACAACCAAAATCACCTATCAAGGTCAGGAAATTGAATTTGATGGGGAATGGCCAAGAATTGACTATGTTGCAAAGATGAGGGAACTATTGGGATGTGACTTTTTGGACATTGATGATGTTGACGCTCTCAAAAAAATCATTGTTGACAGGGGATTGTTTGGATATGGCGAACTTGCTGAGTGCAAGAGCGTGAGAACCTTGATTGACTATGTTTACAAAAGAAAAATACGTGCGGACATTGTCAATCCTACCATCCTTTACAACTATCCAGCATCACTTATTCCCCTTGCAAGAAGAAACGACAAGGATGGGCGAATTATTGATGTTTTCCAGGTTGTTGCAGGCGGGGCGGAACTTGTGAAGGCTTACAGCGAACTTGTTGACCCAATCATTCAAAGAACAACTTTGGAGGAACAACTCAAAGAAAAAATGGCAGGCGATGAAGAAACAATGGATGTTGATGAAGACTTCTTGCTTGCTATGGAACACGGGATGCCACCTATCTCTGGCTTAGGCTTTGGAATTGATAGATTTTTGCAATTTATCTTTGATTGCTCAAACATCAGAGATGTTGTGCTTTTCCCACTCATGAAAAAGTAAAATGGACAAAGAAGGGAGAGAAAACTTCCTTTTTTGTGACTATGAGACCGATTTTGTGTGAGATAAAAATAGTTGAGAAAATTGAAACAAACAAAAAACGGTGGAAAATTTTTGGACAGGACAGACAAAGGAGAAAAAATGAAACTTGACAGCAAAAGCGTTATGGAAGGATTGGATAAAATGTATCCAAACCCAAAATGTGAACTTGAATATGAAACGCCATTTCAGTTGCTTGTGGCTGTCATTTTGTCGGCACAGTGCACTGACAAGCGTGTGAACATGGTGACAGATGAACTTTTCAAAACTTGCAAAACACCAGAAGATTTTGTCAAAATTTCGCAAGAAGAACTTGAGAACAAAATTCATTCATGCGGTTTTTATCATAACAAAGCCAAATCTATAAAGTCAGCAAGTGCGGACATCATTGAAAGGTTTGGTGGCAAGGTGCCGGAAAAGTTTGATGACCTTCTGACGCTTGCAGGTGTTGGCAGAAAGACGGCAAATGTCATGTTGTCGGAAGCGTTTTCCGGAGATGCTATTGCAGTTGACACTCATGTTTTGAAAGTTTCAAATCGATTGGGCATTGTCAAAACCGAAAGTCCCTATGAATGTGAGATGAAATTACAAAAATTCTTTCCGAAAGATAAGTGGTCGAAACTGCACTACCAAATGGTCTTATTTGGTAGATACACTTGCAAAGCACAGAAGCCAGAATGCGAAAACTGCATTTTTTCTGCTCAATGCCCAAGTTCCAAAGTTGGAGTGCCAACAGCAGAGAAAGAGAAGAAGATGAAAGTTTGCTCAAAAATTGCAAAAAATAGTAAATAGCAAAGCAAAGGTGAAAAAGGAGAATGAAATGTTTCTTGACAGAGTCAAAATCACAATAAAAGCAGGAAATGGTGGAAAAGGTTCTACTTCTTTTTTGCGCACAAAATTGACAGCAAATGGCGGACCCGATGGCGGTGATGGTGGAAAGGGTGGCAACATCATTTTCGAAGCCACTGATGACCTTAACACACTTTACAACTTCAGTTTCAAAAAGAAGTTTGTTGCTGGTGATGGTGAAGATGGGCATCAAAAAAATCAAACAGGCAAAAATGGCAAGGATGAAATCATATGCGTGCCATCTGGAACGGTGATTATTGATGCTCAGACAAACAAAATCATTGCGGATTTAAACGAAAATGGTTCGACATTTGTTGCACTCAAAGGCGGTGTTGGCGGACACGGAAACGCATATTATAAATCATCTGTCAAACAGGCCCCAAACTTTTCACAACTCGGCGAAGTGACACAGCAAAGAGAAGTGATTTTGGAACTTAAAACCATTGCAGATGTCGGACTTGTGGGATTTCCAAATGTCGGCAAATCGACACTTTTGTCAGTTATCTCAAATGCCAATCCAAAGATTGCAAACTATCCATTTACCACAATCTATCCAAACCTGGGAGTTTGTGAAGTTATGGGCGAAACTTTTGTTGTTGCGGACATTCCAGGATTGATTGAAGGGGCAAGCAATGGCACAGGACTTGGACATTACTTTTTGAAGCACATCGAACGAGTGCGACTGATTGTGCATCTTGTTGACATCTCTGAAAGTGAAGGAAGAAATGCTATAAATGATTACAGAGTGATAAACAGCGAACTTGCAAAGTATAACAGCAATCTTCTCACAACCAAACAACTTGTCGTCTTTTCAAAATGTGACCTGCTTGACAAGGCAGAACTAGACAAACGCGTGCATGAATTTGTCAAAGCATTGAAAATCAAAGAGTGGTTTTGCATCTCATCTTATACCAGAGAAGGCGTTGACAATTTGAAGAAGAAAATCTTGGAGAATTTGAAAAAAATACCAAAAAAGCCGGCGCTTGATGTTGAAGAACATGATTTCGACAAAAAAGATTTTTCATCCATCAATATTGAAAGACTTGATGATGGCAGTTTTGTAGTTTCAGGCGGGAGAATTGAAAATCTGGCACGCGGAGTGGTTATATCCGACCAGCGTTCATTTGCATATTTTCAAAACAAACTCAAAGAAATGGGAGTCATCGACATGCTCAAAGAAAAAGGCATGAAACAAGGCGACACCGTGACAATAAAAGACATTTCATTTGAATATGTAGAATAACAATATCATATTATAAATGTCATGATAGTGCATAATACCACAAGATGTGTTGTATTATGCGCGCATACTACACAAAATATAGGTTTAAAAGGAAAATTTTTATGATTACAACAAAACAAAGAGCCTTTTTGAGAGGACTTGGGAATGCACTTGAACCTGTCATGCAAATTGGCAAAGAGGGCATCACTGACAATGTCTTAAACGGCGTTTATCTTCTGTTGGAAGCACGCGAGCTTGTCAAAGTGAAGGTATTGAAAAATTGCGATATGGATGCAAAGGAGATTGCAAATCTTCTTGCACAAAAACTTGAGGCGGAAGTTGTGCAGGTGATTGGAAGCATTTTTATTCTTTATAAAAAATCGACAAAAAAGGATTTTAAACACATCCAACTTCCATAATTATGGTGTTTTTAGGCAAATTTCCGCCAGTTTTTCACAAATTCCAAAACAAAAGCACATCTGAAAAACCTTGCGTATAAAACATCAAGTTTGATTTTTCCATTTGTTTAGAGAACTTCTTCATTTGTTTTTGGATTATAGTGCGAGTTGAACTGTGAAATAATGGCGAAAATGACCAAAAGTGATGCGATGATGCAATAATATATGCTCATCCTGACAAACAGACTGCTTATCAGCAAAACCAGTGCGGACAAAAGATAACCTTTTGTTCGTTTTTTGTTGAAAGAGTAGGCGACAAAATCTTTGAAGGTCAGATGTTTTTCTGCTTGGTATTTGTGAGTTATTTTTGGGAAATAATCATAAAATTTGTATAGTTTTTGATAGGTTTCATACTCATCTAAAATCACAAATTTCTCTTCAAAGTTTTGGCAAAAAGATAAAAGTCCGCGCTCGACAATCTCCTTGCAACATATGACAATCTTTGTTGCCATTTCCTTTTTAACTTTGCCATATATTTCCATAAATCTTGCACTGTTCAGCCCGACAAAAGACAAATCGATATAAAGGACAGTTTTGACCTTTTCTTGTGTGTGATTTATGACAAGATAGTTTTTGTGCTTTGTGATATCTGGATGCTTTTTTGAGGCAAGTTTAACAAAAAAGTCTATTGGGTTTCCCTCACATGCCAGCGACAGAAACATGTTTTCGGCATCTTCCTTTTCTTTTAGTTTCAAACCAGTTTTGTTTTGCTTTTTTCGCTTTATCAAAAAGAGAATGGAATAAACCGCTCCGCCAGAAAGTAGCGACAGTAAAATTGCCAACCAGAAGTCGCGGACAAAATACCTTATCCAAACGTAAAACAACAGATACCAAAGAAGAAACTTTACCACTTCTTGAAAGAACAAATTTAACTTTCTCATGCGTTGATTTTTTCCACTTTTGCATGATTTAATCATCAGCATTCAAAAATCGTTTGACAAACCTGTGTTTGTGCGTTAAAATCATAAATATGATAAAAATTAAGGAACTTGTCACTCTTTTGCAGGACAACAAAATCAAAAACATTTCGGTTTACAATCTCTCCAGCCAAGAAGAAGAGAAGTTTGTCATTTTGTCCACTTCAAACAAAGTGACCGACAGCAAAAAGGTGGCTGACATCATCGCTGAAAAATATAATTACACCGGCAAAATTGAAGGATATTTTAAAGGCGAGTGGATTGTGTTTGATTTTCCGCAGGTGACTCTTCACATCTTCTTGCAAAAGGTTAGGGAAAAATATAATCTTGACAAACTTTACAAACCAAAAAAGATTGTTATCTAAATCTAGGGCGCGATGTCTTGCCTGTGCAGGAGTGTTGAGAAAAAGTTTAAACTTGAAATTATTGAAAAAGCAAAAATGGAAAAATTTGGCGAAATTTTTGAAAACAAAGCGTTTTGCTTTGTTTTTTTTGTAAATTGGGTTATAATGCAATTAGGGTAGTTTTATGATTGAAATTTGTTTCGTTTGCACAGGAAACACCTGTCGCTCAATCATGGCAGAGAGAATTGCCAAAAAACTTGCCAAAGAAAGAAAAATCAAAGATGTTAAATTTTCTTCCGCAGGCATTTATGCAAATGGCGAAAACATCTCAAAGGGTGCTATTTTCGCATTGAAAAAACTCGGCTATGATGGCAGAAAACGCAAGAGTGTCAAACTTTCAAAAATAAAACCAAACACCATCTATGTGACAGTGACAGATGCACACAAAAAGTTTGTAAATTCAAAAAAATGTCTATCGTTTGAAGATTTGGCTGGGCAAGTTGTCGACCCATTTGGACAGAGCGAACAGGTCTATTTGCAGACAGCAAAACAAATTGAGAAAAATGTCAATATGCTTCTTGACAAAATTGAAAATTTGAGAGGTGAAAAATGATAATTATGGCAAGCGACCACCGCGGTTATTTGTTAAAGGAAGAACTTAAAACCTTCTTCAATCAAGAAAACATCATCACGATTGATGTTGGCACTTACAGCAAAGAACCGGTGGATTATCCTGACTTTGCCAAACTAGGTGTTGCAAAGGTGTTGGAGAACAAAAATAATGTCGGAATTTTCATCTGTGGCTCGGGCATTGGAATGAGCATTGCTGCAAACCGTAATCCAAAAATCAGAGCGGCACTTTGTGTCAATCCACAAATGGCTTATCTTGCTCGAAAGGATGATGATGCAAATGTGTTGTGCTTGCCAGGAAACTTTTTGAAAAAGAAAAAAGCCATAAACATTGTCAAAATCTTTTTAACCACAGGCTTTGAAGGTGGGCGTCATGCTCGTAGGCTGAAAAAAATTTCTGGAGAATACAAAGAGTCCAAGAAAACAAAGTCAAAAGAAATTCAGATTGATGAAAACACAAATGAAATCAAGGAGGACAAATGACAAACATAATTGTCCCAATCGTTGAGAATGTCAAAAATTTTGAAGATTTTGTCAAAAAGGTTGCAAGCAAAGACAACAAGGTTTTTGTTGGTATAAGAGCTTCGCTTGCAAAAGATTTTACGCTTAAATCAAAGTATGTTGAGATTCATGTGTATAGTGATAAATCAAAAAAAGAAGAAATAATTAATGCACTTCACTCTTGCAAAAGAGAGAAAGGCAAACTGCTGATTGTGCGCAGGCCTTTGCAAGAAAACGAATTTTTTGCTTTAACAAAATCAACAAAAGGCATTGCCGTTTTAAAAGCCAAAAAAGGCAATTTTGCACAAAAGATGAAAAATTTTGTCAAATCTCTTATAAGAAAGATTTTTGCATTTTCTTACTTTGATGACATATCTGCAATTTGCTATGGAGAGAGTATGTTTGAACTTTTGTCAGTTTGCCAAGACTTGTCAATGGCATCGCGCGTAAACAAATATGTTGGTGTGGAAATCGAAGAGATTGAAACAGAGCAAAAACCGATAAAAAAAGATTACAACAAGGTCAGGGCAGTTTTAAACCTTTTGATAGGAATTTTGTTTTTCTTGGCAAGTTTGGCAGGCGGAGTTTGTGTCTGCATTTTCACCACTTTGCAAGTGCTGATTGTCATTGCAGTTATTGCTTGGATTTTTATCGCACTTGTTGTGATGGGCATTTCGATTATTAACTTCATGCGCACCATTACTGTAGGAGATCTACATTTTGGGCGTGCTGAAGAGAAATAATAAATTTTTGGTGTTTTGGCACCAATAAAAAGGAGAGGAAAATTATGAAAAAAGTAAAACTTGGCATCAATGGTTTTGGCAGAATTGGCAGACTTGCTCTGCGCATTGCATCAAAGAGAGATGATGTGGAGGTTGTGGCAATAAATGACCCATTTTTGACAGTTGATTATGCCAAATATATGCTTGAACATGACTCCATTCATGGACACTTTGATATGCCTGTGAAGGTTAAGGATGGAAAACTCTGCGTTGGAAGAACAAAGATTTCTTTCTATGCTGAAAAAGAGCCTGCGCTTATCCCTTGGAAAAATGATGAAGTGGATGTTGTTGTGGAATGTACAGGCAAATTCACTGCTTATGATTCCGCAAAAGCACACCTTGATGCTGGAGCAAAGAAGGTGGTTGTTTCTGCGCCTGGAAAGAATATGCCAATGTTTGTGATGGGCGTGAACAATGAGACTTACACACCTGACATGAATGTTGTTTCAAACGCATCCTGCACAACAAACTGCCTTGCTCCACTTGCAAAAATCATAAATGACAATTTTGGAATTGAAGAGGGACTTATGAGCACCATTCATTCCACAACAGCGACACAACTTACTGTTGATGGTTCAAGCAAAAAAGATTGGAGAGGCGGAAGAGCGGCATCTTACAACATCATTCCATCTTCAACAGGCGCTGCAAAAGCGGTTGGCGAAGTTATTCCAGAACTCAAGGGTAAACTTACTGGCATGAGTTATAGAGTGCCAACTCTTGATGTTTCGGTTGTTGACCTTACTTGCACACTCAAAAAACCTACAACTTATGAAAAAATCGTTCAGGCTGTTAAGAGAGCAAGTAAAAACGAAATGGCTGGCATTGTTGGTGTGACTGAAGATGCTGTTGTTTCAAGTGATTTTATCGGCGACCCAAGAACTTGCATCTTTGATGTCTCTGCCGGCATCATGTTGACACCAACTTTTGTCAAACTTGTCGCTTGGTATGACAACGAATGGGGCTATTCAAACAAACTTGTTGACCTTTGTGTTTATATCATGAAAAAATCTAAATAAAATCCAAACAAAAGGACATAACGGATGAAAAGCAAACTGAACAGAGAGTTGATTGATGACCTCAATCAAAATAATGAAGAATTTTTGGATAATATCTCAAGCAAGGTGACAGCACTTGTGGACAACGCACTTGCTGACATATCTTTGAAATCGCCATTTGTTAGAACTGACAGATGTTTGCTTTTGCCGGTCAATGAAATTTGCACGGGTGCGGTAGCACAACTGACAGAATTTGACTATTTTGTCGCTGTTGACAATCCACAAATCGAACTCAACTCAAAGAAAAAAGGTAATTTTTGGAAAAATGTTTGGCGAGAGTTTCGTGCTTCATTTAGACTTGGAAAGAAAAAGTATAAAAAAGAAAAGGTTGGAGCATCCACAGAACCTGTCACAAAATATAACATAGAGGACTTCAAACATGACTTGGTAAATTCGCTGGCAAACTATCTTTTGCCAACTTCAATTGTCTATGAATATACCACACATCTTTCTATGGTAGGTATTGATGATTTTGGCACGAATGTCAGGATAAATCTCATTCCATGCTGTTTGAATGCAAAACAACAAGAATTTAAACTTTACAATCCACGTAAAAACAAATATACTTCCATTAAATTTGGAGACAGATTTTCAAATCTCTCTATGAAAACAAGAGAGTGCGGAGATGTATTCATAGACATGATAAGGCTTTTCAATGTTATGTATTCCAAAAATTACAACAAAATTCCAAATCAAATTTTGGTGGAGAGTTTAGTCTTTAATTGTCCAAACATTTTGTTTGATAAAAATGATGTTTACAAAACCTTTGTTAATGTGGCAAATTACATTCGATTGACAAGTGCATCTTCCATGCTTTCAATTTGTGATGGAAGCAAGACAATTTTTCAAGAACCGCTTGTTTTGCTGGAATATTCACAGGTTGAATATGGAAAAATCATCTCCATGCTCGACAAGTTTACATTTTAATATTATAAAAATTAAAAACTTGAAAATCTTTCACATTTCTCTGTTTTTCCCGCTTCATGTATATTTTTCGACAATTTGCAAATGCTAAAAGTGGGGAGGATAAAATGAAAGAAATTTGGATGATTGTTGGTTTTGGTGCTGGACTTGTGACGGGGGCGCTTTTGTATAAACATTCACAAGAGGCAAAGCAACTTGTTAACAAAGGTGAAAAAGCAGTTAAAAAAGAAGTGGAAAATCTAAAGGAAGTTGTCAAATCAAAAACTCCAAAACCACCAAAACAAGCAAAATCTCAAAACTGACAAATATTGCATTGTCAAGACAATCAAGTGCATTTTATAACAAAAAAGCAAGGCACATGACCTTGCTTTTTTCATGCCCAGACACTTGTTTTGTTGTGACTTGACTGACTGCCTCACGAATACTCGACTCCACCAAAGTTTCCTCATGGCACATCAACCGGTCTCCTTAATGATGCTTCCGTCAGGACCTGACATGATTCGAAGGAGTTGATTGCACAAGACCTTGATTTCAACATCGAAAACTCATGCACATATTCAACCAACTCACACCGAGACAAGCGTTCGACCCTGCTGTAGCGGATTGCAGGTCACAGGGCACCGCTAACTCCCCATCTAGTCTGGTTTTATCATTATATTCATTTTTTCAAAACTTGTCAAGAAAAGCCAAAAAGTTTTTCGTTTGCAAGTCATTTTGATTGATGTTGCAACATTGTTTTTTATAATTTTCCCTTGCGCTTAGACAAATCGACAAAAAGAAAAATTCTTTGTCATTTTTCTTCTAAATTGCATGATTTTGAAGGCATAAAATGCTCTTGAGAGGTGGAGTATGCTAGAGAAAATCTTGCCAGAGAAGTTTTACAAGATTTTGTATGAAAAGGTCAATCTCAAAGCAGTCAACGAAATTCGACTTCGTGCCGACAAGCCGGTGATTGTCAATGTAAGCGGAAGAATGTTTTTTCTGTCCGAAAATGGTGTGACATCAAATTTGAGCGGATGCCTTTATGCCAGCAAAATCATGATTGAAGATGTCATTTTCAGGGCGAGTGAGTGCTCCATTTATTCGGTCAATGAACAAATCAAAAAGGGCTTTATTGTCACAGATGATGCCATAAGAATTGGCATCGGTGGGAACCTTGTTGAAGAAAATGGACACATCAAAACTATGACAAATTTTTCAAGTTGCAACATCAGGATTCCGCATATCATAAAAAATTGCAGTTTGACAGCCTTTCGCTTTATTGTCGAAGACAAGGATGTCAAAAACACGCTTGTCATTTCTCCACCAGCGTGCGGAAAAACAACCTTTTTGCGCGACTTTGTCTTTCAACTCAGCGAGCGCAACATTCCTCTCAACATCTTGCTTTTGGATGAACGCGGAGAACTTGACTGTGGCATAAACTCAAAATTTTCCGACAAAATTGCCTTTTCAACAAAAAAGGTAGGATTTGAAAATGGTATACGCTCACTTTCGCCGGATGTCATTGTGACAGACGAACTTGGACAAGAAGAGGATATTGAGGCGATAAGATATGCAAGTTCGTGCGGAGTTAAAGTTTTGGCATCAACACACGCTGACAGCATGGAAACATTTTGCAAAAAACCGCTTTTCAGTCAGATTATCAAAGAAAAGATTTTCAAGCGCTATGTTCTTCTGTCAAAGCGCAATGGGCCGGGGACTTTTGAAGGAATTTACGATGAAAACTTTGCACGTTTGTTTATGCCGACAAATTGAGTTTTTGCCAATCTTTGATTTGTTCAAATTTTTCAAAAGGAGTGTGTGATGAAATATGTTTTGATTGTGGTGGTTTTTTGTGTTTGCGTGTTTGTCGGCTATGTCTATTCGGCAAAGTATGCCAAAAGAAAGAAATTTTTTGACAGTCTTATCTTGTTTGCCGACAAACTTTCGCTTGATATCAATTTTTCAAGAGAGCGACTGAAAATTCTTCTTTTAAATTTTGATAGCAAAAACAGAAAAAATCTTTTGGGTATTGATGAAAAATTTTTGGATTACCTAGACAGAAAAAGCGAACTTTCAAAGGAGGAAGTTTTCAAAAATGCCACAATCTTAAAAGATGATGAAAAGGATACCGTTTTGCTTTTTTTGAAAACACTTGGCAGAAGTGATGTTGAAAATCAAACTAAAGAGATTCAAAATTTTGTCAGTCGCTTTGGAGAAATCAAAGAAAAGTGTGATGTTGAGCAGAAAAAGTATGGTTCACTTGCCTTGAAACTTGGAGTTGTTGCTGGGCTGTTTGGTGCAGTCATTTTGATTTGAATTGTTTTTATCAAATCAATCAATTTGTTTGTCAAAGACTAAAAGGAGAAATTATGGATGTTGATATCATTTTTAAAATTGCAGCCATTGGTATCTTGACCGCTGTTGTAAGTCAAATTTTGAAAAACAGTGGCAAAGAGGACATCTCCACTTTGGCAACACTTGCGGGAGTGGTCATTGTTTTGTTTATGGTTTTAGGCATGATAGGCGACCTTTTTACTTCCATCCGCACAATATTCAATTTTGCAAGCATCATGCCGAATCTGTGAAAGCGTGTTAAAGGAGAATGCTATGGACACTCTTTACAAAATTTTGGGTATCGCGCTTGTCACTTGTGTGGCGTGTTTGATCGTCAAACCAGTCAGACCTGATTTTGCAGTTTTCCTGTCGATTGTCGGCGGAATTATCATTATCTTCTACCTTCTGTCCTACATTTCCAGCATTTTTGACATCTTTGACAACATCTTTCAAATCTCTGGCATAAATGGCTCGCTCTATTCTGTCATTTTCAAAATCATAGGCGTTGGCTATCTGACAGAATTTACTGCCAGCATTTGCACTGACAGCGGAAACAGTAGCCTTGGCGACAAGGTTTTACTTGGTGGGAAAATCATCATTCTTGTCATGGCTCTCCCAATTGTGACAAGCATTTTGGACATTGTCATGGAGATTCTGCCTCAATGACAATTTGGAAAAAACGGAAAAACTTTTTTCGAAGAAGGGAGAGAAAAAGAAAGTTTCTTCCATTTTTGGTGGTGCTTGTGATTTTTGTTTCGTGTTTTTATGGGCGCATTGATGCGACAGGCGATTTTGTGCCAAATGTCGCATATGCCACATCGGTAAACGACAACGAAGAACTTGAACAAGAACTTACAGAAGAAGTGGAAAGTCAACTTCAAAACCTTGACTTTTCCGCCATTGAGGATGTTGTGACACGGCTGAACAGTGAAGCAAAAAATCTGTTTGGAGGCTCTTCATTTGCCGACAAGGTCATGTATGTCATCTCTGGAGAATATGCCGACTCATCACAAAGTTTCTTTGGCTCGGTCTTGTCAATTTTCTGGTCCGGGCTGAAGGGCTATTTACCAATCATTGCCAGTATAATTTCCATATCAATTTTGGGCGGAATGGTGGCAAACTTAAAGCCGGTCTCAAACGGCAAGTCGGTCGGCAATATCATCCATTTTGTCACATATGGCATTGTCATCATCTTTCTTGGCACAACGCTTGTGCAAATCATAAAACTCACCACTGACACATTGACAACGATCAAAAACCTTTTTGATGGGATCTTTCCAATTTTGATGACACTTTTGACAGCAGTGGGCGGAACGGTATCGGTCGGCATTTATCAGCCAGCAATCGCACTTTTGAGCAACGCATTTATTTCGCTTATAACCTATCTTCTTCTTCCGCTTTTCATTTTCTCAATGGTCTTTTCCATTGTCGGAAACCTGTCAAATAATGTTCATCTTGACAAATTTGTAGCATTTTTGCAGGGAGCATTCAAGTGGACAATTGGACTATGTTTTACAATCTTTTTGGGCTTTGTCAGCATTCAGGGCATCATGGCAGGAGCGGTGGATGGTCTTTCAATAAGAACCGCTAAATATGCCATCAAAAGTTATATTCCAATCGTGGGCGGATATGTCTCAGATGGTCTATCCATCATCATGGCATCAAGTGTTCTTATCAAAAATGCGGTTGGTGGTGTAGGTCTTTTCTTGCTTCTTTCCACTGTCATCTCGCCGGTTTTAAACCTTGCCATTTTTATTTTATCATTGAAGTTTATGGCAGGCATAATTGAACCGATTGGCGACAGAAAAATTGCAAGTTTTGTGGGAGATATCTCAAAAAGTTTGTCACTTTTGGTGGCGCTTTTGGTGGCAGTGTCGTTTATGTATTTTGTCCTGACAGGGCTTGTCATGTGCAGTGCAAATTTGGTTGTTTAACCTTAAAAGGAGAAGAACATGGGGGCGGTTTCAAGTTGGCTTTTGTCCATTGCCGGAGTGATTATTTTGAGTGTACTTGCCGAGTTTGTTCTGCCGGATGGGCAGATAAACAGATATATAAAAGTGATCTTTTCTTTTGTCACTTTGCTAGTGATAATTTTGCCACTTCCAAACCTTTTCGGCAAAGAATTTGACCTGTCAAAGTTTTTTGGAAGTGAAAGTGAAAATTTGCAGGAGAACTATCTCTATCAACTCAATCTTGACAAACTCACAGCACTTCAAAAGGATATCACAGATGATATATCCAAAAGCGGACTGAAAAATGTGGAGGTATCCATCAATGCAAACATCTTAGAGGAAGATTTGAAAATTTTGAGCATTTATGTCGATTTGTGCGAAATTGAATATGCGGATAATTTTGAAAATAAAAATATTCAAACGGCAAAAACGGTGATAAGAGAGATATTGGATGATTATTCCATTTTGAGTGGTGTGGAGGTGCAATTTAATGAATAAAGTTAAAGAATTGTGGAATAGGCTCAAACAAATCAAACACTTTGAGATTTATCTTGCGGTGCTGGTGGGGATTGTGGTGTGCGTGATTTACTTTTCGTTTTTTGGAGGTGGAAGCACTGACAACAACAACAATAATTCGACAGAAAATCCGACTACTGCTCAGGAATATGTGGACATGCTTGAGAATAAACTTGTTAATGTATTGTCCAAGATTTCTGGTGCAGGCAAGTGCGAAGTGATAATCACACTGGAGAGTGGATTTTCTTATGAATATGCCACCGACAGTGAAACTCAAACGACCACATCGGGTGGCACAGAAACGACAATCAAAACAGAGACCATCATATTGGTGTCAGGAGAGCCTGTGATAATCAAAGAGAATTATCCAGAGATAAAGGGGGTGGTTGTTGTTGCAGAGGGTGCGAAAGACTTTTCAGTTTTGATGAACATTCAAAGTGCCATAGAAACAGCGCTTGAGGTGGAAGCAAGCGACATAACAATTCTTTCATAAAAGGAGTAAAAACATGAAAAAAAGAACAAAAATCATCATTCTAACACTTATGATAGTTTTGCTTGGAGTGACAGGATATCTTAACATCATGCTCAACGACAACATCAAGCAGACCAACACAAATGTGACAACGACAAGTTATTTCACATCTTACAGAAACGATAGAGAAAGCACTCGTGACCAAGAGATTTTGTATTATGATGCCATCATCGACAGCGACTCATCAACAGAAACCGCTATTGCGGCAGCGGAAGCGGCAAAACTTGACCTTATTGAAACAATGGAAAAGGAACTTGCCGTTGAAGGACTTATCAAGGCGCAGGGATTTGCTGATTGTGTGATTGCCATTTCCGACACAAAAGTCAATGTGGTTGTTCAAAGCGCAACACTTACAGAAAACGAAGTTGCACAAATTTCCACCATTGTTATGGAACAACTTGGCACAGAACTTAGAAATATTGTGATAATTCCAGCAGAATAGTTTGCAAAATTGTGCCACATATGATAAAATACCATTGTTAAACAACACAAGGAGAAGGTTATGGCAACAAAAAACCAAGACACCAACAATGGCAAAATCACATTGGACAGAAAAATTCTTGTCTCAATCATCAACTTGGCAGCAAAGGAAATCAACGGCGTGGAAAGTGTGACAAATTCTGCACGACCTTGGTATAAAAAACTCTTCAATCGCTATGATGATGGAGTGGAAATCAAGTTTGAAAAAAATGGCGCACTCACGGTGGATGTTTATATCAACATTTACATCGGTTTCAGCGTGCCTGACATTGCATACAGAGTGCAGGAAAACATAAGAAATTCACTTGCAACAATGGTTGCACTCAAACCACTGAAAATAAACATCCATGTCATCAATGTTGAATGCGACAAAGAGGTGCCAGAAAATGCGTAATGATGCACGCGAAAATGCCTTTAAATTGATTTTTGAGGGTTTGTTTCACGAATGTGATGAAAATCTTTCAAAAGAAAATCTTGTGGTGCTGAAAAAAGAAGAGGATGAAAAGTTTTTTGAAGATATCATGAAGGCTTTTGATGAACATCATGAAGGACTCAAAACAGACATCAAAGAACATCTCAAAAACTTCGAATATGACCGACTTTTCAAAATTGACCTTGCCGTTATCTTTTTGATTTTGACCGAGGTCAAGTTTTGCGGAACGCCAAAAGCTGTTGCCATCAATGAAGGCTTGAACATTGCAAAAAAATATAGCACTGACAAGTCATCAAAATTTATAAACGGCATTGTGTCTGCCATAATCAATTAAGAAAATGCCAAATTCAAATTTCACTTTGACAGTGACAAAATTCAATAGCATCGTTAGAGACATCTTTAACGCGGAAGAACTTCTCCACAACATCAAAATCGTTGGAGAAGTTTTTGGCGTTTCTATGTCAAAATTGGCGGTGTATTTTTCATTAAAAGATGAAGCAAGTTCGCTTCCATGTGTCTGCTTTTATGGTGACATCATGAGTGGAATAAATGAAGGTGATTCGGTTGTGGTCACAGGAAGTCCAAACTTTTACACAAAGAGTGGAAGATTCAATTTTGTCGTGTCAAAGGTCGAACCATATGGACAAGGGCTTTTGTTTCAAAAGTTTTTGGAACTGAAAGCAAAACTTGAAAAAGAAGGACTCTTTGACCAAGCACACAAAAAACCAATTCCAAAGGATGTCAAGCGCATTGGCGTGGTCACATCAAAAGATGGTGCGGTCATTCAGGATATCAAAAATGTGACTTGGCGAAGAAATCCGGGCATTGACATTGTGCTCTACGACACAAAAGTGCAAGGCTATGGTGCGGAAAATGAAATTGCCAAGGGTATTGAATTTTTCTCTAACTATGACAAAGTGGACATTGTCATTGTAGCACGCGGTGGCGGAAGTTTGGAAGATTTGTCTGCATATAACACCGAAATAGTGGCACGGGCAACTTATGCGTGCAAAAAACCGATTGTCTCGGCGGTTGGACATGAAACAGATTTCACAATCATCGACTTTGTCTCCGACCTTCGTGCTCCAACGCCAAGTGCGGCGGCAGAACTTGTCACAAGAGACACTAAGTCGCAAAAAGAAACGTTAAAAAAAGAAGTCTCGCGCCTTTCAAGGTGGCTTGACAGTTTTGTTGCTGAAAAAAATATGCAACTTCAAACAGACAAAGAAAACCTGCTCTCACTTGTGCAAAATATGCTTGACAAAAAGAAGAGCGAATTTCAAAAACTGACCATAAACCTTTCAAACAAACTTGCAGAATTTGTCAAAGAGAAAGATTTTGACTTGAAACTCAAACTTGCAACACTAAAAAAACTTAATCCGCTTGACATATTATCGCAAGGATATGCTAAAATAGAACAAAACGGAAAGGTTGTTTCAAAAGCGGAGGATGTGCAGTTTGACAGCAGTCTTGAGATAAACTTTGCAGATGGCTCTGTCAACGCGATTCCACAGAGAAAGGAGAGAAAATGAACTACGAAGATGCAGTGAAAGAAATGGAAGAAATCATTGAAAAGTTGGAAAGGGAACAACTTCCACTCAAAAAGGCGCAGGAACTTTTTGAACGAGCAAGCCAACTTGCCAAGTTTTCACAAGAGGAACTTTCAAAGACCACTGGAAAACTCTATCAAATCAAGCAAGAACTTGACAAAATCACGGAGGAGGAAGCATGAAAATTAGCAAACTTGTCGGCAAGCGTGTCAAAGAAACACCAAACAACGCGACAATCAAAAGTCACATTTTGCTTTTGCGCGCAGGCTATATCAAACAGGTTGGTGCGGGCATTTTTTCTCTACTTCCACCAGCACAGAGAGTCAGTTTGAAAATTCAAAAAATCATTCGCGAAGAGATGAACAAAATTGGTGGACAAGAAGTGTTGTTTCCTGTCGTTATGCCACGTGAACTTTGGGACATGAGTGGAAGATACTCTTCAATCAAAGAAGAAATGGTAAGGTTCAAAGACCGCACAGGGCATGATATGCTTCTTGGCATGACTCATGAAGAGGCTGCGGTGCACATGATGATGAACACCGCCACAAGTCACGAAGATTTGCCGGTGATGATTTATCAAATTCAAACCAAGTTTCGTGATGAAGCAAGACCAAGAGGCGGACTTATCAGAGTGAGAGAGTTCACAATGAAAGATGCCTATTCTTTTCATACTTCACAGGAAGATTTGGATGTTTATTACAAAAAGGTGTATGACACCTACATAAGAATTTACAAACGCCTTGGCTTTAAAAACTTTGTTGTGGTTGAGGGAGACAACGGTATAATGGGCGGAAAGGTCTCTCATGAGTATATGGAAGTGACCGATGTCGGCGAAGACAGCCTTGTTATCTGTCCAAAGTGCGGTTATAGCAGCAACATGGAAGTGGCAGTTTCGGTTAAAGATGAAAACGACCACACCATTGCAGGTGAAAAGGAAGAAGTTTTCACTGGCAACGCGCACACCATTGAAGAAGTTTGTAAATTCTTGGAAATAGATGCCAAACACACAGCAAAAGCGGTGTGCTACAAAACTGCCACAGATGGAAAACTTGTCATTGCCTTTCTTCGTGGCGACCACGAAATCAATGAAAGCAAACTTGCAAAACAGGTCAAAAGCGAGTTGGAAGCGGTGGATGTTGAAGAAGAATTTAGCTTGCCAGCGGGAAACATCGGCATGCTGAATTTGAATGTTCCAGAAGGCTCACACATCTTCTTTGATTTGTCACTCAAAGGACTTGAAAACCTTGTGACCGGGGCAAACAAAAAGGATTTTCACATCAAAAATGTCAGCATGACAAGAGATTTGCCTGATGTAAACTATGTCGACATCTCACTTGTAAAACAGGGCGAAAAATGTGTTCGTTGTGGTGAAACTCTCAATTTGACAAGGGGAATTGAAATTGGAAACATCTTCCAACTTGGAACAAAATACACCAAGGCAATGGGTATGAAAGTAAACATGCCGGATGGTTCGGCAAAAGAACCTATCATGGGTTGTTATGGCATTGGCATTGGCAGATGTCTTGCCAGCATTGTGGAAGAAAAGGCGGATGACAAGGGGCTTATTTGGCCGATGACAATTGCTCCATGGCAAGTTTACTTGTGTCCACTTCGACTTGACAACGAAAATGTCAGCGCCATTGCTGATGAACTCTACAAAAAAATGGAAGAAGCGGGTATGGAAGTTTTGTTTGATGACAGAAATGTATCAGCAGGGATAAAACTTACAGACAGCGAACTTATGGGCATGCCAATAAGAGTTGTTATCAGTCCAAAAACGCTGTCAAACGGCACGGCAGAAGTGACCATGCGTGGCAATGAGAAAGAGCCTCTGTTCATTCCTATTGGCGAACTTATTCCAGAACTCAAAGTCATGATTCAAGATGAAATTGATGACATTGAAGAATACGCAAACGGAAAAAATAACTAGATTATTTGAAATACCAAGCACAAAGACACACAACATATGTGTGTTTTTTGTTGACACAAAGCAAAAAATGAACATTTTGTTTGCTATATTTTTTTGAGAGATATATAATATCATATATATTATGGGGGTTATTATGGATGAAAAAATCATCATAACTGGTGCAACAGGACATATCGGAAATGTTGTGGCGCGTAAACTTGTCGAACAGGGCAAGAAATTGACCGCTCTTGTTTTGCCAAACGAAGATTTGACACCTATAAAAGACTTAAATTTGGACATTGTTTATGGTGATATAACTGACAAAGAAGCAGTGTTTAAACTGATTGAAAAAGACTCTATTGTTTTGCATTTTGCAGGCATTATTGACATAGGCACGATGGATGAAGAGACCATTCGCAAGGTCAATATTGGTGGAACTGAAAACATTGTTGATGCTTGCGTTGGAAACAGAGCGAAAAAACTTATCTATTTGAGCACTGTGCATATCATAGATCAAGATGCAGGCGAAGTTTTGAAAGAACCGACTGAATTTGACAAAAACAAGGTGGTTGGCAATTATGCTAAAACCAAACTTGAAGCCACCAAATATATTTTTGATGCCTGCCACGAAAGAGGGCTCAACGCCACAGTTTTGTATCCAAGCGGGGTGATTGGTCCTTATGACTTTAAAATTTCCGAACTCGGACAGGTCATTTTGGATTACATGAATCACAAACTTTTGGCTTATGTCAAAGGTGGCTACAACTTTGTCGATGTTAGAGATGTTGCCGATGCCACAATAAGAGCCATCACCGATGGGAAAAAGGGCGAAGGCTATATTGTCAGCGGTTATAATGTTGATTTGAAGGAACTTTTGGGCATTATCAATGAAAAACTCGGAAGAAGAAAATTCCCGCCAAAACTTGCACTTTGGTTTGTCAGAATGTTTGCCGGCCTTGCAAATGCCTATTACAAAGCCCGCAAAAAGAAACCTGTTTTTTCAAAATATTCTCTCTACACACTCAATGTAAACCATAATTTTAGCAATGAAAAAGCAAAACAAGAACTCGGTTTTAATCCAAGGTCTGTCAAAGACAGTGTGAGTGATGCTGTGGATTGGTTTATCAAAAACAAGCCGGAACTCGTGAATTTCAAAAAACTCAACATTGATGTCTAACACTTGTTTGACATCATGACAGGACGCAGACATTGTCGATTTAATACTAAAATATGGGATGATGACGCTTTGTGACAGTTAAACATATTGTCTTTAAACATCTTTGCATAAGCGGAGATGTTTTTGTCGCAATATGTCCTAAACACAGGTTGTTGTCCATATAATAAAACATGAAGAAAAACAATCTGCATTGGGCTTTCAAGACTTTTGTGTTGTCCATCTTTTTGTCAATCGCATTCAGTGTGGTGTCACAAAGTCTGCTTCCAAATTTGTCCATCTTTTTGTCACTTTTTATCATTGCATTTTTCATTGTGTTCAGTGTGGCATTTGACATGATAAGTGTGGCGGTGACATCAATAAAAATAGAACAAATTTATAAACATAAAGGCGAAAAAGGTTATCAAACAGCGGTCAAACTTTGTGAAAACACCGAAAAAGTCTCCTCCTTTTGCGGAGATGTGGTGGGCGACATTTGCGGAATCTTGAGCGGTGCAGGTGGGGTGAGTCTGGTGCTGAATATGCACATTTATGATGAGACACTCTACTTTCTTGCCACCTGTCTTGTAAGTTCAATCATTGCTGGGCTCACCATCTTTGGCAAAGCGGTTATGAAAAACTATTCAGTGGAAAAATGTGAAAAAGTCGTTATGAAAACGGCGGGCATAATGGAATTTTCTCCACTTGTTTGGTTGGAAAATGTGAAAAAACGAAAGGCATTAAAGCAGAGTAAACAGAAATCGAACGGCAAAGATGACACAAAAACAAAAAATTCTCAAAAAAATGTAAAAAATGATTGACAAGTCCTGTTCATGTGTGTTAATATATGCCAGTAAGAAAGAAGAAGTTCACTTCTCACCCATCGAATTTCGTTTTGATGAGGTCAAAAATTTTAAGGTCTTTTCAAGACATAGTTTTTGATGTGTGATTTGGTGGAACTTCTCGTTCTACCAAATTTTTTGTTAAAAAGGAGATTACGACCATTTTCAAGGAATTATTTATCAATGACCAAATCACAGCACGAGAGGTAAGACTCATCGGAGCAAATGGAGAACAACTTGGCGTTCTTCCAAAGTCGAAAGCGCAGGAAATTGCCGACCAAGAGGGGCTTGACTTGGTGCTTATGTCACCAAGCGCAAATCCACCGGTTTGCAAACTTATGGACTATGGCAAATACAAATTTGACACAGTCAAAAAAGAAAAAGAACTTCGCAAAAACCAAAAAATCAGCGAAGTGAAAGAAATTCAACTTTCCATGAGAATTGATGATTATCACATCAGTTTCAAACTCAAAAATGCGCAAAAGATTTTGCAGGATGGCGACAAGGTCAAAGTTTCACTGCGCATGAGAGGCAGAGAACAGGCTTATTCAAAAAATGCTGTGGAAATTGTCAAAAAATTTGTTCAAGACTTGTCGGAATATGGTTCAATTGACAAAGAACCTGTGATTATGGGCAGAAATGTCTTTGTTGTAATCAACCCTAAAAAAGCGAAGTAAAAGGAGAGAATGAAAATGCCTAAAATGAAGACACACAGTGGTGTAAAGAAAAGATTTTCACTCACTGCAACAGGAAAAGTTAAGTATGCAAGACCAAACAAAGGTCACTTCTTGACAAACAAAAACAAAAATCGTAAAAGAAAACTCAGAAAAGGATCTTATATTGCTGGAAAGAATGCCCAGAATATCAAGACAATGCTCTGCAAGTAATTAGGAGGGGGAAATGAGAATTAAAAGAGGAGTAAACGCAGTTAAAAAGCGTAGAAAGATTTTAAAGCAAGCAAAGGGCTATTTTGGAGCAAAGAGCAAACTTTACAGAACAGCAAGACAGGCTGTTATGAAGAGCGGGCAATATGCATACATCGGCCGTAAACAAAAGAAGAGAGACTTCCGTGCACTCTGGATTACAAGAATCAACGCGGCTTGCAGAACAAACGAAATTTCTTACAGCAGATTTATTTCCGGGCTTAAAAAAGCCAATGTTGCACTCAACAGAAAGGTGCTTGCAGACATGGCAGTGAGAGAACCAGAAGCATTTGCAAAACTCGTTGAAGTTGCAAAGAAGGCATAACAATGCTTAAAGCGACAAAAAGTTTTATAGCAAACCTAAAAAAGCAAAAACGAGAAAACAAGTCTTTGCTTTTTTTGGATAATGTCAAAATCATAAAGGATGCACTTGCAAACAAGTCAATCAGGGCAGAATGTCTTTTGACAAGCCAGGACAGTTTGCCATTTGACAGCATGGGCGTGAAAGTCTTTAAGGTTGATGACAAGACAATAGAACAATTGTCGGACACAAAAACACCACAGAAGGTATTATGCATTGCATACCTTATACCAAATGTTGTGGAACTTCCAAAAACAAATTTTTTGGTTTTGGATGGGCTTCAAGACCCAGGAAATGTCGGCACACTCATTCGTTCGGCATTTGCCAGCGGTTTTGAAACAATCTTTTTGGTAGATTCCGTTCGCAGAGAAAACAGCAAACTTGTGAGAAGTTCGGTTGGGGCAGTGTTTAATTCAAAAGTCTATCAAATGTCACGCGAAAAATTTGTTGAACTTGCAAAGGCAAACAACTTCAATCTTTTGATGTGTGACATGAATGGGGAAAACATCTTCACATTCAAAGCAGATAGACAGGTTGGTGTTGTAGTTGGAAACGAAGGACAAGGCGTGAGCGATGAAATTGCTTCACTTTGTTATAAAACCGTGATGATACCGATGCAAAAGGGTATTGAAAGTTTAAATGCTGGAGTGAGCGGTTCTATCATCATGTACGAAATCAACAAATCTAAATTTGAATAAAAAATTCATCAAAAATGATAGATTGTGTGTAAAAACCTTAATCATGATACGAAAGCACAACTCAATTCATGAAATAAAATTATAAAATTTAACAAAAGGAGAAGCAAAATGTCAGGACATTCAAAATGGCATAATATACAAGCCAAAAAGGGTAAAACAGATGCTGCAAGAGGCAAAATCTTCACAAAAATAGGAAGAGAGATTGCCGTATGCGTAAAAGCAGGCGGTCCTGATCCTAATGTTAACAGCAAACTCAAAGACATAATCGCCAAGGCAAAGGAAAACAATATGCCAAATGACAACATTGAAAGGTCAATTAAAAAGGCATCTGGAGAACTTAGCGGTGTAAATTATGAAGCAACCACTTATGAGGGTTATGGCGTAGGTGGTGCAGCGGTTATTGTTGAATGCTTGACAGACAACAAAAACAGAACCGCAGGAGATGTTAGACACGCATTTGACAAACATGGCGGTAGTTTAGGCTCCACAAACTGTGTCTCTTATCTTTTCAAAAGAAAAGGCATTGTAATTGTGACAGATGTCAAAGATGTGGACACACTCATGCTTGACGCCATTGAATTTGGTGCTGTGGATGTTGTGGAAGATGAAGATGCGGTTGAAATTATCACCGAACCAAATCAAGATGGAAAGATGCGCGAAGAACTTGAAAAGAAGGGATACAATGTCGTTTCTGCAGAGACCGCACTGGTTCCAGATATGTATGTCGATTTGGACAAAGACCAAGAAGCAAAGTTTCAGCGCATGATTGATGCTCTTGAAGATTTGGATGATGTTCAAAATGTTTATCACAATGTCAACTTGACAGAAAGTGTTGAAGAATAAAAATAACAAAACTTAATTCAAAATAAAGATGGTGACAGTCGAATTTTGAGATGTTTATCCATCTTTTTTTGTTTTTGCCTGATGGAATTATTTTAAGAATTTTGCATTTTCTCTTTTGTGTTTTATGCTATTTAGAATTTGCCATATTTTCATTTGACAAAAAACGCATATTTGTTTTAAAATTGCTATATGAGAATTTTAGGAATTGACCCCGGTTATGCCATTGTTGGATATGGAATTATTGATACGGACAGAAACAACGCGGTTGTTGATTATGGAGTGATTGAAACTCCAAAAGAGGATCCACTTCCTATCAGACTTCAGACAATTGAAGAGGGGCTTCGCGTAATTTTTGAGACATACAAGCCAGATGAAGTGGCAGTGGAAGAACTTTTCTATTTCAAAAACCAAACCACTGTCATTCAAGTTGCACAGGCAAGGGGAGTGATTGTGCTGACAAGCCAAAAATATTGCGGGCGCACATTTGAATACACTCCAATGCAAATCAAACAGGCGTTGACAGGAAATGGCAGAGCGGACAAAAAACAAATGCAATTTATGGTTAAAAATGTTTTGGGATTGCCGACAATTCCAAAGCCGGATGATGCGGCGGATGCTCTTGCAGTGGCAATCTGTCACAGTCAAATCAATCCAAGACTAAACTTCAACATGATGTCATAACAAGCATTTCAAACAAAAAGTAAGGGGAACAAAGGGAGAAAACATGATAGCATTTTTGGTCGGAACAATTGAAGAAAAGAGAGAGAACCTTTTGACACTTGATGTAAATGGTGTTGGATATGAACTTATCATTTCAAACAACACACTTGTATCTCTTCCAATGGAAGGAGAAACAACAAAGGTTTTGACATATTTGCAAGTGAGCGAAAACACCGGTGTATGCCTTTATGGTTTTGCCACAGCAGAAGAAAAGGCAATGTTTTTGAAACTAATCACTGTTTCAGGCATTGGTCCAAAGATGGCTATCACGATTTTGTCTGGAATGAAACTTTCTGATTTGGTGGTGGCAATAGTGGGTGGCGATTCCACACTTATTTCCAAAATCAAGGGTCTTGGCAAAAAGAGTGCAGAGAGAATTTGCTTGGAACTAAAGGATAAAATCTCTACAACATCATTTAATCTTGACAATTCTAGTGTGCTTGACACAAACTATGATGCAAACGCTCTCAATGATGCGGTTGAAACACTCATAAACCTTGGCGTGAATAAAAATGAAGCATATAGGCTTGCTCGAAGCAAAGCAACCGACGATGCCACAGCAGAAGAGATTATTTTGAAAGTTCTGAAGGATTTGGGAAGATAATAACACAAGATGTTGTGTAGTGTTCAAACAAGCAAATTGCATAATACACAAAATGTTGTTTAAAAGGAAGTTCTATGGAAGATAGATTTATAACCAGCACAAAAAATTGGACAGATGCGGAAATTGAAAATTCATTGCGTCCAACTTCGCTAGCTGAATATGTTGGGCAAGAAAAGGTCAAACAAAGTCTTGAAATCTATATCAAAGCGGCAAAATCGAGACATGATGCACTTGACCATGTGCTTTTGTATGGACCACCGGGACTTGGAAAAACTACACTTGCGCATATCATTGCAAACGAACTTGGTTCACAATTTAAGGTGACATCTGGACCTGCAATTGAGCACGCCGCTGATCTTGCTGCCATTTTGACTAATCTTGGCAGAAATGATGTGTTGTTTATTGATGAAATTCACAGACTTAACAAGAGTGTTGAGGAAATTTTGTATCCTGCCATGGAAGACTTTGCTCTCGATTTCATTGTTGGCAAAGGACCATCAGCAAAAAATATGAGATTGAAAATTCAACCATTCACTCTCATCGGAGCGACCACAAAAGCGGGGATGTTGACAAGCCCGTTGCGTGACAGATTTGGAGTTATTTGTCGTTTGGAACTCTATGACACACAAGAACTTCAAATTATCATCAAACGTTCTGCAAAGATTTTAAACATTGAAATTGATGAACAAGCAAGTCTTGACATTGCCAAACGTTCGCGCGGAACTCCGAGAATTGCCAACAGACTTTTAAAGCGTGTGAGAGATTATGCCGAAGTTTTGGGCACAGGAAAAATCACAAAGGATATTGCCGACAAAGCACTTTCCAAAATGGAAATTGATGATTTGGGGCTTGACTTTATCGACCATAAGATTTTGGAGAGCATAATTTATAAATTCGGTGGGGGACCGGTTGGACTTGACACTCTTTCTGCCACTATCAGTGAAGATGCCAGCACAATTGAAGATGTGTATGAGCCATACCTTCTTCAACTCGGTTTTATTGCCAGAACTCCGCGCGGAAGGGTGGCACTGGAAAGTGCTTACAAGCATTTAGGCATTGCATATCCTGAGTCAAACAATATAAAATCTTAAAACAAACACAATCAAACAAAAGAAAATCAAAAATTAAAACAGAGAAACCTAAAATCAAATCAATATCAAATTCAAACTTATTTGAACACACATTTATGTGTCAAATTCGCTGAAAACTTAAAAGGAAAATTATGCAAGAGGAAAAAACACCTAGGGAACTTTTGAAAAGTACCTATTTTTATGATTTGCCAACGGAACTTATTGCGCAGACTCCAATTGAGCCTCGTGACCATTCCAGACTTTTGTGCTACAATCGCAAGACCAAGAAAATTCAGCACAAGCATTTTTATGACATTCTCGACTTTCTGGGGCCGGGAGATGTTTTGGTGGTCAACAATTCCAAGGTTTTGCCAGCGAGATTATATGGCTACAAAACAGAGACAGGCGCCAAAATTGAAATATTGCTCCAAAAGCGTATTGATTTGAAAAATTGGGAAGTTATTGCAAGACCGCAAAAACGCCTGAAAATTGGCACAGAAGTTGTTTTCAACAAAAATATCAAATGCACAGTGACCGAAATTGGCGACTTTGGTTCTTGCAAAGTCAAGTTTTACTATGATGACAGCAAAACATTTGAAGAACATCTCATGGAAATTGGAACAATGCCACTTCCACCATATATAAAAGAAAAACTCAAAGACCAAAACAGATATCAAACTGTCTATGCCAAAGTAAACGGTTCAAGTGCAGCACCAACAGCTGGACTTCACTTTACAAAAGAATTGATTGAGAAAATCAAAGCAAAAGGTGTGGAGTTTGTTGAAGTGCTGTTGCATGTTGGACTCGGCACATTCAGACCGGTCAACGAAGACAACATCAAAGACCACGAAATGCACAGCGAATATTTTGAAATCTCACCAGAAGTAGCCGACAAAATCAACAGGGCAAAACGCGAAGGGCGTAGGGTGATTGCGGTTGGCACAACATCTGTGAGAACTCTTGAAAGCGGGGTGGATGAAAACGGAATTTTGCAGCCGCAAAAGCGTGAAACCAAGATTTTCATCTATCCGCCATACAAATTCAAAATTGTTGATGCACTTATCACAAATTTCCATTTGCCAGAGAGCACGCTTATCATGCTCATCTCGGCATTTGTTGGAGACATTGATGAAACACTCAATATTTATAAACTTGCAGTCAAAGAAAAATATAGATTTTTCAGTTTTGGCGATGCAATGTTTATTGAATAGTGTACAAATTTTACGATGTCATTATTTCGAAAATTTTTAAAATTTGAAAATGCCTTTAAACTGCAAAACATTTAAAATTCGCCGAAAATCATTTTACCATACCACAAAAGGAAACAAAATATGAATGATGTAAATTTCAAATATGAAATAATCAAAGAATGTCCAAAAACAGGAGCAAGAGCGGGCATTTTGCACACTCCGCGTGGGGACATCAAAACACCTGTTTTCATGCCTGTTGGCACACAAGGCACAGTCAAAGGACTTCGACCAGAAGATTTAAATGATATGGGAGCGCAAATTATTTTGTCAAACACTTATCATCTTTTTTTGCGTCCGGGAGAAGACATTGTTGAAAAGGCGGGTGGACTTCACAAGTTTATGAATTGGGAAAAGCCAATTTTGACAGACAGTGGAGGTTTTCAGGTTTTCTCATTGTCTGATTTGCGCAAGGTTTCTGAAAAAGGTGTGGAATTTCGTTCTCATTTAAGCGGAGAAAAGTTTCTAATGACACCGGAAAAATGTATGCAAATTCAACTTGCGCTCGACAGTGACATAAATATGGCCCTTGACCAATGCACAGAGGCGGGTGCAAGTTATGCCGAAGCGGAAAGTGCGGCAAAACTGAGCAAAATATGGCTGGAAAGATGCTACGCCGAACACAAGGGAGGCAATCATGTTTTGTTTCCAATTGTGCAAGGAAATATGTTTAAAGATTTGCGCAAAAAGTGCGTGGATTATTGTACACCTTACGCTAGATGCGGAATTGCCATCGGTGGTCTTTCAGTTGGGGAAGAAAAGAGTGTCATGTATGATATGCTCGAATTTTTGAATCCAATTTTGCCACATGATATGCCACGCTATTTGATGGGCGTGGGTAGTCCTGATTGTTTGCTTGAAGGCTACGCAAGGGGAGTCGACATGATGGACTGTGTGCTTCCTACAAGAATTGCCCGAAATGGCACAGCATTCACAAGCGCGGGAAAAATGGTGGTAAAAAACTCCAAGTTCAAAGAGGACTTCAGACCAATAGAAGAGGAATGTGATTGCTATGCCTGCAAGCATTTTACACGCGCATATATAAGACATTTGATAAATGCCGGAGAAATGCTGGGGGCAGAACTTTTGTCAATTCACAATTTGAGATTTCTCATAAGACTTGCCGAACAATCAAGAGAAGCAATTTTGGGCGATTACTTTGCAGAGTTTAAAGATGATTTTTTGAGGGGCTACAAAATCACCGCATCATTTTAAGGAGCAAATTTTGCTAGGTGATAATAAAAAAATTGCATAATACTCAATCTAAATCTATTCGCAAAAGACAGGTTTTACGAATAGATAGGCTACATTTTGAGTATTATGCAATTTTTCTTACACAATATCTGGTATTATGCAATAAAAATTGCATTTTGGCAAATCTTATGTTTTTCATCTATTTATCTGCATAATACCTAAATTAAAATTTTGATTTTAACTATTTTTTTAATCTGTTTTAAAACTTTTACAAAAACGTCTTCTAAAATGCGTTTAAATCAATTTTAACATATTTTCACAAGTATTTACTCATCTCAAAGATACTTTTTCATTTTTCTATCCTAATCAATATCAAACTTGCACAATTCTGTTTGAATTGAAGTTTTGGAAAATTATTCGCATAATTGTTGATTTTATTAAACTCTTTTCTATTTGTTTCTATTGTTATAAATCAAATTCTTTATAAAAATAAAAAATCCACCAATTCCCATAGTGGACTTTTTTCTTATTCTTGTTGTTCTTGAATTTGTCTTTTGGTTTTGCGAATAGCAGCCTTGGTTGCTTTTTCTTTCTGTTTGTAAAAATCTTCTACTGCTGACCTTATTGATTCTTCTGCCAAAATCACACAGTGCATTTTATATTGTGGGATATCCCCCAAAATTTTGCTAATATCCTGACTTGAAACTTTCAGCGCATCGTCAATTGTTTTGCCTTTTATCAAATCGCACGCAATGTCCGATGCCGAAATAGCAACACAGCAACCGCAGGTCTTGAATTTTGCATTTTCAATGATGCTATTATCATCAATTTTGAGATACATCTTGATAATATCTCCACATGCCGAATTTTCTACCTGCCCAATCGCATTTGCTCCGTGCATTCCTCCGGCATTTCTTGGATTTTGGAACCTATCTAAAATCGTCTTTGTGTACATCAATTAAATCCTCCCCGCTTGAATTGGCGAAATTGCTCTCAATTTTGTGATAACTTTTTCGAGTTCATCAACGACATAGTCAACATCGGATTTTGATATGTTAAGTCCAAAGGAAATTCTTATCGAACCTTTTGCAATTTCATCTGGAACATTCATAGCTTTCAACACATGAGAAGGTAGAAGTGATTTTGAAGTGCAAGCAGATGATGTCGAAACGGCAATTCCCGCAAGATCCAAAAGCATCAAAATTGACTCTCCATCAACACCATAAAAACTGATGTTTAAAATGCCATTTGATTTTTGATGTGGATGTCCGTTTACTTGGAAAAATTGCACTTTTTCACTCAATTTTTCAAGGAAATATTCTCTTATCATTTTAAGTTTTTTGTTATTGATGATATAATTTTTTGTAGCAATTTCAATAGCCTTGCCAAACCCAGCAATGCCAGGAACATTTTCTGTCCCTGCACGTTTTCCGCGTTCTTGATTTATTCCGCCAAACGTGATTGGGTCAATTCTCACTCCATTTTTTACATAAAGTGCACCAACACCCTTTGGTCCGTGAATTTTGTGTGCAGACATTGACATAAGGTCAATTTCCATGTCTTGGACATCAATCTTCAATGTTCCAATCGCTTGAACAGCATCTGTGTGGAACAAAATGCCATAATCATGCGCAATTTTTGCAATTGCTTTGATATTTTGAATTGTTCCAACTTCGTTGTTGACCGCCATAATTGAAATCAATGTTGTATCTTTTCTTATGGCATGCAAAAGTTCTGAAATGCTGACAAGTCCAGTGCTGTCAACCGGCAAATATGTCACTTCATATCCTTCTTTTTCCAACTGTTGACAAGCATGCAAGACCGCGTGATGTTCTATCTGGCTTGTGATGATGTGTTTGCCTTTGTTTGCATAAGCATGAGCCACACCGATAATTGCCCAATTGTCTGCTTCTGTTCCACCACTTGTGAAATAAATTTCATTAGCCTTGCTAGCATTGATGGCTTCTTTGACTCTATCCCTTGCCCTGTCAACAATAGCCATAGCATCTCTGCCGAAACTATGAAGAGAGCCGGCATTGCCATAGATAGTGTTGAAACATGGCAACATCTCATTTAGAACTTCATTTGAAACATAAGTTGTTGAAGCATTATCCAAATAAATTTTTCTTTCCATTTGACACCCTTTTATATGGAATAATTTTAACACCAAAAGAAAACAATGTCAATAGCAAAACATGAAAATCACTATTGGCACTGCATTTTTAACATTAGGTTTGTAAACGAAAAAACCGTATAATATTGTCCTTAAAACCACAACATTCTTGCAAATAAATAATGCTGATAAAGTCGATAAAAAAGTTTACATATATTTTTTAACCGCATCAACAAAATCATCGTGCATCCAAAGTCCAATATGGCGTTCCATAACCTTGCCATCTTTGAAAATGTAGATTGTAGGAATGCTCATAATTCCAAAACTGCGCGAAATTTTCTCTTCTTCATCCACATCAACTTTGTAGATTTTCACAGAATCACCAAGTTCTTCTTGCGCTTGTTCCAAAATTGGACTCATCATTCTGCATGGGCCACACCAAGTGGCAAAAAAGTCCACAACAACAAGTCCATTTTTTGTCTTTTCTTCAAAATTTTTCTCTGTCAAATGTTCCATAACCTTCTCCTTTTTTATCATTTATATTCCAATTTAAAAATTTTTATTTTGTTTTACGGTCTGCAAAATTTCAATCACTCAACAGTTTGTTTATCACAAAAGCACTCAAAACACAGCCACACATTGCCGGATAATATGAAATGCTTCCGACCACATTTTTTGATGTGTTTTTGCCGGCATTTTTTGGCTTGATTGCCGGACTTTCACTGACAACAACATCAAGCGATTTTATTTGTCTTTCTCTCAATTGCTTTCTCATAACTTTTGCAAGCCCATCATTTGATGTTTTGTAAATATCCATCACTTTGAACGAAGGAATATCAATGCGATTTCCAGCACCCATTGCCGAGATGATGTTGATGTTGTGCTGTTTGCAAAAACAAATGAGTTCCACCTTGTCCTTGACACTGTCAATGGCATCCACAACAAAGTCAAATTTATTTGCAAAAATCTCGTTCTTTGTGTCTTCGCAAAATCGCTTACAAATGTCTGTGACAGCACAATCTTTGTTAATTTTCAAAATCATATCTCTCATGACATTTGTTTTAAATTTGCCCACTGTGTCCTTGTTTGCCACAGCCTGCCTGTTTATGTTTGTTTCATCCACCGTATCAAAGTCCACCAAAGTGATTTTCCCAACTCCAGCACGTGCAAGCATCAAGCAAACATATCCGCCAACTCCACCAACACCAACAACTGCCACACTTGCCTGTGACAATTTTTTTATGCCATTTTCTCCTATGAGAATTTTTGTTCTGTCATTCCACATATCAAAACCTTTACACTTTATCAATGCTTCTTAAACGCATATCACACAATATATTGTGGTATTATGTCAAATAATATCTGCATAACACTACAAAATCTTGTTTTATTATAAAATATACTTCTTCAAATCAAATTTCTGTTGTCTGTCTTTAAAGACATTGTTTACATAGTTTTTGTCAATCACAACATCAAGCATTGGATGTTCACCTGTGGCATTGAAAGAGACATCTTCCAAAAGTGCTTCCATGATTGTGTGCAATCTTCTTGCTCCCAAGTCTTCACTTGTTTCGTTTTCAATCGCTGCCATTTCTGCAATTTCATCAAGAGCATCATCTTTGAAAATCAAATTGATGTTGTCGACTTTCAAAAGGTTTGCATATTGAAGAGTCACAGCATTTTTTGGTGTTGTCAAAATCTTTTTAAAGTCATCTTTTGTCAAACTTTCAAGTTCTACTCTGATAGGAAATCTTCCCTGAAGCTCTGGAATCATATCTTCCATTTTTGCCACATGGAATGCCCCCGCTGCAATAAAGAGAATGAAGTCGGTTTTGACATTGCCATATTTTGTTGGCACTGTGCTTCCTTCCACAATCGGCAAAATATCTCTCTGGACACCCTCTCTTGAAACATCGGCACTGTTTGTTGCCTGACTCTTGCCAATAATTTTGTCAATTTCATCAATAAAGATGATTCCTTGCTCTTCTGCAAGTGAGATCGCCTCTTCATTGACATTGTCCATATCTATGATTTTGTCTGCTTCTTCTTGAAGCAAAACATCACGTGCATGTTTCACTGTCATCTTTTTCTTTTTATGTTTTGGTGGAGTCAATCCATCAAACATTGAACCAAGTGTGATTTCGTTTCCGCCAATTGCCATCATAGGTTTTGGATTGTCCAAAACGACAACTTCAATCATCTCATCTTCGCACTTTCCACTGTGGAGTTCTTCAAAAAGTGCATCGCGGTTGACTTCGACAGTGGTCACTCTTCTGTTTTGAAAAAGTGCATCAACAATCTTGTTTTCCACAATCGGCATAACTTTGTCTTCAACTTCTTTCTTTTTCTTGTCCTTAACCATGCGCACAGCCACTTCCACAAGGTCTCTTACCATGCTTTCAACATCCCTGCCAACATAGCCGACTTCGGTATATTTTGTTGCTTCAACCTTAACAAAAGGCGCACCGACAAGTTTGGCAAGACGCCTTGCAATTTCCGTTTTGCCCACGCCAGTAGGCCCACTCATGACAATATTCTTTGGCGTTATTTCATCGCGAACTTCTGCCGGAAGTCTGCTTCTTCTGTATCTGTTTCGAAGTGCAACAGCCACCGCTTTTTTTGCTTTGCTTTGACCGACAATATATTTGTCAAGTTCATGCACAATTTGTTTTGGTGTAAAATTCATTTTCTTCTCCTTCTTTTATACTCTATTTATCTCAATTTATTTTCAAACTAAAAATTACAACTCTTCAACAATGATATTGTCATTTGTGAAAACACAAATTTCACTGGCTATCTTCAAGGCTTTATATGCAATCTCTTTTGCCGAAAGATTGGTATTTTCCAAAAGTGCCTTGCCTGCTGCCAAAGCATAATTGCCACCTGAGCCGATTGCACAAACGTTGTCCTGTGGTTCGATGACATCACCTGTTCCATCCAAAATCAAAATCTGGTCCTTGTCAGCCACAATCATCATGGCCTCAAGTTGTCTGCCTGCCTTTCCTTCGCGCCAAAGTTGTGCAAGTTCCACCGCGCTTCTCATCAAATTACCCGCAAACTTGTTTAACATTTCTTCAAACTTTTCGCTCAACGAAAAAGCATCCGCCACCGAGCCTGCAAAACCAATAACAACCTTGTTATTGTAAATTCTCCTCACTTTTTTAGCGTTGTTTTTGAAGATAATGCTGTTTTGCATGGTCACCTGTCCATCACCAGCAACACAGATTTTTCCATCTTTCTTAACTGCACAAATGGTTGTGCCCTTAAAAATACTTTCCATAAAATTTCTCCTTAAATTTTTCAACTTGCGATTTTGACAAAAATTTTTGCACTTCGACCTGCTTGTCGAAAAATTTTTTGTCATAGTCTCCTTTATTGATTATATCATATTTGAGATTGAATAACCTAAAATTTATCACACTTTTTTTCAGCAAATTTTCCAAGATGACAGCGATACATGTTTTGTCGCGCAAAATGTTAATGCCAGATTTGCATTTCTTCTCCGCAACTATGCTATACGCACAATAATTTGCCATAAGCATAATTTCGAATGGGTCGGCAAGTCCAGCAAGTCCACCACACACATAGATGTTTTCGTGTTCCTTGATTTGCATGTTTTCATTTAAACATGCCGGTGCAAGCAAAAATGTCTTGCGCAAGATTTTGCTATATCTCAAAATTTCACAATTTCTGAAAATGTCGATTTGTTCAACAATCTCTTTTTGTTCACTGTCCGAAAGATTGCTGAAAAAATCTTCCAAAATAAGCACCTTGTCCGGTCGGCAATAATGACATTTCAAACTTGCATAAGGTCTTTCTTCTCTCGGGCAAACGCTGTCAAAATGTGGTCGAAAAACGCAATTACGAAGGCCTTCTTTTCCACGCTTTGCAATGCTTTCCACAGAAATTTTGCGACATTCCTCACAGTCATCTGGCTCGTTTTGATGTTTGCACAATGCAACAATTTTCTCATATATATTGACATATTCACTTTCACTCAAGTTGACAAAACATTCATCATCTGTCACAAAATTGAATTTTTCCAAATTGAGATTTTTTCCATCAATCACCATCTTTTGTGGTTGAAAATGGCAAATTCTATGCTTGCCAACAAATCTTGACAACTGTGCCAAGACATCTGCACTTGTGTGATGTCCTGTGGCGATAACTGTTGTTTCATTCTCATTCAAAGTGTCAATATGAATGTTGAAAATTTTGATATTTGGATGTGAAAGCAAAAGTTTTTTGATATGTTCTGCAAACTTCTCATCAAACATAAAACCAAATTGCGAAAAATCATCTCTTCTTGCAACAGAAAAAAGTGGACTGTCTAAGCATTCCAATTCAAATCTCATGTTTTCCACCAAAAAAGTGTCATACTTGTCGTTGTAATGTTCTTTTTGGTGCATTGTGTCAAAGATTGATTCTCTTTTTTCAAAACTATCATCAAAAATATGCACATCAAAACCATTGTTGGCAAGAATAAACGCCATCTCTGCTCCTGCCAACCCACAGCCAACAATCTTTATCGGTTTCTTTGAAAAGTTTGATGTCATATTCAGTCTCATTCTGCGGTGTTCACCTCATAATCGCATGCTGAGCACTTGATTTTTTTGCCCTTTCTGATGAGATACTTTCCACATTTTGGACATTTCTCCCCTGTTGGAATGTCCCAACTCATGAAGTTGCATCCATCCCTATCCTCGCAGGCATAGAATGTTTTGCCACGCTTTGACCTAACAGCATAGACATTCTTCCCACAATTTGGACATTTTCCAACCGGCTTTTTTGTGTCATCCTCAAGCGGTTTGATGTTTCGACATTTAGGAAAGTTTGAACACCCCAAAAATTTGCCATAGCGCCCTTCACGAATGACCATTTTGTGTCCACATTTCTCACAAATGATATCAGTTTCAACAGGTTGTGACTTCATGGTTAAACTGCTGGCATCTGCCTTTGCAAGAAGTCCTTTAAATCCCTGCCAAAAACTGTCCACAACATCATGCCAATCATCCTTATTTTCAGCGATATCATCAAGTCTGTTTTCCATGTGTGCAGTAAATTTGACATTGATGACACCATGGAAGAATTTGTCAAGATAGTCGGTTATCTTGCGACCGAGTTCGGTTGGAACAAGCGCCTTGCCCTCTTTTGTGCAATAGTTTCTTGCAGTCAAGATTGTGACAGTTGCCGCATAAGTCGCAGGACGACCAATGCCTTTTTCTTCCATTGCTTTGACCAAACTTGCCTCGGTGTAGCGTGCTGGTGGCTTTGTGAATTTCTGTTCTTCCTTGATGTTTAAGACAGTGACCTTTTCGCCTTCTTCAAGTTTTGGAAGTTTCCCTGCCTCCTGCTTTTCTTCATCAACATATTCTTTGTAAACCGCAGTGTAGCCCGCAAACTCCATTGTTCTGCCAGATGCTTTGAAATTGTAATCATTCACATCAATCGAAACACTGACATTGGAATATTGTGCCTCGTTCATCTGGCTTGCCATAAAGCGTTCGTAGATGAGTTTGTAGAGCCTATAATTGTCCTTTGTGAGAGAATCTTTGACCATCTCTGGAGTCATTTGCATGGAAATCGGTCTGATGGCCTCATGTGCATCTTGTGCGTTCTTCTTGGTGGCATAAATATTTGGCTTTGCGGGAACATAATTTGCACCGAATTTTTGTGCAATATAATCACGGCAAGCGTTTTGTGCATCAATTGACACTCTTGTGGAGTCTGTTCTTATATATGTGATGAGCGCAATCTTGCCTTCGCCCTTCACTTCCACACCTTCATAAAGTTCCTGCGCCGAAACAGTGGTGCGCTTCAGACTCATGCCAAGCTTGTTGAGAGCATCCTGTTGCATGGTGCTGGTGGTAAATGGTGCCGGTGCGTGTGATTTGGTGTGTGTCTTTTTGATTTGCGAGATCACAAAATCTTTGCCTTTTATCTCGCTCAAAATCTTTTCCACTTCTTCTTTGTTTGAGATTTTGATTTTTTTGTTTTTGTAAGATGTCAAACTTGATTTGAATTTGACATTGTCCTTTTCATGTTCTGCTGTGACAGTCCAATATTCTTCCGGTTTGAAGTTTTCAATCTCTTTTTCGCGGTCAACAACAAGTTTCAGTGCCACTGATTGCACTCTGCCTGCCGAAAGTTTTGGAGCAATTTTCTTTGACAAAATTGGCGACAATTTGTATCCCACAATTCTGTCCATAACCCTTCTTGCCTGCTGTGCATTGACAAGATTGAGGTCAATCACACGAGGTTCGGTCAACGCTTTGAGCACCGCTTTTTTGGAAATCTCATTAAATTGAATACGGCACTTGGTGTTTGGGTCAAGTCCCAAAACATGAGCAACATGCCAAGAAATTGCCTCACCTTCTCTATCAGGGTCGGTAGCAATCAAAACTTCATCTGCACTCTTTGCCTTCTTTTTCAGTTCAGAAATGAGTTGCTTTTTGTCAGGATTGTCCTCATAATGCGGTTCAAAGTTGTTGTTAAGGTCAATTGCAAACGATTTTGCTGGCAAATCTCTTATATGTCCCTTCGTTGCAAACACCTCATAACCATTTCCTAAATATTTTTTCAATGTATCCCTTTTTGCTGGGGCCTCAATTACAACTAATTTCAAATTATTCTCCTTTTGCCATTTTGACTTATGTTATATATACACAAATCAGAACAAAAATTCCTTTCCCTGGATCAGAAATCAAACAAGAGCATAAGTCTGTGCTGGCAACTTTCTTATTAAACCACGAATTTCCAAAGTTGTCAAACAACTATTCAAAATATTGACAGGAATTTTAGATTTTCTTGCCAAAAAGTCAAAATCTTTCTCTCCATCCTGCAAGAGACTAACAATGTTTTGTTCATCAAAACTCAAAACTGCCACCTTTTGCTTTGATGTCTTTTTCATGCCATAAAAGTCGATGATCTCATTCGGCGAAAGTGTACACTCCGCCTGACCGGACTTTATGAGTGCATTTGTAAGTTCACTCTTTGAACTTGTTATATTCCCCGGCACAGCAAAGATGTCTTTGCCATATTCAAGTGCATATTCTTTTGTGTGAACAGTTCCGCTTTTGAATCCTGCCTCAACAATAAGCACCCCATCCGACAAACCCGCAATAATGCGATTGCGCCTTGGAAATGTGTAGCGCTTTGCTTTGAAAGATGGCGGATATTCCGAAAGTAAAAGTCCTTTTTGCGCTATCTCCTCTGCCAAAACAGCATTTGTCGCTGGATAAATGCTGGCAAACCCACTGCCGACAACAGCAATGGTCTTTCCTCCACTTTCGAGAGTTTTGCGATGTGAGATTTCATCAATCCCATAGCACAAGCCACTGACAATAACAAGCCCACTCTCTGCCAACTTCCCTGCAAACTTCTCTGCAACAATTCTGCCATAATTGGATGGCATACGAGTGCCAACCATGCCAATGCTCTTTTTGTTTGCAAGTGACAGGTCACCTTTTGCATAAAGGAGAAGTGGTCTGTCCGGCAAATCTTTGAGTTTTTCTGGATAATCATCATTGAAAATTGTGACAAGTTTTATGCCATTTTTCTGCATGTTTTCAATTGCACTGTCAAGCGCGTGCCTGTCATAACTTTCCGCCATTTTGTGCAATTCTTCTCTTGTCAAAATCTGCAAAGCAACCGGATTTGATAACACGCTATCCACAGAAAAATCATCGAGAGATTCCAAAATCATCTCTTGTTTTTTGATTGACAATTCAAAATTCGACATAAACACCAAAAGTCTATCTCTTGCTGACAGCATTGTTTTTTCTCCTTTATGTAATTTTCATGTAAAACAAATTATCAAATTTTGCACAATCTTGGCAAACTCACACTAAACACTCCAATATTTTCTGTCAAGTCCACGATATGAAATTGCCTCTGCCAAGTGCTGTGGAAGGATGTTTTCTTCTCCATCAAGGTCGGCAATTGTGCGTGCAACACGCAAGATTCTGTCATGAGCTCTGGCACTTAACTTCAAAGAATTGAAGGCTTGTTCCATAAGTGATTGACACTCTTTTGAAAGTGAACAAAACTTCTTTGTTTGTGGAACGCTCATTTTGGCATTTGAAAAGTTTTTTGAATTTTTGAAACGTTCAAGTTGAACTTCTCTTGCCCTGTCAACACGCTTTTTGATTTCGGCGGATGATTCTTCTTTTTCATCCTTGTTTAAGTCTCTGTAAGACACACTATCAACTTCCACTTGGATGTCTATTCTATCCATAATTGGGCCGGAAATTTTGGAAAGATATTTATGAATCTGCGCCGGCGAACAACGGCACTCTCTGTCTTTTGAACCATAGTTTCCACAAGGACATGGGTTCATGCTGGCAACAAGCGTGAAACTTGCCGGATAAGTCACCGTTTGATTTGCTCTTGCGATTGTGATATATCCATCCTCAAGTGGCTGGCGCAAAGTTTCAATCAAACTGCGAGAATATTCTGGAAATTCATCCAAGAAAAGCACTCCATTGTGCGCCAAACTGATTTCTCCGGGCTTGCTGTTTGTTCCGCCACCTGTCATGCTGACAATGGACGCCGTGTGATGCGGAGAACGAAACGGTCTTTCGGTGATAATGCCTGTTTTCAAATCAAGTTCTCCCGCGATGGAATGAATTTTTGTCACTTCAAGTGCTTCTTCAAAAGTCAAATCAGGCAAAATGCCGGCAAAACACTTTGCTAGCATGCTCTTGCCACTTCCCGGTGGACCAATCATCAAAACATTATGTCCGCCCGCTGCAGCAATTTCAAGTGCTCGCTTTGCCTGTGCCTGTCCTTTGACATTTTCAAAATCGAGTCTATTTTTGTGCGTTTTTGACACTTCATCAAAAGATTTTGTTTGCAATTTCTCGACAGGAGACTCATTTTCATCATTCAAAAATTTGACAATGTCTACAAGATGCGAAAAGGTATAGATTTCCATGCCATCAATAAACTTTGCCTCTTCGCTGTTCTCTTTTGGCAAGATAAATTTGGTATAACCCATCTTTCTGGCACTTATGAGAATTGGCAAAACTCCTCTGACCTTTTTCACGCTTCCATCAAGCGACAATTCTCCGATGAAAACAAAGTCTTCATACTTTTTTGCTTTGATTTGTTTTGTTGCCGACAAAATGCCCACTGCAATGCCAAGGTCATAAAATGGTCCTTCCTTTTTGATATCGGCCGGTGCAAGATTTATGGTGTAGTGCTTAACAGGATAATCAAAGCCAGAGTTTCTTATGGCGGATTTAACCCTCTCTTTTGCTTCTTTGACCGCCGTGTCGCCAAGCCCAACAATGTCAAAGTGAGGCACTCCACCAACAATGTCCGTTTCAATTTGTGTCAAAAATCCATCAATGCCCATAAGTCCAAAACTTTTCACTTTTGATAACATAACAAACCTCTAAATCTTTTGCACAAACAAATGCAAAAATCTAACATATCAAGTATATCAAATTTTTATTCTATCTCAAAATAATTTGCCATTCTGCAAAAAAATAAAGAAAAACAGACCGTATTTTTGGTCTGTTTTTGATTTTTATATTTGAAGATTAAGCATAAAATATCATTCCCATCAAAAATGCCATGCCACTTGCAAAACAAAATGCAATCATGCACCACTTGAAAATCTTTTCTTTCAAAACTTTTTTTGAAAATTCCTTTCGAAAAGCCGTTTCATCTCTGTCAAAATCATCGGCAAAAATTTGATTTGCGTTGATTGTTTCAATGCGATAAACCTTGAAGCGTTCTTCTAATTCTTTTTTGTAGTCGGTGAAATATTTATATATCAACCAACCCGCCCAAAAGAGCGACAACAAAAGAAGCATTGCAAGCACAAAATAGGCAAACCCCGCCCACAATGTTTGTAGGATTGCAAAAATACCTGCCAGCACAATGGCAATAATAGAAACGATATATGAAAGATATGCCATATTACCCTCAAATCCATGATGCGATTGCCGTTAAATTACAGAGCAACAGAGCAAATGTAAAGAACGACAATAAGAACTGTTGCTATAATCCAGCAAACAAGCCACCATATATTTCTTTTTCTTCTTGTCCAGTAGAAACCAAGCCAAATGGCAACAATATATGCAATACACTCACCGATTTCTTGGAAAGCACTTGCAACACTCACATTGCCCTTGAAAATAACTTGCAAAAGCAACGCAATGGCAATAAACATAATTGCAAAGTAAGCAATGCAGTCCAAAATCTTTGTTGATGACCAAGTGTTTGTTGTCTTTGTGACAGTTTTTTTGGAACTTGAAGAAGACTTCTTCTTTTCTGCCATGATGATTCTCCTTTTAAACAAAATTTATGAACAACAAAACATCTCTGTTTTGAAACTCATACAGAATTTTAGCACGCTATGTTAAAATATGCAAATTATTTTGCCGTTTCAACAAATCTGCTTTCGCGAATGACATTAACCTTGATTTGTCCAGGATATTGCATTTCATTTTCAATCTTGCTTGCAATATCTTTTGCAAGGAACATCGCCTCGCTGTCAGAAATTTGGTCAGGTTTGACAATGATTCTCACTTCTCTGCCCGCCTGAACAGCATAGGCTTTTTCAACACCCTTGAAGCCTTTTGCAATGTCCTCAAGTTGTTGCAAACGCTTGATATAATTTTCAAAACTATCCCTTCTTGCTCCCGGACGAGAACTTGAAATGGCATCGGCAACTTGCACAATCACTGCTTCAATAGTTTTAAATTCAACATCAAAGTGATGTGCTTCAATGCAATGAATAACTTCTTCGCTTTCACCATACTTTCGGCACAAGTCCACACCAATTTGCACATGAGTGCCCTCAATTTCATGGTCAAGTGCTTTGCCGATGTCGTGCAAAAGTCCACCGCGTTTTGCCACCCTGACATTTGCCCCCAGCTCACTTGCCAAAAGTCCGGCAATGATGGATGTTTCAATGGAATGTTTCAAAACATTTTGTCCATAACTTGTTCTGAATTTCAATCTTCCAAGTACCTTGACAATTTCTGGATTTAGATTGTAAATTCCGGTTTCATTGCAAGCCTCATCACCTGCCTGTTTTATCATTTTGTCCACTTCTCTTTGCATTTTTTCAACAATTTCTTCAATGCGAGTTGGATGGATTCTTCCATCTGCAATAAGTTTTTCAAGCGACAATCTTGCCACTTCTCTTCTTATTGGATCAAAACCAGAAATGGTGATGGATTCCGGCGTGTCATCCACAATAAGTTCCACTCCTGTGGCTGCTTCAATCGCCCTGATGTTTCTTCCTTCACGACCGATAATTCTGCCCTTCATTTCGTCATTAGGCAGAGAAACAACCGACACAGTCATTTCACTTGTCGTTTCGGTGGCACATCTTTGAAGTGCCTGTCCAATTATCCATCTTGCTTTGTTTTCGCCATTTTCTTTGGCATCATCTTCAATTTTTTTAACAATGACCGCTGCTTCTTTTTGCGCATCATTTTTCATGTTTGCAACAAGCATATCTTTTGCTTCTTGCCTTGAAAGTTTGGCAGTTTTTTCGAGTTCTTCAATGATTTTGCCTTTGAGTTCTTCTTGCTCTGCCTTGATTTTTTCCACATTCTCTTTCGCTGCGGCAAGTTCTTGCTTTTCACCCTCGAGTTGTTCACTTCGTTTGTCAACAGCAAGTTCTTTCTTTTCAATATATTCTTCTCTTTGGTTTAGTCGTTCCTCAAGTTTAACAACTTCCGCCCGTCTTTCTTTAACTTCTCTCTCAACATCATCTTTAAGTTTTTGAGATTGTTCTTTACTTTCAATAATTGCTTCTTTTTTTATTGTCTTCGCTTCTGCATACGCATCTTCGATAATCTTTATAGCATTAGATTTGTTTTTTTGAATTTTTTTACTGCTATATATTTTATACCCTAACAGTCCCCCGGCAATGCCGACAATTAAACAAATAATACCCGCAACCAATCCAGATACGAGTGCAGGAGAGACAGCCAAAATCAAACCATTCATATCTTCTCCCCTTTTTGATAAGTTTGTTGCCAAAATGACGAAAAATAATGGCAATTTCACTTACATAACAAGTTTACATTTTTTCCAAATGTTTGTCAAACAAAATTCTTGAATATATATCAAATTTATATAATAAGGAAAAATTTGACAATGATTTAATATGTCAAAGCATGAAAAAAGCAGTCATTTTAGACCGCTTCGTTTTTGATATCTTCTCGCTTAACCAAAATCGGTTTTGCTTCCTTTTCAAAAAAGTCTTTTGTGATGATGATTTTTCCATAAACATGAGAATCTGGCATATCAAACATAAGTTCCATCATGCGAGTTTCCATGATTGTCCTAATGCCTCTTGCGCCCGTTTTGAGTTTGATGGCTTGTTGAGCAACATAAGAGATGGCATCTGGCTGAAATTCAATCTCAAACCCATCAATTTGAAACATCTGCTTATATTGTCTTATAAGTGAATTTTTAGGTTCCACCAAAATTCGCTCCAATGCCTTTTCATCAAGATCGTCAAGTCCTGTGACAATTGGCAGTCTGCCGACAAATTCAGGAATTAGCCCATATTTTATCAAGTCATCTGGTTGAACATCCTTGGTGTAATCAATCTTGTGTTTTTCTTCACTCCCTTTAAGTTTGGCATTGAAACCAATGCCTGATTTGGTAGAAAAACGCCTGTTTATTATTTTGTCAAGTCCAACAAATGCACCACCACAAATGAACAAAATATTTGTTGTGTCGATTTGGAGCATTTCTTGGTATGGATGTTTTCTCCCTCCCTGTGGTGGGACGCTGGCAACAGTGCTTTCAATGATTTTCAAAAGCGCTTGTTGCACACCTTCACCACCAACATCACGCGTGAGCGAACGGTTTTCACTCTTTCTTGCAAGTTTGTCGATTTCATCAATGTAAATGATTCCCCTTTGAGCCTTTTCAATGTCATAATCGGCATTTTGAATAAGTTTCAAAAGCACATTTTCAACATCTTCGCCGACATAGCCTGCCTCAGTCAGTGTTGTGGCATCTGCGACAGCAAATGGCACATCCAAAATCTTTGCCAAAGTGCGAACAAGCAAAGTCTTTCCCGAACCTGTCGGACCAATCATCAAGATGTTGCTCTTTTCAAGTTCGACATCGCTTTTGCTGGCATTTGTCTTGGCATCTTTGGATTTTTTATCAGCCTTGTGATGTTCGTTGTAGTTTATGCGTTTATAGTGATTGTAAACCGCAACAGACAAAACCTTTTTGGCTTGTTCCTGTCCTATAACAAACTCATCTAGTTTCTTTTTGATTTCTTTTGGGGAAGGCAAAACCAAGTCTTTGAAAACCTTGAGTTTGACCTCTTCTTCTTTGATAAGTTCCGCACAAATATTTATGCAGTCATCACAGATAAACGCATCACCATTTGGACTTGCTATCAACTTTTTTGCTGCTTTCTGTGGCTTTCCACAAAAAGAACAAACACACATTTCAATATCTCTCATTCATTCCCCTTATTTTTGGCGTTTTTTCTAGTCACAAAAATGTTGTCAATAAGACCATATTTTTTGGCTTCTTCGGCGGACATAAAGTTGTCTCTGTCGGTGTCCTTCTCAATCTCTTTCAAAGTCTTTCCGGTGTTCTTGCTCAAAATGCCATTGACCATATCCTTAACTCTTTTGATGTGCTGAGCCTGAATTTCAATATCCTTTGCCTGTCCTTGAGCCCCACCAAGCAATTGATGAATCATGATTTCGCTGTTTGGAAGAGCAAAACGCTTGCCCTTTGTTCCACTTGAAAGCAAGAATGCCCCCATTGAAGCAGCAAGACCAACACAGATTGTCGAGACATCACACTTGATGTAATTCATTGTGTCGTAAATGGCAATTCCTGCACTGACTGAACCTCCAGGACTGTTGATGTAAAGGTAGATGTCCTTGTCCGGATTTTTCCCTTCAAGATAAATGAGTTGTGCAATGACAACATTTGCTGTTTCATCTGTTATTTCTCCGGTAAGAAAGATAATACGATCTTCCAAAAGTCTGGAATAAATGTCATAAGACCTTTCACCTGCTCCTGTTTGGTCAACGACCATAGGTATCAACATAATTCCTCCTTTCAAAACACCAACTTCTGTTAGTGTCTTGTTTCCTTAAAAAGTTATGCGCAAATCTTTGTGCAAAATGGTATCAATTTTTCAAAATTAGTCTTTAACAATTTCAAGTTTGTTGTTTTCTCTCAAGAATTTGTGAAGTTTATTAAGCAAAAGTTCATTTTCCTTTCTCACAATCTCACGGCTTTCTTTCATGCCTTTTGTAGCATCTTCAAGTTCCTTTGCAGAAACAGTAATTTTGTTTTCCTCAAGCAGTTTTCTGTAAATATAGCGGGTCTTTATCATTGTGACAGCACGGTCTGTCATGTTCTTTTTGTAGTCATCAAAATTTCCGCCGGTCTGTTTGAGATAATCTTCAAGCGTAATTTTGTAAGGAGCGAGAGTGTCTCTCATTCTCTTTATGTCATCTTCAACACTGTTGTCAATCATAACTTGTGGAATTTCAATCTTTGTGTTTTTCAAAAGGTAGTCTCGCATGTTGTATTCAAACTCGTTTTCCATGTTTTGGTCTTTCATATCTTGAATATGAGCCTTCAAATCTTTTTTATACTCATCGACTGTTTCAAATTCTGTCGTATCAGCAACAAATTTGTCATCCAAAGTTGGAAGTGATTTTTCTCTAACATCCTTTACTGTCACCTTGAAGAGTGCTTTTTTACCCTTAAACTCTTCAGCCTGATAGTCTTCAGGGAATGTCACATTGACATCAACTTCTTCACCCTTTTTGTGACCGATAAGTTGGTCCTCAAAATTGTCAATGAAACTGTGTGAGCCGATTTCAAGTGGATAATCCATTGCTCTTCCACCATCAAACGCCTCTCCATTGATATAACCGGTAAAGTCAATCAAAGCACTGTCGCCGTTTTTGATTTCTCTGTCAACGGAAACAAACTTTGCGTTGTCTTCAAGAAGGTGATGAATTTGATGTTCAACATCTTCATCTGTCACTTCGTTGCTGTGAACTTTGATTGTCACATCCTTATAAGCAGGAAGTTTAAAGTCAGGAACAATCTCAAAAAAGATTTTCATCTTAAGTCCGCCATCAGCAGTGAAACTTTCAAACTGAGTTGTTGGCATTGCCACAGGTTCAAGTTCAGGGTTTTTGTCAAGAACATCGTTGAGTGCCTCATTGACAAACGTGTCAACGGTATCTTCAAAAAAGACACTGTCGCCGTAAAGTTGTTCAATCACCTTTCTTGGTGCATGTCCCTTTCTAAATCCTTCAATGTTAAATTTGCCCTTTGTGCTTTCGTAAACTGACTGAACGCCCTTTTCCCATTCAGCACTGTCAATCGACAAGTCAATTTCAACTTTTGTGTTTTCTTTCTTTATGTTATACATTTATTTTAACCTCCGTAAGTTTATAACGCAAAGATTTTAACATATTCAAGCACAAAAAGCAACAAATATTGCCACCAAAACAACGATTTTTTGTCGAAAAAGCTTTTAATGAGTCTCTAAAAAAGGCAAAATCTGTAAAAAAATAAACAACCTATAAAAAGTTTTCTAAAAATCAATATCTCGGTTGTGTTATGCGAAATTGACACAAAATATGGAAATATTGCTTTCAAACAAAAAAAATAAACATGCCATACAATTTCTGGCATTTGATGATTTTTGCGTTTTTTCGTTTGTAAATTTTCTTTTTTGTTTGCTATAATAAAAATGTTATGAGCAAAATGAGTTATTTTGAAGTGAGAGATTTGAAAAACATGCAAAAAATCGGCAAATACCTGCAAAATCTGCCGGAATATTGCTATGACTTTTTCACAGGCATTGAAAACAACACATCCAGCCTGACACGCGTAAATTATGCTATGGATTTGTCAGTATTTTTTGATTATCTTGAAAAGTATGTTCTGAAAAAACCAAAAATGGAGATAACTCTTGATGATTTGAGCAGTTTGCAATCTCGAAACATAGAAAATTATCTATCCTATCTTTCATATTATCAAAATGAAGAAAACAAGATGCAAAAAAACTCCGAACGAGGAAAAGCGCGCAAACTTGCTAGTGTGAGAAGTTTTTTCAAATACCTTTTCAATCATGATATGATTGCTTCAAATGTTGCAAGCAAGGTAGAGACACCAAAACTTCACAACAAAGAAATCATCCGCCTTGAAAAAGATGAAGTGGAAAGAATGTTGGATGCCGTTCAGTCGCCGACCACGTTCAGCGAAAGGCAGAAACATTACAACAAAAACACACAAGAGCGTGACAACGCCATTGTCACCCTGTTTCTTGGCACGGGCATAAGAATTTCCGAACTTGTTGGCTTGAATGTTGAAGATTTTGATTTTTCACAAAATGCCTTCAAAGTGACAAGAAAAGGTGGAAATCAAACAATTTTATACTTTTCGAAAGAGGTTGCAGATGCCTTGCAAACATGGCTTAAAAAACGCGAAACACTTCCTCTTGATGAGAGTGAAAATGCCATGTTTGTGTCACTTCAAAACAAGCGTATATGTGTCAGAGCAGTGGAAAATCTAGTCAAAAAGTTTGCCAGAGAGTCAACACCGCTTAAAAAGATATCTCCACACAAACTGCGTTCAACTTTTGGCACAAATCTTTATCGCGAGACAAAGGACATCTACATTGTCGCCGATGTTTTGGGACACAAAGATGTCAACACCACCAAAAAACATTACGCTGCAATCAGTGAAGATATGAGAAAGTCTGTGGCAAACAGGGTCAAAATTCACGAAGAGTAAAACCTCAAACCTTTGTTTTGTATAGCATAAATCGGCAAAAGCAAGTAAACAGACTAAAAACGACAACTCAAAGCGAATTGTCGTTTTTTATTGCATAATACCACATCTTGATTATGTTATGTTGAATAATACACTACATTTTGTGTTGCATCTTATTTGCTATTTACTAAAAAATTATCAAATCGATTATGCAAGTCTGCCATTAAACCATCCAATCAATATAAACTCCATAACCTTTTGTTGGGTCATTTAAAAACACATGAGTGACCGCTCCAATAATCTTTCCATCCTGCATGATTGGCGAACCACTCATGCCCTGCACAATTCCGCCTGTGAGGGCTAGCAACCTTTTGTCTTTAACACGAAAAACAATGCTTTTATCCTCCGCCGATTTTTGATAATTGGTCTTTATGATTTCAATTTCATATTCTTCACGAATTCCACTTATTGTCGAAACAATAAATGCTTTGCCTACCTTCACGCCCAGTCTGCCACCGAGTTTTGCGGTCACATTTTCATCCACAAGCCCGCTGGTGTCCTTCAAAATTCCATTTATGCCAAATTTGGAATTCTCTTTGATGTCGCCCTTGCACTTTGCGCTTGATGAAAACACACAGCGAAGTTCGCCAGGATTATTTTTCTGTCCTTTGTTTATTCCAATAAGATTGCATTCAAGCACCTTTCCACTAGATACCGGCACAATATTTCCGCCTTCTGCCTCCACAATTGGATGTCCAAGCGCGCCGTATTCATGAGTCTTTTTGTTGACAAATGTCAGCGTTCCGACACCAGCTATATCATCCTTAACCCAAAGCCCAAGTTTCAATCTGCCGGAATTTTCATCATGCGTAGTTTTTATGAGTGTTTTCAACTCCTTGTTTTTGCGCAAGAACTTAACTTCCGCCTCTTCTTCTCCCGTTTTCAGCATTTGCTCAACATCATTCAAATCCTCAATTTTTTGACCATTTATTTGTGTTATAATATCTCCTTCCCTCAGACCGCTTTCGCCATCATCACTAACAACAATCGCACCATCAGCACAAATAGAAAGCCCAATCGGAACCCCGCCGACATAAAAGTCCTCATCCCCCACAAGTGACACTTGCACACGCCTAACAGGAATGAACCCAAACAATTTGAAAACAATCTCACCTTGCCTGATTTTTTGACCGCCAACTATTTTTTCTTTTTCGTTAAGTTCCGCTTTAAAAAAATCTCCAAAAGTCTTGTTTTCATTGACAGTTTGGATATCATCATAACCTGCCAAAAAACCATTTTCCAAACTTAAAATCTCTCTCAACGGCGAAGCAATTGCTGTTAAGGTAAATGTCAACAAAAAGACCAACAAAAAGATGAGACTCCGTTTTTTCATAACCACTTTTTAGGTTCTGCAAAAATTTCAAAATTATGCCATCTGGTACAAGCACACTTTTTAAAATTTTTCATAAAAACTGCAAAACATCACAAATCACAACAAAAAACCTTTCATTTTAGCGAAAGGTCAAGGAGAAAATGTTTAACCTCGAATTTTCATAAATCTTCATGCACATTTCCTCTTGTTAATTTTTGCAAACCTAAACATCAAAAACAGGCTTTTAAAAATCTGTTTTAAGAACAAACGAATATCGAGCCATTTCTTTTTTCATTGCTTTATAATTTGGACATATTGTGCCAAGTTGCTTCCAAAATTGTGGTTTGTGGTTCATGTGTAAACTGTGACACAATTCATGACAAACTACATACACTGCAAGTTCTTCTGGCAATATCAACAATTTGTAGTTAAGTTTCATAAGTCCTTTTGAATTATAACTTCCCCAAACACGGGTCGACCCTGTCGGTTTGATATCCTTATACTTCAAACCGGTTTCCCCTGATAATTTTTCAGCCAACCGCTCAAGATTTGAAAACATGGATAGATAATATCTTTTTATCGCCAATCGTTTTGCCTTTGGGGAAAGCTTTTCAAAACCAATAACCACATCATCCACCTTGCCTGCCTGTTGACCATTTAGGTAAATGTATTTTTTAAAATCAAAAGACCTAGAAAAATCTTCGACCTCTCTCATGCGTGCCGATGTCTTTTCCAGCCACCTTTGTTTGCTATCAACAAATTCCTTGACTTTTTTCTCACTGATGGATTGTGGAACTTTTAAAACTGCATTTTCACTGTCCAAAACTTTGAGAGCAATTGTCCTGCGTTTTTCTCTTATGACATTGATTTTCATGATATATATCATATCACTTTTGAAAAGAAAAATCAAAGGAATTTTATATTTAGTGTGTATGATGACAAATTTTGCATAACACCACAAGATATTGTGTAGTATGTTGCATACCACATATTTATTTTGTTATATTATGCAACAAAAAAATTTTGCATAATACCTATAAAATTGTTTGACAAAAGTTTTTTTTGTTTTTATAATTTTATTAGAAGATAGGAGATTTTGTCTATGGCATTCAATTCAAATGGTCAAATTTCGTATTTGGTTTTGGACAGCCTTGCTCATGGTTCGAAATATGGACTTGAAATCATTGAATTTATTTCACACAAAACAGGTGGAAATTACATCATGAAAAAACCCACCCTTTATTCTTGCCTGACCAGAATGGAAAAGAAGGGCTATGTTTCTTCATCCTATTGGGGAGAAAGTGAATTCGGTGGCAAAAGACATTATTACACCATAACCACCGAAGGCAAAAGACAACTTGAAGAACTTTCAAAAGAATTTGAAAACATGTCTTTTGATGAAAAAGCATCCCCAGTATCAACCGTTGTTGGAACAGAAACAACGACATTTTCCAATGACACCACAAGAGCAAGCGATTTTCTTGCAAACAATGCCAACCAAGATAGTGAAAACTCAAATATAGAAAACACATCCAAGCCTGTCTTTTTGCAACAAGACAGCATTTTCAACATAGTAAAGACCGAAGAAAAACCTGTTCTACAAAAACAAGAAGAACCACAAAGTGATAGTGATGTTGTCGACAATCAAATCGACTTTTTCTCTTACTCCGCCCAACAGCCGGCACAACAAACCACTACACAAATCACCGAAATCACAGAAAGTGATGGACAAAATGCCCCAAATCTTATCACAACAGATGAAGAGACAAGCACACAATCTTCACCATCTGTTTTAAATGAAAACACCGATGTCAACAGCGAAAAAATGCAGTATTATCAAACAATTCTTGAAACAAACACCTATCCAGAGTCCGAAAAAACCGAGACTGTCAAAGATGATGCCAAACTTTTGGATGAAGATGAAAAACTTGCTTTGACACCTTTTCAAGAAGAACAAAATCGCCGAATTTATGACACTTCAAGTGAACTGAAAAAATACCGCAAGAAAAAGTCTTTCTCTGAAAACCAAATTGAAATGTCAGTTGTCTATGAAAAAGAAGAGGACAGAGAAATTCAAAAAAATAGGATAGAACAACTCAAAGCCTCCATGCTTCAAGCCCGTCAAAATGGTTATTCCACCATAGGAAAAACCATTCCAACAGACACATCAAATTCTTCTACTGTCACATCTTCAAGCCAATCAAATACAGATGATGAAAAAGAACTCATCTACAAAAAAGAAGATGTTGCAGAAGACACACTCGCCGAAGATAAAAAAGATGACGCCATTTTCATCACCGGGCCAAGAATGGAAGAAAGCCAAATTCCAATTCAAAAGCGCATCACCCCGCCGAATATTGAGGTTAATATATATGATGATGACTTGCCTGCTCCAAAGCGTGACAGCAAGTTGGAACCAACCTACAAAGACATGATGGCAAAACTCTTTGAACGAAAAAAAGAAAAAGCAATCTATGTTCCACCTGAAGAGCCAGAACAAGTGGCTAATGTTGACAGTTTCACCGATTACAACACTCTGAAAAAGTATTATGCCGGTCATGGTATTGAATTTAAGGAATATCACAAAACTTCCATTGAACGCAATCATAACACCAATCTTTTAACCATGATTGGCTCCACCATTTTATTGTTATTGGCAGGTGTTGGATGTGGCATTCTATTCGGCATATTAAGTGCCTGTGGAGTGACACGAACCGGCACAAACTTTTGGTTTTACACTGTTCCATCGATATTTTTGATTTACACGATTGTGCTTCTTGTCATCTACAAAGCAATGCCAAGCAAGAAAGCTTCTCTGACTTACAACGGCGTGGTCAATTGGGCAATTTTCATCATTGCATCTCTGTTTGTTTTGATTGGAAATTTGATTGCTGGAATGCAAGCCGAAAGAGTGGAATTGTATCTGACATCCCTTCTTGTTCCAATCTATGGACTTTTGCTTGCCTTTCCGATCAATTATTATATCAAAAAAATCTTGTTTAAAAAATTTGCAAAGTAAATGCATAAATCAAAAAAACTTGTGCACTATATAAGTAAGTTAAGATTTCACAGCGAAACTTAACTTAAACGGAAAAGAGATATTTTAGTTCGTGCAGAACAAAACAATCATCTCTTTTCTTTTTTTGCAGAGATATATTTTGCACCATCGCCTGTCAACAAAACATTGTCGGCCGATTAAATTTTAGAGTGTAAACTTTGCACGGAATTTGTCATTATTTATGTTGTTCTATTTTTCTACTTTTTGCCTTTCAAAGAAAAACTTTTTTACGAGCCAGAAACATAGACTGACAAGCAAATAAGCACCGACAAAAATCAAGGAAAACAGGAAGATGTAAAAAGCGGAGTTCTCAAAAAACATACATATGGTCAAAACGGCAAGACAAGAAAAAATCTCACCAATCAAAATTGCTAAAAATGCCTGCCACACCTTCAAATTTGTAAACCCAGCAATCAAACTGCCAGTGTAAACCCCTGTAAGTGGCAACGGAACCGCAACAAATGTTGCCAAAAGCAGACATTTTTTAAAAGTAGAATTTTTATGCTTCAACTTTTCAAGTTTATCACTAAATTTGGTTTGAACTCTTGAAATAAATCTGTCATGAACAAAACCAGAAGTCCTGTTTTTGACAAATCTTGCCACACAAATGACCAGCAGAGCCGGCAACATACTTCCCACACAACTTGCCACCGCCGACAGAACCGGCGAAAGTGTTGCCTCTCCCCAAATTTGTGATGACATCCCAAAAGGAATTGCCACCTTGCTTTCTATGGTTGGAATCATCGCCATAATCATCACAGCCACAAAGACACAATCCGAAAAATGTTCTGCCAAAAACTCCAACATAGGACAATCTCCTTTTTTACAATATATGAGCACTGACAAAAAATCATGCACAAAAAAATAAGTTGTTGGCTGTTCGTATATTTCTTAACACTTCGTTATCCACAATAAAATAAAAAAGTGGTAAATTCATTGCCACTATTTTTATCAAATTGAAAGCTCTTCACTCTTTTTATTGTTTATTTGATTATTTTTATATAACTTTTTGTTATTTTAAAATCCAAACAAAAATTTCCAACAATCTATGTTCAATAGATTTTAAATCATTATTGCCTTTCAAAAAGTTGTTTTGAATGTTCAATAGCGGTTTGTGAAACCTCTTTTGTTCCATCGATAAGTTTTGCCACTTCCACAACTGCTTCACTGCGAGTCAAACTCTTGACATTTGAAATGGTGTTGTTGTCCACAATGCTCTTTTCAACAAGCAAAAATGCGTTTGCTCTTGATGCAACAACCGGCGTGTGAGTTATGCAGATGATTTGCGTGTATTTTGAAATGTTTTCCAACTTGTCGGCAAGTCGCCCAGCAGTGTGTCCGCTTATACCAGAATCAATCTCATCAAACACCACAGTTTGCACATTTTCTTTGTCAAGCAAGACATTCTTGAATGCCAAAAGCAATCTTGACAGTTCTCCACCAGATGCTGTTTTGTGCAGATCTTTAATGTCTTGTCCTTTATTTGCCGAGAACATAAATTTGACAGCATCAAAACCTCTTGTTGTTGGTTCGGTCTTTTCAAAAAGCACTTTGAAGTCCGTGCCTTTCATTTCCAAGTCATCAAGTTGTTTTTTAAGTTGCTTTTCCAAAATATCAGCATAACTTTTGCGCTTTTCACTCAATTTTTCACAAGCATCATTGAGTGTTTTTTCTTGTTTTGCCAATTCATCCTGCAAGTTATCCAACACAACTTGACTGTTCTCAAGTTCCTCTAACTGTTTTTTGCTCTTATCTAAATAAGCCAAAATATCTTCAATGCTTTTGCCATACTTTCTCGACAAGTTTTTGATAAGGTCAAGTCTGTTATCAATTCGTTCAAGTTCTTTTGAGTCAAAATCGGCACTCTGTTTGATGCTGTCCAAAGTTTCAGCGATGTCCTTGACTTCGTAATAGCAATTTTCAATTCTCTCTCTACACTCTTCAATCTCCTTGAAATTTGAAAAACTTGATAAAAGATTTTTCGCTTCATACAAAAGACCGGTCACACAATCACGCTGTTCATCCAACTTGGCAAAGGCTTCGCCCGTTTTTTCAAAAATGTTTTCAGCCGATGAGACAAATTCGAATCGCTGTTTCAATTCTTCATCTTCACCCACTGTCAAATTTGCGTTTTCAATCTCTTGAACTTGAAATTGCAAAAGGTCTTTTGTGCGCTCTCTTTCTGCTTCACTGCCACCCAAGGATACAATCTTCTTTTGAGTTTCTTTCACAACAACAAAAGCTGTGGCAACTTCATTCTTCAAATTCTCCACTTCTTTGCCGGCAAATTTGTCAAGAAGTGCCAAATGATTGTTTACATTCAAAAGTCCAACACTATCGTGTTGCCCACAAAAATCAACCATTGTTTCGGCAAAATCTTTCAGCATTTTTGCTGTTGCCGGATAGCCATTGATTTTGATTGAGGACTTTCCATCAATTGTGAGTGTTCTTGTTATGATAACTTCATCATCGAAATCAATGTCCATCTCTTGTAAAAATTTCTTTTCGGCATCATTAAGTTCAGAAAAAACAGCATCAACCCTCATTGTGTTCTCGCCAGAGCGAATCAAATTTTTATCCGCCTTTGCCCCCAACGAAAAACTCAAAGCATCAATGATAATGCTCTTTCCTGCTCCAGATTGTCCCAAAATGCAATTAAATCCATTTTGAAAATCAATGGTTTGTTTTTTGATAAGTGCAACATTATTGAGCGTAAGTGTTGAAAGCATCAAACGACCTCCAAATCAAAACATTTAAAATGCAAATTTTACGCATATATCGGCAAGAACAAACAATAAACCGCAAAATCTAACAACACATTATATCATAAGTTGGTTTAAAGTGACAACCGCTTCGCTGGCATAAGTTGTTGTTGGAAAAACCAGCATGACCGTGTCATCGCCATAGGTTGCACCCATAAGTTCAGTCAAGTTCAACTTGTCAATAAACGAACAAACACTCATCCCCATGCCTTTGATAGTTTTTATCACAGTCAAGTTCAAAGCGGACTTGACAGAGATGACACATTCTTTGAAGATGTTTATGTATTTGTTTGAAACGACCTGTTGCTCGGAGCCAAGGATGGCATATTTGTATTTGCCAGAACTGCTCAAAATCTTGGTCAAACCAAGTTCCTTAATATCACGAGAAATGGTTGCTTGAGTGATGTCAAAATTGGCATTTTTCAATTCTCTTGCCAATTCTTCCTGAGTTTCAATCTCTTTTGTGGAAATCAATTCCAAGATTTTTGATTGTCTAGAACTTCTTGCCATCGTTTTCTCCTTAATCGCTACATCTCGCTAATTTAGCGGTGTATAGCCATTTTGCATAAATATAAATTTATGTTTATTCATGCATTTTTGATTATTATACAATAAAATTTATAAATATGCAAGTGATTTTTGTATATTTATTCACTCATTTTTTATAAAAATATGAAAATATGCAAGTTTATAAAATTGAAATTTATAATTATAACCCTTTATACATTTTTAAAATTTGTCCAACAAACACAATCTAATCTTCCCGCCCGCCTTCTGCCATAACCTTTTTGCCTCCATTTATAATAGGATATCAAAAAAGACATATCAAGAAGATATGCCATTTTTATAAGCAAAGTTTGACAACTCATAAATTCTTAAAAATTTTACCACCCCTATCCTATTATATAGGAGTCGCAAATTAAAGTCCACTTATTGTTATAAAACTTTCTCAAAATTGATGTTAAAGTTTTGAAGGATGAAAGTTAATAATTTTTAATTTCCAAAATCTCTTCATTGTTAAGTGCGTTTTCCACCAACCTGTCTATGTCCAAATTTCTTTCCAAAAATTCTGCACGTTTAATTGTCGGTTTGATTACAGGATTTTTTGGCAAAAACACTGTGCAACAATCTTCATAAGGCAAAATGGAAGTCTCATATGTTCCAATCTTTCTAGCGATGTCCATAATTTCTTCTTTGTCAAAAGCAATCACAGGTCTAAACACTGGCAAATCCACAACCGCATTTGTCACAGTCATACTCTGCATCGTTTGACTTGCCACCTGTCCCAAACTTTCTCCAGTCACGATTGCACCACATCCATTTGCCTTGCACAACCTTTCAGCAATACGCATCATGATTCGGCGCATGATGGTTATCATATATTCTTCATCACAATTTTTGTGAATTTGTTCCTGAATTTCCGTGAAAGAGATTATGTGAAGTTTGATATTTCCACAATATTTCGAAATCAAATTTGCAAGTTCAATCACCTTTTCCTTCGCTTGTATGCTTGTGTATGGATAAGAATGAAAGTGCACTGCTTCAAGAGCAAGCCCACGCTTTGACATCAGATAACCTGCAACAGGACTGTCGATTCCTCCCGACAAAAGCAAAAGTCCCTTCCCGGCGCTTCCAAGCGGAAGTCCACCTGCACATGGAAGCAAATCTCTGTAGACATAAGCCTTCCCATTTACGCGGAGTTCAACAAAAATTGTCACATCCGGATGATACAAATCCACTTTCAAATTTGGATGTTTGCCCAAAACAACGCCACCAAGATGTTTGTCAAGTTCCATAGAATTCATAGGAAAAGATTTGTCAGCCCTTTTCGTTTCTACCTTAAAAGTCTCCACTCCTGACAAATCAAACTTTAGCACTTCATCTTCAATATTTTCAAGACTTGTGTCAATCTCCTGTGCAATTGCAACGCCAATTAGCCCAAACATCATTTGAACATTTTTCACAATTTCATCTTCATCACCGAGCGAATAATCACAAATTATCAAACGCCCCTGTGTTTCCATCAAATTACATTTAAAATCTTTCAGTTTCAGCATGATATTGTTTTTGAGAAGTTTCAAAAATTCTCTTCTATTTTTCCCCTTCAAAAACAATTCGCCAAATTTCAATAACAAAACTCTCTTTTCCATAACCTACCTTTATGAAGTCTTCTTTAAGACACTCTTTCTTTTATGTCACGATAAACCTGGCAGATAACTTTTCCAGCCTCTTCAATTTCTTCACTTGTCTGATAAGCATTGAAACTGATTCGCACACTGGAGATTATCTCATCTTTTGCTATACCAATTTTTTCTAAAACACGATTGCCCGCTTTTTTTGATGAACAAGCACTGCCAAGCCCCACAATCACGCCCTTTTCATTGAGCGCATGAAGCATGGTCTCACCCTTAACCCCTTCAAAAATCACACTTTCGATATATGGCGAAGCTTCAAAATCCAAAATTTTGACACCATCGCACTTTGCTAAAATGTCATTAAGTAGATGTTTCAGTTCCAAAGTATGCGTAAAATTTTTGTCGATATCAATAAGTTCCACTGCCTTTCTAAACTGCATAATCCCAGACACATTTTCAGTGCCAGAGCGTAGACCGTATTGTTGTCCACCACCCTGATAAAGTTCTTTAAGCGCGCTCTTATTTTTGACATAAAGTCCGGCCACACCCTTTGGCCCATGAATTTTATGCGCGCTAAAGGAGTAAAGGTCAACACCAGTCTTTCGAAGAGTAAACGGAATTTTCATAAAGCCCTGCACCCCATCCACATGCAAAATTGCCCTTGGACACAGTCTTTCTTTTAACTTTGAAATTGCCACCAAATCATTGATAGCTCCCGTTTCATTACTTACATGCATGATGCTGATAAGTCGCGTTTTGGCATTTAAAACCTTTTCAAGTGCCTGTAAATCAACTTCTCCTTTTGAGTTAAGTGGAACAAAATGCACAACATGACCATCCTGCGCCAATTTTTGTGCAACATTGAAAACTGATGGATGTTCTCCTTCCGAAAAAACATATTCCCAATCACCATTACGCAGACTTCCTTTGATTGCCAAGTTGTTGCTCTCTGTCGCACATCCTGTGAACAACACATTGCCCACATCAGCACCTAGTTTTTTTAAGAAAAATTTTTCTGTTTCAGAAATCTTTTTTGACACTTGCATTGACTGCGCAGACAATGCTGATGGATTGTAAAAATCTTGACAAGAAAAGATGCGATGAACTTCAACGCACTCATCAAACATCTTGGTTGTTCCCGCATTGTCAAGATAAATCATTTTGCACCTTCCATCAACTTATAAAACAGTTTAAATATCAATCCAAATATCTTAAAATTTTAATAATTTACAGCAAAGAAAACCTCTCATCATTTACAATATCTAGTGTAGTATGCAAATTATTATTGCATAACACGCACAAAATATTGTGCATAAATACCTAATTTTCTTCGCTTTTACACTTGACGAAGTTTTGCTCCATAGCGATGTTCCAGACTTCTCAAAACCTTGCCAACAGTGGCGTTAATTTCATCTCCTGTCAAAGTCTTCTCATCTGACATGAACAAAATCTTGTAAGCCATGCTCTTTTTGCCATCACCCAAAACTTTGTTTCTGTAAACATCAAACAAAACAACATCATAGAAAATCTTGCCACAAGCCGATTTGATGGCACTTGAAAGTTCTTGATTTGTCACATTTTCATCAACAACAACCGCAATATCTCTTTCCACAACAGGAAATTTTGAGATTTCTTTTGTGGCATACTTCTTTTCCGGCAATTTTGACAAATAGTCGGTATCAATTTCAGCATAATATACATCCTGCGAAATATCGTAATTCTTCAAAACTGCCTTATGCACTTTTCCAAACCAACCAACAACAGTGCCATCAGTTGCAATTATGTCAGCACTCACACCACGGTGGAGAAAAACCTCCTTTGAGCGTTCAAGTTTATATCTAAGTGAGGTGCCGAGAAGCAGATTTTCAATCACTCTTTTCATCATAAAGAAATCATAGCCCTCTTCACAGACCGCAATGGACAACCTGTTGTTTTCCACAGGAAGTTCGGTCAAAGGAAGTTGTTTTGGCAGATAAATTCTTCCAACTTCAAAAAATCTCAAATCTTTGTTTCCAACTGACAGGTTATATGCCACATCAAGCAAAAGTGCGTGAGCCATAATAGTTCGCAAAGTCGACATATCTTCGCTGATTGGATTGGCAATCTTGATGACATTTCTTCTCATATCATCCTTTGGCAAGAGCAACTTATCACAAGCCGATGCCGTGTAAAGCGAATAATTCAAAGTCTCATAAAACCCCATGTCAACCAAGATGTTTTTCATGTTGTTTTCCATGGTAAGTCGCTGGTCATACTGTCCGATTGTTATTGTGGAATTTTCAAACAGGCCACCTTCAATATCGTTGTAAACATCATAACCATAAATTCTTATAACTTCTTCGGCAAGGTCATTTTCATTTTTGATATCATCTCTAAAATAAGGTACAACACAGGTCAAATCATCACCTGAAATTGTCGTTTTGATTCCTAAAGCATTCAAGATTTGAATCATTTTTGTCTTTGGAACATCCACACCCAAAATCTTGCATATCTTTTTGTAAGAAGCATGCAACCTTTCGCTATTTTCAAGTTTTTGCTTGGCGTTAACCTCATCAATAATTCCATCAACAATCTCACCGCACCCCAAAACATCCACAAGATGCAACGCACGTTTTAGTGCCACACTTGGAGAATTTATGTTGACACCTTTTTCATAACAAGCAGAAGAGTCTGTTCGAAGTCCAAATTTTTTAGCAGTCAATCGAACACTCTTCAAGTCAAAAACCGCACATTCAAAAACGGTATCTTTTGTGTCATCTCCAATGCAAGAGTTGACTCCACCAATCACACCAGCAATAACCACCGGTTTTTTTGCATCTGCAATGATCATAACATCCTTGTCAAGTTCATATGTCTGACCATTCAAAACAGCAATCTTCTCGCCTTGCTTTGCTTGTCTTACCACAATTTTCTTGCCTTCAAGATACTTATAATCAAACGCGTGCATAGGCTGACCTTGCTCAACAAGGATATAGTTCGTGATGTCAACCATAGTGTTTATTGTTTTGATGTCAACAGCATGCAAACGGCTGCGAAGCCAAAGTGGAGAACGTTCCAGTTTGATGTTTTTGATGTAAGCCGCACTGTAGCGTGGACAATTTGAAGTTTCAACACTAACAGAGACATAATCTTTGACATTTTCACTTACTGTTTTATATGACACATCAAAATCTTTAAACTTTTTTCCATAAATTGCACAAATTTCTCTTGCAATGCCAACTACACTGTTGCAATCAGGTCTGTTTGGAGTCACATTTATGTCAAAAGCAATATCATTGAGCATCAAAGCATCTTCAATTTTTGTTCCAGGGACAAAATCATTTGGCAAAATTAAAATTCCATTGACACCTGCGCCCTCAAAATAGTTTTCATCAATGCCGATTTCTTCTCCAGAACAAAACATTCCTTCGCTTGGCACTCCTCTAAAATTGGTAGGTTTGATTTTGACGCCATTTGCAAGGTCAGCGCCATCAAGAGCCACCGGAACAACTGCTCCCTCAAAAACATTTGTTGCCGATGTGATAATCTGTGTCTTTTTAAATCCAATATCCACATAGCAAATTTGCAACCTGTCCGCCTGTGGATGTTTTTCAATCTTCGTGATTTTGCAAACATAGACATCATGCAGGTGTTTATTCATATAAATGACATCTTCAACCTCAAAGCCAGAGGTTGTCAACTTGTCAGCAATCTCTTGTGGCGAAATGCCTTCCAAATCTACAAAATCTTTCAACCAATTGTAAGAAACTTTCATTTTTTCTTCTCCTTTAAATGTTGCCTAAATGTCGCATACTACACAATCTATGGTGTATTATGCAAGCATAATACCGCAAAATACTGTATTATATCATCTCATCTGTTTCAAAAATCTCAAATCATTTCTAAACAGATATTTGATGTTTGGAATCTTGTTTGTCACCATGACACTTCTGTCAATACCAGGACCAAACGCAAAACCGCTATATTTTTTGCTGTCTATTCCGCTCATTTCCAAAACTTTTGGATTGACAACACCCGCCCCAAAAACTTCAGAAAACCCAGAGCCTTTGCAAAGCGAACATCCCCTGCCTTGACACATCTGACAAGTTGCATCAATTTCAATGCTTGGTTCGGTAAAAGGAAAATATGATGGTCTAACTCTCATTTTCACATTTTCACCAAAGAGCCTTCTCAAAATCTCCTTTATCATCAACATCAAATCTTTAAGTCCAATGTTTTCATCAATCACAAGAGCCTCAAATTGATTGAATATTGGCGAATGAGAACTGTCACTATCATTTCTGTAAACTCTGCCAGGACAGACAATTTTGAATGGAGGTTTCATTGTCTCCATCGCCCTAACCTGCATATTTGAAGTCTGCGACCTTAAAAGGATGTTATCTGTGATAAAGAAAGTGTCCTGCATATCTCTTGCTGGATGATTCTTCGGCACATTCAATGCTTCAAAGTTGTAATAATCTGTCTCTACTTCTGGACCTTGAATGACTGTAAAACCCATTTCCACGCAAATTTCCATAAATTTGTTATTAAAACGAGTCAATGGATGCAAAGCACCTTTTGCAACCCCCTTGCTTGGTTCGGTGATGTCAATTTTTTCTTTTTCCATTTCGCGTGCAAGTTCGGCATTTTCAAGATTGGCAAGAGTTTCAGACAATTTGTTTTCCAACTGTTCCCTAACAGAGTTTGCCAAACTCCCCACTTCCCTTCTCTGTTCTGGAGGAACTTCTTTCATTCCGCGCAAAATCTGTGTCAAAAGTCCTGTTTTCCCAAGATATTTTACTCTTATTTCATCCAAAATCTTCAAATCTGTTGCCGATTCAATTTCAACAATTCCATTTTTTAAGATTTCTTCAATTTTTTCTTTCATATCCTCTCCTTCTTCCACTCAAAACAAAAAATCGCCCAATCATTAGGACGACTTCAAACCGTGGTACCACCTAATTTTGCACATTTCGTGCCTTGTTGAACAATTTACGCATGTCAAACGGCATCTCCTACACTTTTGCAACAGCAAAATTTCAAAGTGCGACTAGAAAGTGAATTCAACATTTTCAATTTTACCCAATCTCATCAAAATGGGCTCTCTGTAAAAATTTCCAAAGCCTACTACTCTTTCATCACTGTCTTTAAAACAAATTTATTTTATCATTATGGACAAATCAAGTCAACTAAAACATCAAAAAATTTTGAAAACATCACGTTTTGTGATATATTTGTTATATGGAAAATTTTAAACACAAATCCACCGCACAATCTGTCTGTCACATATCAGTCAATCAAATCGACATCACACAAACAGCACAACCATCAGCAATGAAATATGAAACTTTTGTCATCAAAGAAGCGAATCTGTTGAAACAGCAAACAGTTTACTTTTTCTTAAAGTCGAAAGGAATATCTGAAAGTTATATCAACAAACTTCGCAAAAAATCAGGACTAATTTTGTTAAACAACACCCCAGCCAATCTTAAATCATCACTCAAAGAAAATGATATCTTGCAAATTGCCAAAGACCCATCCACAAAACAAACACAATTTGGAAATAACTCAACCGCTCAGAGTTTGCAAATTTTGTTTGAAGATGATGATTTTTTGATTGTAAACAAACCACACAATCTATCGTGTATGCCAAGTCGCAGCCACTTCAACGACAATCTCGGCAATTTAATTTGTCAATATATGCAAAAGCAAAATCCAAATTTTGTCTTGCGCATTTTCAATCGTTTGGACAGAGAAACCGCTGGCATTGTTATCATTGCCAAAAATCTTTTTTCATACAACGCACTTCAGAAGCATCGCAAAGATGTTAAAAAAGAATATTATGCACTTTGCTATGGCAATATAAAAGAAAAAACAATAACAATAAACCAGCCAATTTTGACACGCACCGAAAACGGCATAAACATCTTAAAACGCGAGATTTCACCAAAAGGCAAAAGCGCCACCACACACCTGAAGGTTGTAAAAAACTTTGAAAATTACTGTCTTGCCAAATTCTCACTGGACACAGGCAGAACTCATCAAATTCGCGTACACACCTCATACATCAATCATCCACTTCTTGGCGACCGACTTTACAATTCCATTCAAGATTGCAAAAATGCAAGTCACACAATGCTTTTGCTTAAAAGCATTTCTTTTCAACATTTTCGAACGCAAAAAATCATTCAAATTGAGGTCGATTTTCCGCAAGATTGGAAACAATTTTTAAAATAAAGTTTGACTCATCATGCAAAAATTCTAACTCTTTTTGTTGCTTTTAAGTTTTAAAACCAACAGAAAAATTCTATAGCAAAAATAAAAAACTCACAAAATCGTGAGTTTTTTATTGGTCAGGTCCAACTATTTACAAGCTTTTGCAGAACTTGATTTCTTTCCACTGCAACCTTTTGCCTGCTTTGAAGAAGTTGCTTCTTTTGAAGCTTCTGTTCCGCAGTTTTTAGAACTTGCATTTTTTGCCTTTTTTCTTCCAAACATAGTTTACCTCCCTTATTCAAGGCTTATTACCTTGTAATAATATTGTGTTTAAAAAGAAAAAAATTATACATTTTATAAGCATACATTTGCATTTTTGGACATTTCTTTAATATTCAAAAATTATGCAATAAAAAACATGCAACAAGAAAGTGTTGCACGCTTTTATGCAATATCAAAAGATAAGAAATCTCAACAAAAACAGAGTTTTTTACTTACTTGATTTTGAAGACTTTGATGATTTGTTTTTCTTTGCAGCTTTGCTCTTTGCTTCCGCTTCATCGAGAAGATTGTAATATTCATCAAAGACATCCATTGCTGTCTTTTCATCTGTTTCAACCATCAAAACAGGTTCTTTTCCATCCTGTTCATCAACATAGAAAACGATAGCTTCATCATCTTGAACGTTTTCAATTTTGTCAATTGGTTTCAAGACACAATAAATTTTGTCGTTATGCGGAATAACTGCAATCTGTTCGAAAGAAAGTTTTTTCCCTTTGTCATCAACAAGCACGATTGGGTCTTTGTTATCTTCATCCAAAAGGATGTCAATGATATCTCTGCTTTCATCAACTTGCTTTGCAACTTCTTCAATCTTTTCCAATTTTTTCTTATCCATAAATTCCCCCTTTACCTTTTTGGATTTGCATCCAGATAATCTTGCAGTATGATTTGTGCGGAAACCTTGTCAAGCAATTCCTTGCGTTTTTCCCATTTGATGCCGGCCTCTTTGAGATATTCTTCCGCCTCAAACGATGTATAGCGCTCATCTTGGAAAGCCACCTTCACCCCTGTTTGTTTTGCTAGTTTCCCTGCAAAATCTCGCACAACCGCTGACATCTCACTTTCAGTGCCATCAGCATTGAATGGAAGTCCAATCACCACCAAATCTACATTTTTTTCTTTGACAAGTTTGTCAAAATAAAGTAAATCTTTTTCTTCTGTTTGTGTTTTATAGATATGGTCAGCACTTGCGATTGTGGATGACAGGTCTGAAAATGCCACACCAATTCTTGCTTTGCCATAGTCTAGTCCCATTTTTCTTGAATACTGCATTCTATCACCAAATATATTTTACAAAATTGCTTTGATTTAGTCAATCATTTTCACAACTAAACATCCCAAAACGAGTTTTTTCTTTCCTCAAACCATGTTATTATTTTGTTGGTCAATTATTTACATTCATACAAATTCTTTCCACTTGACACAGAAACTGTCAAAGGCACGACAAAATCACAAACCGATTCCATTGTTGTTTTGAGAATTTCCTTCACTTTCTCTACTTCCTCTTTTGGGGCATCCACAATAAGTTCATCATGAATCTGCAAAATTATATGACTTTGCATCCCTTTCAATTTTTCTGCAATTCTCACCATAGCAATTTTGATAACATCAGATGCCGTGCCTTGAAGTGGCATATTCATTGCCACACGCTCTCCAAACTTGCGCACATTGGCATTTGAAGATTTGATTTCTGGAATATGTCTTATCCTGCCAAAGTATGAACGGATATAACCGTGTTCTTTGGCAAATTCCACATTTTTGTCCATAAAAATTTTGATTTTTGGATAACGATTAAAATAGTTATCAATATACGCTTTTGCCTTGTAGCGCGAAGTTTTGATATTTTGCGAAAGTCCAAAGTCACTTATCCCATAAATAATGCCAAAGTTGACCGCCTTTGCATCTCGCCTTTGTGAATCTGTGACCTTGTCAACTGGCACACCAAAAATTTCACTTGCCGTCTTTGTGTGAATGTCGATGCCATGCCTGTATGCATCTATCATGCTGTTTTCATCTGCCATGTTAGCCAAAAGTCGCAACTCAATCTGGCTGTAATCTGCTGATATAATCTGTCCATCGACATATTTTGAAATGAAAATTTTGCGTAAATTTTTACCCTCTTCATTTCGTGTTGGAATGTTTTGCATGTTCGGTTCCGAACTCGACAGACGCCCGGTCGATGTCAAAGTTTGGTTGAAAACTGTGTGAATAACAGGTCCATCATTTTTGCAAATGTTCTTGTAAACATTTATATATGTGCTGACAAGTTTGCTCAATTTTCGGTATCGAATTATCAAATCGACAATCTCATGTTGCCAGCGAATATCATCAAGAATTGCAAAACTTGTGGAATGCTTTTTGTTGTTGAAAGAGTCAAGTCCAAGTTTTTCAAACAAAATATATCCCACCTGCTTTGGTGAATTGATGTTGAAGTTTTCTCCGGCAAGTTCATAGATTTTTGAAGTCAAATCTTCAAGTTCGGTTTGATATTTTTCTCCCAATTCATCCAGCATCTTTTCATCAACCTTAAACCCTTGATTTTCCATATCAGCCAAAACTTTAACAAGCGGAATTTCAACTTCGGCATAAATTTTGTTAACTTTCTCATCAATCATCTGCTTTTCAAGTTCATTTTTCAAATTTTGATATTCCGCCACATCCGGCGTTGGCAATTTTGGCAAACCAGCAAACAACACATAGCGTGCAATGTCAATGTCAAAAAAGTTGCAAAGTTTTATTCCAAGTTTCCACAAAACTTTGACATCGGTTTTTGAAGAATTTGTTATTTTCAAGATGTTTTCGTTCTCAAAAATCGGCTTTAATGCCATCAAAACTTCATCCAAATCCAAAGTATTTGAAAACAAGTCAATCTCTTTTTTGATATAAAAAACATTGTCATCACCAGAAGAAAATTCCATCTTTTCAAGGTCATAACACAATGTCTTTTCAATGTTTTGTGCAAACTGCAAAACCTGTTTCATGTTTTCAAATATGGTGCGTTTTGTCTCTTTTTTCTCGTCCTTAACATCATCTGTAAACAAATCTTTTCGATTTGTCAAACTGCGAAAATTCCATTTTTCAAAAAAATCGCGCACTTCTTGTCCAAACGGAAAATGGTATTTGCAATCATTTAAATCAAAGTGTATGTCACAATCGGTCTTGATTGTCGCCAATGTTTTTGACATATATGCAGACTCTTTGCCAGCAATGAGTTTATCTTTTAATTTGCCCTTAACTTCTTCCACATGAGAGTAAACATCATCCAAATTTTTGTATTGCGCAAGCAATGACAATGCTGTCTTCTCTCCCACTCCAGCAACACCAGGAATATTGTCAGATGCATCGCCCATAAGAGCCTTCAAATCAATGACACCCGCAGGTGTGATATGAAATTTTTCAAATAATGCCTTTTCATCAAACACTTCCACTTCTGTGACACCCTTTCTTGTCAGCCAGACAGTTGTGTTGTCATCAATAAGTTGCAACAAATCTCGGTCGCCAGAAACCAAAATGTTTTCTATTCCAGAATGTTTGGCTATCGTTCCAATGATATCATCCGCTTCAATGCCAGCAAATTCAAAAACTTTAATTCCCATCATTTCAAGCATCTGCTTTATAACAGGAAATTGAGAAAGAAGGTCAGGTGGAGTTTCCTTCCTCTGACCTTTGTAATCTTTGTAAATCTCATTTCTAAAAGTCTGCCTTGCATGGTCAAATGCCACGGCAAAATAATCCGGCCTTTGCTCAACAAAAAGTTTGACAAGCAAATTAACAAAGCCAAACATCGCTCCAGATGGCTGTTTTTCGCGATTAGTCAAATAAGGCATCGCATAATATGCCCTGTTTGCCAAACTGTTTCCATCTACAATAATAATCTTTTCCACAGTCCAACCTTTACATAAAATTCAAACTTGGTGCTTTGATTAAATTCTCAAAACTGCTCTAACCAAACTTTCTGTTCCCGCTGGGTCATCTGCACCGCCGAAAAGATTATAGAAAAATTCAGGCGCCGCCAACACGATGATGTAAAGAACGATTGCCACAATAAGCAAAATAAAGAATACCGTTTTCACTGGACTGCCAGCAAAGTTTACAAGAGCAAAGCAGAAAATAAGAGCCACTCCGCCAAATCTGACAATCAAATCAAAAACCTGTGTAAACCATCCCATGTCAGGATGCCAGTCGTTTGCGTCCATCACAATGTCCAATGACAAGAAAACGATGTAAACAATGGACAAAACTGACAAAATCGAATACATAACTTTTTTCATGTGCTATCTCTCCTTTTTTGTTATACTTTAATTATCATAGCACAAAAACGACAAATTTACAAACTTTTTTCAAAATATCTTCCAACTTTACAAAATCAAGATGTTAAACAACAACAAATTCCTAGAACTTTACATGAAAATATCTTTATAACAAACAAAAAACCGCACAAGGCAGTTCAGCCTTATGCGGTTTTTTATTCTGTATATTTATACAATTTTATGCGTATTTATGCACATTATTTTTGTTTGTTTTCATCAACATTCTCTTCATCTTTTTCTACCAATGGTTCTTCATTTTCATTTGTTTTTGAAGAGTTTGATGTGTCAGTTTCTTTTTCAGCCTCCTGAGCATCTTCACTGCTTTCATTGTTTTCATTATCATCGTTTGATGCTCCTGTTGCCCCCTTCATCGAGACCACTCCAAGCACCATCAAAACACCAGCAACTGACATGATGACATCTTCAACAATTTGGTTTTCAATTTGAAAACCAAAAACCCTGCCAAGTGCATTCAAAAGCACAATCACAGCACCCGAAAGACTCACCCAAAAACTGTAAGACTGAAATTTTTTAAAGAAGTTCTTCATTGTCATCAGCTCCTTTCAAATATTGTTTAATGTCGGTTATATCTTGTTTGACATCATCCAAAACTTGTAAGCGTGAAGTTAAATCCGAAATGGTTTGTTGATATTTCTCTTCTCTTTTTGAACTGTCTTTGAGTTGATACACAAACAGCCAAACAAACAAAATTGCAAACACTCCATTGCTGACAATAATGCTTATTATATCATTCCAAACATCCATTGTCTTTGTCCTTTTGCCATTTTAACAATTTTTTCATTTTTACATAGTCCCCCATTTTATAGAAGAAAGACTTTTTGAAAAATTTGATTTTGTCACAAAAAATTATTTGTTTAAATTTTATGCAATTTTTCATGAAATGACATCAAAAACGATCATCGGCTTGCAAATTTTGCAACATTCGGTATTTGTTTTGAAAGAAAATTGAAACACTTTTCCGTATACACAGACAGGCAAACGCTGTTGTTTTTCACTGCCGGAAAATGAAAATGTTTTTGTTTCTTCATCTGATTTTATCTCCACCTGACAGTCATAAAGAGTTTCAAGGATAATTTCCTTCACCCTTTTGCGTTTAAATCGAAATTCTAAATCTGTCTCGAAAGATTGCCAACTTTTTTGATTTATACCTGTAAAAATTTTTCCACTAAAATCAAGTTCACCAATGTGCTGTTTAAAGTTGTTGTAAAAGCAAGCACACAACTTGCTCATGTAAGGATTGTCAATTGCCAGCAATTTTCTTATGTCAACACCACGCAAAACATTTAGGTCAAAAGTTTCAATGTCAACCTCAAACAAAACATTGTTGACATGGCTTGCACTTTCACATCCAATGCTTGCACCATCATCAAAGTGACATTTCGTGGCAAAATAATATTTTCCATTAAGGCACGCCGAAGAGCAATTTGTGTTGTCGCAATTTTTGAAGTATTTATCAAGATTTACCGCCACCTTGTTTACACTTGTGCCATTGAAAGAATAAAGTCCATCGCGTGTCACAAAAAAGATTTTATCTCCGCAAACGCAAACGGAGTTCTCAAAAATTTTTGATGAAGAAGTGTAGAGATGTGTAAATGAAAAATCATCTTTGTTTGTGTAAATTGAAAGTTTGGTTATACCATTTTCTCTGAATAAATATACATAATCATTAAACCCAACAAGTTTGGTAAAAGCACCACGATTGTCCAAAAATTCCACCGTTGAGTTTTCCTCATCTGACCATTTGGTTAAGTCCAAATTTTTGGTGTAGATGAGAGTGTTTCGGTTTGTGTTTGTGATTCCAAAGAAATTATCATAGTGCACAACACTTGAAATAAGTGGTGGCACTTCTTCGCAGAATTTGTCTTGATAAGCAGCAAGAAAAAGCATTCCACCTTCAGTGAAAAAGAGTGTGCAGTCGGTGTTTTCAATGCGATAAGAACACTGATAAATTGGCGGATAATCAAGATAACTGTATCTTTCATAGACAAAGCCGTTGTCTTCATCAATAAGTGTTATCCCCCAAATTACATAATTTGAATCCATCATAAGCAAATTGTAAATATATGTTTCATAGTCGGTGTTATACCACCTATCGGACCAAATGTTTGTGATTTCATCAATCTTTTCGCCAAAGTTAAAGCCATGAAGGGTTTCAAGGTCGCTTGTCGAAGCTGGCACTTGCAAATCATGAAAGCCCAGCCCCGTTTTCAGCGCCCCATCACTGATAGAAAGATTGTAAAATTGTTTACATTCATTTGGTTTCGAAATCAAATCATCTTGATTTGACACAACACCATTTGCAAAGATAGAAAACACAACATCCTTTTCTTCCGTCTTTTTATGCTTTTTTATGTTTTTATAAAAAATCAAAGCCAACTCCTTTTCGGCAAAATATGTTCACCACGCTTTCTGCTCAAAACGAACAAACTCTGCTTAAAGCGTTCTTCCCAAATGTCAGCATCATCACTTAGCCCATCAATCAACAAAAATTCACTTGCCACGCCATAGGCATAAACTCTGGCACTCAATCCATTCAAGACTTCCACTTCATCATTCAAAGTTTTGTCTTGTGGAAGATAACTGTAGGTCACATTTTTTGCATGTCCAAAAACTTCCACAAAATCCGGAAAGAGTTTAAACTTCAAATTCATGCCAAAGCGGTTTTTGATTTCGTAGATGTTTATCACGGTTTTGGAAAGTTGTGAAAAATTTAGAATGCTGTCGTTGATATCAACTTCTTCTTTGGTTAAAAACGGCAAATAGTCACTTGCAATCTCTTGATTTACAAGATTGAAACACCTAACCATGCTGTCAACCTTCTCTTGTTCTCGCTCTGTTAATTCTCCTTGCGGTGAAGCATCGAATTTTGACAAAATCTCTCTTTCTCCAACAAATTCACAAACCAATTTGATTATATCTTTAACTATCATACAATTTCTCCTTAAAGTCATCCAAAACTTCTTTGATTTTCTTCTTTTCAAGTTTTGCATTTTCTCGTTCCATTTCTTCAAACAGTTTGTCACTATTCTGCACCCTGGTTTTTAAGGTTAACAAATAAGCACGCTCATCAAGTTGTGAAAACGGAAAAGTTAGGCAATAAGAATATCTTTGTGCACGATTATGCAGTTCAAATTTCTGTTTTTTCGGATTGAAAACGACAAAATAATCTTTGTCAATTGCCTTTATTCGCTTGATTATGTCAAGACAATCACTTTCAATTTCAAATGACTTTTTCATAGAGTTTTCCTTTTGGTATTCCAAAAATTAGTCGCCTGAAGGCACTGTTGTTGGAATGTTTTTGCAATAAGCCACACCAGATGGTTTTTGGCAAATAAGTTCTGTGTATTTTACAAGTGTTGCACTGTAAGAAGCATAGTTTGGATTTTGTTTAAGCACTCTGCCTGCTTCATCTTCCAACCACTTCCAATCACCAAGTTCATAGAACACAAAATCATCCGTGTTCAAGAAATAGCACTCGCCACTTGCAAGATGATTTGTTGGAACAAGCGGAATTCCAAAGTGTGTTATCACTCTTGTTCCATCTTCAAGAGTTGCGTATTCCACATTTTTGCTGTAAAGTGTCATATATTTGTGATACAAACGCTTCAAATCATATGAGCAGTTGATGAAGTTTACATCTGTGCCTGATTTCTCAAGGTCATCAATAATTTTTTGCACATACTCTTCATCAAATGCATCGGTTGATGTTCCAGTGTATGTCTTGGCATTCATCACAGGATAATCCTTTCTTGTCACTCCATAGAGTGTTGCATTTGACACAATGCCTTTAAGTCCAATAATTTCGTTGTTCATTGAAGCATGAAGGTAAACCTTAAATCCTGTTGCTGGAGTGATAAGATCCGACAATGTCCAATCTATTACTCCTGTTGTCTTGTCTACATTTTTGACATATATGCTGGTTTGCTTGACAATTCCCTCAGCATCATAAAGGTCAACATACATTCCTGGAACAATTGCTTCGGTGTTGTCAACTGTCACAGTTTCACCGGATACGGTCAGAGTTGCAAGGCAACCCGTTCCATCACCATAAATCATGCGTGAAAGATTGAAGATGCTGGCGTGAAGCAAACTGTCCATTCCATCCTGCAAAAGATTTACAAACGAATTTACATCGCTTGAAGAACATCTGACAGCCTTGTCACTGATTTCAAATCTTCCATAAAGGTTTTTGAGTGGTGCAACAAATGACAAATATGGTGTATCTCTTCCAACAGGAAGTTCGCTAGTTTCTTCTCCTGCCATAATTCCGCCATTGATGCCGATTGGTGCAACAACTCTAATTTCTTTTCCTACAATGTTTCTTGTGCTTCTTCTAATTTTGCTGAAAAGCGGATTTGTTTTGGTGTTTATCTGGTCGGCAATAACGCCAAGATAGACATCTTTAAGCACATTTTCCGCACTTGCTAATGTTATCATTTTTTCTCCTTTTGTTTATGAAAGCAAGTCAAGAACAATCTTTTTTGCTTGTTCAAAACTATCTGGTTTTGGGGTAACCGGTTTGGTCACCCTTTCACCAGAGTTTGAGGACATCACAATTGGAGTTTTCTGTTCTTGAAGTTGTTTCATATAATCTTCGATTATCAAATTTTTCAAATCTTTGTCTTTCAAAATCATATCTTTGACAAGAGGTTCTTTGGCTCGGTTTGGTGATGAAAGTTTTTCAAACAACATCTGCGACCAAACTTTGTCAAAACAATTCTCATCATTTTTAAGACTTTCGTTTTGATTTATGCGGGATTTGAGTTCTTCCGCATACAAAACCGCCTCCTGATTTTTTGAAAGGAACGCCTTCAACTTGTCATCAAAACTTGTGTCCGATGGTGCTGATTGCGTTTTTTCTTTCTCCATTTCAGCAAGTCTTTGGCTTTTGCGTGTGAATTCTGCTTGAAGATTTTGATAAGCAGTCACAAGGTCATCTACACTTTTAAATTTTCCTGCGGGAACGCCCCTTTCTGCTTCACCTTTGCTCTTGTCATCACCCTCTTGCAAAATTTCATTTGAGGAGCCATTCACATTCTCTTCCGCCTGTGGCATAACGCTGTCAATGGTCGAGTTAATGTTTTGTGGTTGTTCCTCATGTCTTATGTTTTCTTCCATGTTATTCTCCTTTCTGTTCCACCTTTTCAAGTGCATCTTTGTGCGCTCTTATGTGTTGCAAAAAGATATTTTCAACCTTTTTATCAACATCCTTTGAATAAATTACTTTGAGCATATATGCTATGTGTTGGTTGATGTGCAATGAGTGGTCATCAATCTCTTTGACTTCCACCATATCACAACTTGCCATTTTGGCATTTTCGCTGTCGGCATTTTTGATGTGCAAATCACTCAAATCCACCGAATAATCCCAAATACCAAAACCAAGATTTTCCATAATTTTGGACTTCATAGATTTTGAAATTTTTCCATCTTCATCTGCAAGCAGTCCTTTGTCCAAAAGTGTGAAAATCATCTGTCTGCGTTGTGAGAGTGTGTCATTGCTTTCATTGTCAGTGTCAAACTGAACATCATCGCTTGAAATGTCACTACCCTTAAAATAAAAAGTATCAAGCTCACCATTTGTCCCAACAATCTTTTCAATGCGCGGAAATGTAGCAAACTGTCTGTAAAGTCTCAAGATATGCTTTGCAATGCTTTTGATGGCTTCTTTTATGCTGTCAGTGGTAAACACAAGTCGTGTTTCATTTTCATCAATGATTAGTTCCAGTGTCACACCACTCAAACTCGATGAAAGGTTTTCCATGTTTCCAAGCACACTTGTTCCGCTCAAAGTGGAAAACTCATCAAGCAGTTTGTCCTCTTCTTTTTCAAAATCGGTTGGCAACTGTTCTCCATCCAAAAATTGTGGTGCATTTGAGCCCTGTCTGTAAACCAAAATTTTACCTGGAGCAAGTCCTTCTTCTTCCAAGTTGTCAATGTCAACACTGCCATCTTCGACTGCAAGAACCCCCATGGTCAAGCGATTGAGATATTCCTGTTTTCGATTTTTGACCGCATTGTAAGCCCTTTGGATTGGTATCAAACGATTTATCATGCTGACTCCCCAAAAAGAACCGAGTTGACTGCTACAAATCTGTCTTATAAAAGGAAATTCTCTCTTGCCATCTACACCATTGACATAAGGCATTTGCCCATCATACACCAATGTATCACCAGCAATAATAATCAATCTTCCATCTGGATATTCAGCATTTGGTCTTACATACTTTTCCAAAACAATGGCGCTGTTTTTTCTCACTGTTTCAATCAAACTTGAAGAATATCCGCCATAGCCAAGTCCACCAAGCGATGAAGTCACACCATCAAGTGAGTAGACATTGATGTCTTTGCCTTCAACATCCACACCATACATCTGTTTGATTTGCTCGATTGTGTAGGCTCTGGCATGAATTATACTTTGGCACTCCTGCAAACTCTCATGTGTCGAAGAATCTGGATAAATCTCAAATGGTGAACATACCGAGATTTCCACTTCTCCTGTTTTGATTTTGCTTCCATCATCTTCAAGGGCCACCACCTGACCAAGATTGGAGTTCCATGAGATTTTATAAAAACTCGTTCCGCAAATTTCACTCCACTTTGTTGCTTGGTTAATTTTTTCCGATAGATTCATTCGATTTGAAACAGAATCCAAAATTTTCTTTCCAACTTTTGCCGTGTAAATATCCTGTTCATCATCTGTTGCTGGCACAATCTGCATTTTTGGCTTAACCTTTGAAAGTTTTGAAAGCCTTATGTCAATGAGCGGTGCAATATGGTTGAACACTTCTCTTTCCTGCCAAAAGAATTGCTTGTCCACCTCTCTAACAAAACCGCCATATCCAATATCACAATATTGGTTGCCCATGTAAAAATTCATGTTCAGTTGCCATTGGCTATCAAAACTCTTTCTCTCTCTAACTCTGTTTTCAAAGTCATCAAGTGTTTCTTTGACCAGAGTGTCAATCTTCTTTTCTCTCATGTTCGCTCCTTTTTCTCTCTTTTGCGTTTAAATGGTGGTTCAACAGCTTTCGGGACACAAACCTTTGAAAAACATTCAAACATCTTTTTCATGCAATCTTCACAAAACACCAAATCCTTTCTTATAAATCCCTTGGTGCTGAAACTGTATTTTGCCATGTTTTTACAGCCGTAGAAGTCGCATTTGAGTTGGTTTTTACAGATTTCCATTTTCATCTTCTTTCTCCTTTTCTTTCAAAAGTTGCAAAAGTCTTTCCTTTTCATGCAATAACTGTTCATCTGTCATCTTGGAAATTTCATCATCAGCAAGATTTTCTTTTTCAAGCAAAAATCGCAGTGCATTGATGTCTGGCGGATTAAACTTTTTTGTCACCTTCCGCTTTGACAAAATCGGTTTGCCATTTTCATCCGGCACATATTCTTCGACAATTTCATCACTGACAAAGCCTAACGCCCGCTTGACCAATGCCTTTTTTATGTCTTTCTCATCCACAATTTCCACCTTTTTTTGCAACTTTTGTCCACATTTTAAAATGCAAAAATCTGTCATTCAACAAAATATGCCAAAATTTTGGCTACGCGTGGAAAATTCACAAATTTTAATCAAGAAAATAGAATGTAATTGTAGAGGAGAAAAATGGAAAACTTGCTAACTTTCAAAAATGTGAACTACTTTTATCAAACCAAAAATGATGAAATTTTTGCATTAAACAATGTAAACTTCACCATTGAAAAACAATCTTTTGCTTCTCTTGTCGGACCAAGTGGCTGTGGCAAAACCACAATTTTGTCACTAACAGCCGGACTTTTAAAGCCATCCTCCGGTGAAATTTTACTTGATGGTGAAAACAAAATAAACACCAAAAAGATTGGATATATGTTTCAAAAGGATTTTCTCTTTGAATGGCGAAGTGTCTGGAAAAATATTACTTTAGGCATTGAAATTCAGCATCCAAAAAACAAGGATGAAAAACTCAGCTTTGCCGAAGAACTTCTGAAAAAATATGATTTATACAACTTCCGAAACCAAAAGCCACGCTCACTCAGTGGCGGAATGCGACAGCGCGTGGCGCTCATTCGCACTTTGGCACTTGAACCAAAACTTCTGCTTTTGGATGAACCATTTTCCGCGCTTGATTTTCAAACGCGCCTGTCGGTTTGTGATGATGTTTATGAGATTATAAAGAGTGAAAAAAAGACAGCCCTGCTTGTCACACATGACATTTCAGAGGCCATCTCAATGTCTGATAAAATCATTGTTCTCTCAGCGCGCCCAGCAACTGTCAAAGACAATATCATCCTAAATCTTGAAGGCAAAACACCGTTGAAGAAGCGTGAGGACAAATCTTTTGCTAGACTTTTTGACAAAATTTGGAGTGAACTTACAAATGAAAAAACAGAACAAACAAATTAACTTTTCAAAAGCACACAAAGAATATGTAAAAAAATTGCGAAGGGACAAATTTGTCATCATCTTCTTTCGCATCTTTGTGCTTATTGCTTTTTTGGGACTGTGGGAACTGTTGACTTATTTCAACATCCTTGACCCATTTTTTGTCAGTTCGCCATCGCGCATAATCGCCCAACTTGGCACGCTGGCACAAAGTGGAACACTCTTCACGCACGCTTGGATAACACTCTATGAAACACTAATTGGCTTTGCTATTGCCACCATTTTAGGCTATTTGATAGCGGTGCTTCTGTGGTGGAACGAAAAGGTGCGCAAAATTTTTGAACCGTATGTTGTTGTGCTCAATTCTCTGCCAAAAATCGCACTCGGTCCTGTGATTATTCTGTGGGTAGGTGCGGGAACAAGTGCTATCATCACCATGTGCGTGCTCATCTGCATTGTAATAACAACCATGAGCATGCTCTCTGCCTTTTTGTCGGTGGAAGAAGGCAAAATTTTGCTCTTAAAATCTATGAATGCCAACAAATTTCAAATTTTGTTCAAACTTGTTTTGCCAAACTCCATGCCAGAATTTATCTCTGTGCTCAAAATCAATGTCGGCATGAGTTGGGTTGGAAGCATCATGGGAGAATATCTCACCAGCAAGGCAGGCCTTGGCTATTTGATTGTCTATGGCGGACAGATTTTCAAAATAGATCTTGTCATGGCATCAACATTTGTATTGTGTATTCTCGCGTTTGGAATGTATTATCTTGTCAGTCTGCTTGAAAAAAGATATCAACGAAGATAAACGCAAATTCTGGCAAAATTATCTAAAAATGTATTTGTGAGTTTTGTCTTTTCCAAAAATGAAAAACAGCTCAACCCCCAACACAAAAATTGCCAAAACACTGCAAATTGGATAAAGAAATGACACAATTTGCGAAAACCCCAAACTGCTGATAGCAAACGGCAGAAAAACAGCAAACACACTCGCCATTTTTTCATTTTTGCAATATTTTTCAAATGCAGATTTGACAGTCAAACATTGTGAAATCAATGTTGTAAAACAACCTACAAGGATGATAAAAAAGGTGAGAGAAAACATAAATTTGTTGCCTCGCACAAGAAACAAAAACGGCATTTCACTTGAAAAAATTGCACTGTTTTTCTGCAGGACAGAATTCCCCAAAAATAAAAAGACCAAAAGAAGCAAAGTGGAAAACAGACTTGCAAAAAGAGTCTGCTTTTTGTTCATTCCACCACCCACTTTTGACACAACAACGGCACTCATTGAAGTGTTTAACGCGACATATAGCGGTGCATACAAAAATCCCGCCCAAGAATTTGTCACAAACACAACATTTGAAGAAAGCGATTGAGCATAAAACAGCACCACCAAAAAAATCAATGAAGTTGCCGGCATTAAAATGCAATTGAGTCTTTCAAAACCTTTAACCCCTCTGATTGTGACCAAGATGGCACAAAAAAGCATCAGAGAAATGCACAAAACATAAAGCCATTCATCAAAAAATTCAAACAAACTTTTCATTCCAGCAAACATGGATGCACAGAAAATGATTGAGATAAAAGCCATACACAAATTCATCCATCGGGATTGTTCGAAGAAAGAAGTTAATCTTTTACCAAACCGCAAAAAAATATAAAACAAAAAGAAAAACATCGCCCCTGCAAGAGAGATAAAGATATATGACAAATTCCCAAATTGAGAGAAAAACACCAAAATTTCCTTTCCGCTTGCAAAACCAGAGCCAACCACCGTGCCAAAAATGACAAAAACAACTGTAAAAACTTTTAACATATAAAATTATATTTTTCAAGAAGAATTTTCATGTCAAAACCGCATGAAAAACTCAAAACAAGGCACAATAATGCCATGAAGCAGACAACTCTCATTTTTGTTATGATTTTCACTCTCACGGCACTGATTTTTTCCTGCCTATTTCCCTATCCCATTTTTTCAAATTACAACAACATCACACAAAGCAACGCATATGATATCAACAACTATCAAGAAACCGAACTTCAAAACCGAAGTGTTCAAAAAGCCAAAATCCTTTGTCTTGACTGGAGTCAAACGGACAACCTTATTCCACAAGAATGTGAATTTGAAGTTGTAGATTTGCAAACTGGTCAGTCCTTTATGGCGGTTCGCACTGGTGGCGAAAATCACGCCGACATAGAGCCAAAAGATGAAACGGATGTTCAAATTCTCAAACAGATTACGCCATGGACATGGACAAGACGCCCTGTGCTTGTCAAAGTCAACGACTTTGCATATCTACCCGCAAGCCTTGCACTATATCCACACGGTTTTTGCCAAATACAAACAAGTATAAATGGACATATGTGTCTACACTTTAAAAACTCCAAAACACACGGCACAAACAGACCTGATGAAGAGCATCAAAAATGTGTTGAGCGTGCCACCGAACTTGGAGAAAATTATCTTCAATCTCTCTAGATATCAAAAAATAAATAAAAAAGAAAGAATGCTATTTTGATTCTTCCTTTCTTTTTGTTATATTCTTATACTTTCGCTCAATGTTGTAGCAAAGCGAACACCAAACATGTTGTCAAGCCAACTCGATGTGTCCATGCCGGCAGATGTGATTATCTTTCCATTGCCAAGATTTGTGCCTAGTGTGCGTGTCCAATAGTTTGCATATTCATCTCTGCCTATGCCTAGCAAGAAGCAAACCATGTCACTTGCATATGCTCTGATATCTTCAAAACTTTCTTCTATCTCATCCACACTTGCCACTCTTAAACCATTCTCTGTTCTGCTTACAGTGGTCACCTTGTCTTGTTGCCCGGCATTGCCAAATTTATAATATTTCACACTTGTGTTGGTGTCATATTCAAGATTAGCATATGCACTTGCACTGTTTGTGTTGGAAATGGACACATTTGAAAACAGTTCACTTGATGTAAATGCCCAACCTTCACTGACAGTTTGATTTGTCACCGCACTTGCCATAAGCACCCTGTCACTGACCACAGTAAAGTTTGTCTTGTAGGAACCATATGCATCCCATCCATCTGGATAGTCTGTGCTTGACACTCCATATTCACTCACTCGCCACCTAATTGGCTCAACTTTAAAGAAATAATAATGTCCACTTGTAAAGTCTACACTCCCAACACTTGTTTGAATTGTCATTGTTTTGCTTGCCGTAAGGCGTGCATACCTTTCGCCATTATATGAATAAATAGGTATTGAAACATTTGTCGTGCCGTTGAAATATGAGATTGACTCATTTGCTGATGTTGCAGCACCTATCAATGTGCTATTTAGACTATCCCCCACATAACTTTGTGGATACTCGCCATCTTCAAAATACCAATACTTATCCGTGCTGTCATACTTTAAACGGTTTGCAGAAACTTTTTTGAAATATGCATAGACTGTATAACTCACATCTTGATCTGGTGGTGTAAATGTTGTTATCAATGTCTCTTCGGTTATTCCACTTGAAGATGTCGAAACTCCAATAAAAGCATAACTTGCATTGTCTCCACTGCCCGTTGTTGCGTGTCCTGTGAATCTAATTACCCTGTCTGTAAACGGTGTGTATGTCAAAGCAACTAAACTTGATGAGTTTACTATTTGCGTGTATGATGTTGACGAATTGTTATTATCTCGATAATATGTCACAGTCACATATCCACCCGCATTTGAACTTTCCCATGTTGTGCCGTCAGTCGAAGTTTTTATCTGCACTTTCACTGTCGATGTAATCGGCGTCCAGTCGGCATATAGCGTAAGATTGGCGTTTGTCGAATATGACTCACCATTGTTGTAATGTGTACCTGTTCCACTTGAATTTGTGTTCCAACCATTTGCTGTGTAATATGTTCTTGTCAAAGAATTGCTACCAAGTGCAGCATCTGTGTTATGTATTTTATACGGTGTGCCTGGTGTCGTTCCAGAGCCATTGTTTTTGTTGTATGTGATTGTGTATCGCTGGTATATATAAATGTTGATTTGAGAATTTGCGGTCGGCTTCCATGAGTAAGAATATGAATCGCTTGAACTGTCAAACAGATATGTGTATGATGAAGTTGTTGGAGCACTTCCTATTCTCATGTAATAATCATAACTTGCATCATTTGTCAAACTTATTTTCACCGAAACAGTGGATGTGGTGTAAGTGTGGCTGACTTTGACAGTGTCTTCACTGCTTGGATAACCAACTGACGAACCGCTTTCATAGGCAATCGTGCAACCTGATGCCGACACAGTAAAATCGGTTTCATTTGTCTGTCCTTTGCCCGCATAATAAAGCGTCAATGTGTAGGTGTTTGCCTGCCAATGTGCAGTAAATGTCACTGTTTCTGAATCTGAATTAAGATTAATAAAATATGTTGCTTTAACATAAGAACCATTATCCATCCAATGTGTCGTCACATTGCTAGATGAAGTCCCATACTTCGCATATACAACTTCACTATATCCAGTCTTCCAGTAATCAATATTGGAGGCAGACCAACCCATAAATGTATAACCTGTGCGAGATGGATTAGAAATCCTAACAACAGTATCATATACTGCACTTGAAGGAGCATAAGTTCCAGAACTTCCACCACTATAATTATAATCAATATAATAAGTCGATGGAGTTTCCACACTAAACAATTCAATATCCTTATTTACTGATGAAGCACTGTATGAAACAGTGACTCCTAAACCCCATGTGTAATTGCCATCCTTAATATTTTTCGTTGTAGAAAAACCAACTGGTATATACCCAATGGTGTGCATAGTGATTGAACTTGGACTTGTTGTCGAGACACTAACACCTGCCAGCATATCAACCTTTTTAATTATATAATCATCATCATTACTATCAGTAGACTTAAAAAATTTAAGGTCATATTCTCTTCGCAATTTCACATAAATAGTACAACTTGAAATCTGTGAACCAACAGAACTAGCACTTGGAGCGCTTGTTGATGTTCTAACAGTTGATGATGATGAGCCTCCATAAAAATAAGCATAACTATAACTTGATGTATAACTTGAATTTGACCATGACGAACTTGTAGATATTCCACAAATGGCAAAACCATTCAAAGCAGATATTTTTGCTCGCCTTTTGTTTGAACCCAAAGAATAAAAGTTGTATGAAAAGTAAGAACAATCAGCAGTCCCATTATTATCATTGATAACAGCAGTTGAATTTTTTGATTTGCCAGTGTTTCCCCAATCATAATTTGTTCCATTCTCGTTTTGCCACTGGATATGCAGATAATTTGTTCCCGTTTGAGTTGACGCAGTTGTACATGTTCCACTGTCTGTTTTATACTGTGCAATTACAGTAAAAGTATAGTCTGTTGCCCACAAGTTGGCTTCAATATCGCCTTCATTTTCATTATCTTCGCCAGCATTTCCTTCATTTTCGTCATTGTCCGTATTTCCACCCTGATTGTCGTCAGATTTATCAGCATTTTCGGTTTTATCGCTGTCATCAGTCGGATTTTCTACTTCAACGGAGTCTGAAATCCCCCCCGCTTTGTTCTGTGCTCGTGCCACAGGATGACAAAAGAAGAGTTCCACCTCCAATCACAGTGAACCCACACAAAATCATTAAGATAACCGTAATTACCTTTTTCATATCGTTATTATACCAATATAAACACTGTTTTACAAAACTTTTTTCGACATTTTTCAAGCTTTTTCAGCCTTCCCACCGCCTTTGTCATGCTGAACGTAGTTGAAAGATCCAAAGAAAACACCGAGATTCTTCGACAGGCTCAGAATGACCACATAAGCAATAAAAAAACTAGGAACATTGTCCTAGTCTTCTTTTTCTTTAATTAAACAGTTTTCTTGTCAAACTCGTTATCTCGTTCACTTCAAGAGGTTTCTCCTCTCGTCGACCATTCTCTTTAAAAGGAGGTGATCCAGCGGCACCTTCCGATACCGCTACCTTGTTATGACTTCAC
>CALVTJ010000004.1 GCA_944362545.1 uncultured Clostridia bacterium
GGTGAGCACGACGACACACAAATCTCAAAATGCTCCTTTGCTCAAGGCAAAGGAAGTTGCCAAATTTTTGGCAACAAAAAAAACAGACAAAAATGTCTGTTTTTGCATTTTGAGATTATCTTTTTGAAAATTGAGATGCCTTTCTTGCTTTTTTCAAGCCATACTTCTTTCTTTCCTTCATTCTTGGGTCACGAGTGAGAAGTCCAGCATCTTTAAGTTCCTTCTTGTAAGTTTCAGAAACTTTTACAAGTGCTCTTGCGATTCCGTGGCAGATAGCACCAGCCTGACCAGAAATTCCACCACCATCAACACTTGCAACGACATCAAATTTGTCTGCTGTTGAAGTGAGAGTCAAAGGTTGTTTAGCAATGATGATAAGAGTATCTCTTTGAAGATATTCATCAATGTTTCTTCCATTCACTTCAATTTTGCCAGAGCCAGGATACAAGCGGACTCTTGCAATAGATTTTTTTCTTCTTCCTGTTGCGATAAAGCAACCACCTTTGTTTTGTTTTTTGTCAGCCATTATTTAATTGCTCCTTTTAAACTTACAAGTTCTGGTTTTTGAGCGATGTGCTTGTGGTCAGCATCCTTGTAAACATAAAGTCTTGTGATTTGTTTTCTTCCAATAGAATTTTTTGGAAGCATGCCTTTAACAGCTTTTTCAACAGCCTTGCAAGAATTTTCTTTCATCAAAGTGTCATAACCAACTTCTTTGAGTCCACCAACATAACCTGTGTGCCAACGCATTTTCTTTTGTTCAAGTTTCTTTCCTGTCAAAACCACTTTGTCAGAATTGATAACAATCACAAAATCTCCAGTATCAACATGTGGTGTGTAAATTGTTTTATTTTTACCAGTCAACATATCAGCAACTTGGCTTGCAAGTCTGCCAAGAGGCATGTTTGTTGCATCCACAACAAACCATTTTCTTTCAACAGTTGCTGGATTTGCCATATAAGTTTTCATTTTTATCTCCCTTGAATTTTTTTGTTAGACAACTCATAAAATTTCACAACTTTCACAAATTGCCTTTCAAGACCACCCTTTGCCAGTAAGAAGTGGATGTAATTTATCTCTCCCGCGAAGTTTATGGGGCTAACATAAAAAATCGCCTTCAAAATAAAGACGATTATATTTTAAACAAACTATACACATTTGTCAAGCATTTTCACAGAGAAAAATCAAGAATTTTCTTCACAAGACAGCACTAACCCACAATCTTTTGAACTTCTTCAAATGACAACTTGTTGTCTTTCACTTTGTCTGCGGTGTTGACAAGACTGTTATAGCGAATGATATCTTTGAAAAGATTGCTTTTTGCCTTTTTATCATTTTCAAAATCTTTGCCCGTAGCAAGCGATGCTCTCTCAAAAATCTGTCCAGAAATAAAGGTCAAAACATATTCCAAATGTTTGTTGTTTTCAAGATTCTTGAAGTCACTTGCAAACTCTTTGTCTTTGACAACGACCTTTTCGTTGAGTTTGGCAATCAAATCTTTTTCGTTTTTCACACTTTTAGCCACACTTTGAACGGATTTCAAACAATTTTCAAGTACTTTCTTTTCTGCTTTTGAAAAATCTCCACCCTTTTCCACATCACTTAAAACATCATTCAAATCTTTCTTGAAAAAGTCAGGAACAGCCATTTTTTCATCCTTCAAAAATGATTGGTTGTATTTGCTCAACAGATACAAGAAGTTTGCTTTTGCATGATTTTCATCAAAAGACTTGCTCCCACAAACATGTCCATTTTTGTCAAAGTCTAAAACATCAAACAAATACAAAAAACTCATATCTTTTCTCCTTTGCATAAAACAATCTTAACACATCAAAATGAATAAATCAAACAATTTTTTGAATATTTATACATTTTTTCTTTTTAATTTGCTTGACTTTTTTATACATACAAGATATTGCGTAAAAGCATCAAATTTCTTGCAAAAAGACACTATAAGGCAAACAAAACGATCTCTGTTGCGTAGATGTTCAAACCATAATATCGCAAATAAAATTTATAATTTTGATTCATATCATAAATCAATCTTGCAAGATTAAAGATGTCACTGTTGTTGTGATAAACGGATACCAATAGGTTTGGTTTTTCCTCTTTTATGTGTCTTTCACATCCCAATAATGCCTTCTCCTCACCACCCTCAATGTCCATTTTTATCAAATCAAGTTTTTGCGACAAATCATCATCCAAAGTCACCATCTTCACTGCGTTTTCTCCACTTTGTGCCGTTTGGTTTGCAGAATTGGAGGACAAGTTTTCCACCATATAAACTTTATCGTTTTTGTCGCCAACCGCCAGATTTCTCACTTCAATATCATGAAAATTTTTAACATTCTCACAAAGTTGTTTGCATACATCTTCCGTTATCTCATAGCACACAATTTTGCCATAGCCATCCTTTCCAAAAGTCCGAACAAAATCTGTCACACTGTCACCATAATATGCTCCCACATCCACAATTACATCATGCTTTGCCATTGAGAGCAAATCCAAATCCCAATAATGATTCCAGACAGGTTCTATTGCTCTTTGAATGGTAGAAAAATCAAAATTGAAATAGTTCTCCAAAACTGCCAAAAGCACAAATTTAGATTGCCAATCTCCCAACTTATCAAACAGCCACACAAGGTCTCCAACATTTTGTTTAAACACCTTTGCCTTGTTTTGAAAGATTTGAAAATTTTGACATTTCACATTCAACTCACCCCAGAATGGATACTTTGTCAAAAATCTTTGCATAGACTCCTGCACCGGAATTGGCACGCGTGTGACAAAGACATCTCTCATATGCTTAAACAATTTTTCTTCACTTTCTTTTTCAAAAGTTGAAATAAGATTTGAAAATCTTTCTTCTACAAAATTCATAACTCTCTCCCACAAACATTTATTCCGCAAACAATAAGAAAGTGAAAACTGCAAATTTGACAAAATTAAACAAATTTGTTATATATTACAATATGATAAGAGTTTCACAAAAAATAGAAAGTTCAAAAACAAGAAACCTTGTATTTGACATTCTCAAATATGTCGCTGCATTTTTTGTTGTCACAATTCACTTTCCAATTTATCCAAATATTACAGCTTTTGCTAGATTTGCAGTTCCTTGTTTTTTTATTCTAAATGGATATTTTCTTTATAATAAAACAAAACTAGCGGGGGGGGGATTTTAAAGGATATAAAATTTTATACACCTTTCATAATTGTGTTATACACCACCCAACTAATTTATTTTCTTGCAACGGGCAAATTAACAGATTTTGTTGGTGTAAGCTGGTATATACCCGCCTATTTTTTTGTTAGACTTTACTATATTTTCATCTGCAAACACCACTTAAAAGACCTGTCATTTTATTTCATTCCATTATTCTTATTGTTTAATTTACTTTTTGGTGCATATTCAAATTTTATCTTTGGGTGTGACTTTCCTCTCATGATTTTTAGAAATTCATTATTTGTTGGACTCCCCTTCTTTTTAATTGGTGTTCTTATTAGAGAAAGCAAGGTAAAAATTTCTCATTACTCCGCACTACTTTTTATTGTGATTGGCATTTTCTTTTTACTACTACAAATCCCAGAATATCAATATATTTATTACTTTGGAGATAAACTAGGTGATATTTATATCAGCACCATTATCGGAACACCATTGTTGCTTTATGGATTGTCAAAATTTCAAATAAATTATTCAAATCAAACAGCGAAAAAATATCATATCGACAAACTCAACTTTGGAATTTACATATTCCACACAGCCATTGGTGTAATCTTACAACCGTTATTACATGACAACATCGTTTTGATATATTTGATTGCATTGATATTTTCATATATTTTTATTTTGACAACTTCATTTTTGATAAACAAAATAAAAGAACATAATCACAACCGAAAAATTGCAACCAACACAAAGTAATATTCAAAAAGAAAACATATCCAATCAACAAAATTCTTGCACTTAAAGATGATAATATGTTATACTATTTGTGTCGATGACCTCATAGTAAAACTGGATATTACGGTCCCCTCCTAAGGGCTTGTCTTACCCGAAACATGAGAGCCCTGAAACCCTTTGAAATAGGGCGGTCAAGCAAATCTCAAAATCGTGCAACTTTCAAAAAACCATACTTTCGCCATTTTTACCCCTAAAATTTAATAATTTTTATATGTTCCCGTGGCGTAACTGTATAACGCAGCGCCCTCCTAAGGCGAAGATTCCCGGTTAGAGTCCGGGCGGGAACACCAAAGATTTAATTTAGGAAAATTTATATGATTAAAACTACAAATGGTGTTGAATGTGAATATAAATACGAAGATATAATACTAGAAGCACAAGAATTTTTGGAAGGTGCAGATAAATTACTGTGGGGATGGACAGAAAAAGTATTTTCACATCCACTCACTTTTCCAGCGTTAGTTTCCTATTCTTTTTCATGTGAATTATTTATAAAAGGTATTTTACAAAAATATAATAATAACTTCTTATATACACATGATTTAGAGAAACTTTTTAATTCATTGCCACAACATATAATATCTGCTATAAAGACTAATATTAATGATTCTAACTTCCTTACAAAACTTAAATCTGTTGCTCTTATGTTTGAGGAGTCGCGATATTTTTTTGATTCAAAATATTCAGGCAAAATACCAGATATTGATTTTATATCACGACTAGCACATTGTTTAAACGAGATTTCTACAAATGAATTAAAAATAACTTTTAAATAATTATTATCAATGGTAGGCTTTTAGACCTACCATTTTTTATGCAAAGATTTTTTCCATTGCATCTATTGAGTTATCTATATCTTGGCAATAGTGCGTGTAAATTTTAAGTGTTATATCACTATTAGCGTGTCCCGCAAGTTTCGAAACAACATTCACAGGCACGCCTTGACTAACCATTCTTGTTATCCATGTGTGCCTTATCTTATGACACGACACCTTTTTACAGCCCGCTTTCATAAGATAAGTTTTGAGCAGTTTATTTAGATAGTGCGGAAAGCGTGGAGTGCCGTCCGTATTACAAAAGATAGCACCGCACTTATCAAACTTTTTATCGTTTTCTTTTAACCTATCATACAACTCTTTAAACTGCACAAGTTTATCATAAAGCCTATTGCAGATATGCAAGGTTCGTTTAGAATACTTCGTCTTTAACTCTTTCGTAATAACTCCCTTATTATTGATATAAAGACGATTTCTTCTTATCTTTATCAAGCGATTTTCAAGGTCTATATCTTGCCATTCAAGTCCGCATAATTCACAAGTTCTTATTCCAGTGGTCGCCAAGATATAAAGCGGAATGATTTTCCAAACATCTTTTTCTCTATCTAAGGCTTTCATAAAGTTATCAAACTCTTCGGCGGTTAAAATTTCTATCTCTTTGGACGGTTCGCCACCTATAACATTATTAAGGTAGGCACTCGTGGCATAGTTTCGATTTACAAGTTCAATAGACATAGCGTAGTTATAAATCGTGCTTAAAACTCGCTTGTATTTCATTATCGTTTCTTTACGATAGTGCTTTTCAATTGTAATCTTTTCAAAATACTCAAAGGTGTTAAGATTAAAGAACTCGCAGATAAGTTTCGCAGAGTTTAACTCAATCATTTCTCCCTTTCGTGCATAGTAAAGTGTAGGACGGTTGAAACCACTTTCTCGGCTCGCTTTCTTAACTCCATAGGCTTTTACTAACTCGTCAAATTCGACCGCTTTATTCGGCTTGATTTTAGCCCTTGAAACCTTATAAAGACTCTCATTCATATTTACAAAAAACTGTTGAATATCAAAAGCCTTCAAATCGACAAACCTTTTATTTCCAAAAAAGTTTGACATTCTCTTTATGCACTCAACAGCACGCAGATAATAGTTATCTGACATGTTGTATTTTCTAGTGTTCAGCCAAACATTCGCAACCTGCTCAAAGGTAGCCATAGAGAGTTCGTGAATATGACCTTCACGATACTCCTTTTCCCATTGCTCAGCGAATGCATTGGCAGCCTTTTCAGCACGCACACCTGAAAGATTATTCTCGTTCTTCCAAGTGGTGCAAACAAACTTTGACCGTCCGTCCGCACCTTTAACCTTGATTTGAATGCCATAATTGACTTTTCCGTTTTTCAATACTCTCTTGTAAATCGTCGCCATTTTCAGCCTCCTTTACTTCATAAGGAACGAAATAGTAAATTCCTTGTGTTTTCAACTTAATGAATTTATAGAGTTCTTTTCGTAGCCACTCATTAAATTCTTCTCCCTTTAATCTTTTATCATTTGAAATACTTTTTCTATGATATTTATTTTTTCCAGTCATAGAGTTTCTGCACAAAATATGCAGTTCCAGAGTGTCAGATATACCTATCTCATAAAAGCCATTATATGAGTAATACCTAGGCACATCTAATTTCCCTACTAATTCATCTAAATTATTATTCATATTTTTCTCCTTCTAATATCTATTTTCTGTCAAGTCGAGTTGCAAATACTCGCTTAAACTTTTTAAATTAATTAATATCTTACCGCCAGCATTCAAAACTTGAATTTGACCGCTTTTACAAAGCGTTCGCAGGTAGTAAAGAGTTATAGATGTATTTTTATCTAAACTCTTAATGATATCAAGCGTTTCGCTAATAGTGCGATACATAGTCATCACCTCCTTTTATTTTTAAATTTTCGTAATTTAAGGACTCTTTCAATTTAATTAATTCCGTGTAAATCGGCAAATGTAAAGTATTCTGCTTAAATTTACCGAAAAACAGGAAAGAATTTTGAAATTCTATCTATATTTTACTTATTTTTATTTTCTTTTGGGAAAATGAGAAATAAGTTTCTTAAATAATAATTTTTATGATAAAATGGAAATAAGTTTCTGGAAAGGAGTGTTTATGGGAAAAACTGAAAAATTAAATATCTACTCTAATTATATAGAAGATTTAGATATAGAAAAAAAAGATTTGGCTGAGCAAATGGGTGTAACTGCTAGGATGTTAGGGTATTATCTTTCTGGCGTGTATGAAATGTCAGTAAATAGAGAAGCGTTTTTTATTGACTATATAAATAAGGTTATAGATGAAAAGAAATCTAAATTGCCTAAACTATCTCAAAATTTGTTAATTGAACATGATTATATGAAAGGTAGGTTTGTAAATCTTGATATAGATGAATTAAAGAAAAGAGATTTGATTTTACAAAACATTAAAAATTTACAAAGAAAATATTCTATATCATTGGTCGAATTGATTATAGAAGATAACTTTGAATTATTAAGAATAGCATTTGATAAACCATATTTTGGGATATTTCTTAGTAAATTAACAGATTTATTTAAAGAGAAAAGAGGACTAGATTATACGATTAATGAAATTGATGTTTCATATATAGAAGAATTACTATCAAATAATAAATTAACTACAAACGATAAAGCGAAGAAATTAAGAGAAACATTTAAAAGAGAAGATAAGTATAGTGAAGAGATTGATAATAAATTAAAAAAAATAAATTTTGCTATTAAAGATACTTGTAAAACATTTTTAAATAATCTCTATGAAGATTATTGTAAAAGTAAAGATATTAATTCAAAGTCATAAATATAAAAAATAAGCATTCTACCGAGAGAATGCCTTTCACCGCTTTCAAGCCTATTTGAAAGCCTTTGAGATATGGTCAGCGTATTTTTGCAAGTGTAGGGTATAGAATATTATAAAGTAAATTGCCTTTTCCTATTAAATTGCTGTGGCTGTCGTATGTGTGTCTGCCATTAAAACTTGCAAGAAGTTTTCCGCTTCCATTATATAGAAAAATATAGTTTCCGCTTTCTGCCATTCTTCCTATCTGCCTGCCTTGATTATCAAAACAGAAAGACACATGTCCACTAACTTTTATATAGCCTATTCTTCTTCCGCTTTTATCAAATAAATACAATTAAATAAATCTCCTTATAAAACTATAACGGAGATTTTTTCTTTTTATTGTGTATCATCTTCTTTTTTATTTTGTTCGAGTTTTGCCTTAATCTCTGGCGGAAGCGGTGGTATAACTCTTGTTGGTGGCGGTTGTGTTTCGCTAGTCTTTTCTTCCTTATACTCATTTTGTGTTTGAGGTTGTTCATTAACCATTTGAATATTTTGATTATATCTTTCTATAACTTGTCCGCTTTCTTCCGCTTTCATTTTTCTTTTCACATCTAAAACATATTGAGATTTATAGGTGCCGAAGATTAAAAGTAAACATGCACTAAAACTTAAAACTGAAATTATTGCAATTACAGGTATATTAAGACCATTTCCAAGTGGAAAAATTAGAGTAATTACATAGCCAGTATGTATTTCATCATATATAAATGTTTGGGAATTATCTTCACGGCTTATTGTGAAAGTCTTATTGCCATCAAAGTTTATTGTAAAATCATTTTCTTGATATTCAAATGTAAAGGTTTCTTCATTTCCGATAGAAAATTCAAATTCGGCTATGCTATCTTCATATAACACACTAACAACCTGAAAATTGTATGTAGAATTTTCTGAATCTTTCTCAATTAAAAAATTAAGATTTATAACTTGTTGCATACTAACAGTAAAAGTAACTCCTAAAAAAATAAAGTATGCTATAAAAACTAAAAATGCAAGCCCGCTGTATAGAATGTTAGTATATGATTTATGAGATTTCAACTTTTTATTTTTGACTATGAAGAATATCATAATCGCCAAGAAAATAATCATAAAACCGAAAAGAATAAAAGGAAAACTTATCATATCTCACTCCTATGATAAACACACTAATAAAATAGTGGCTATGAATAAAACTAATATTACTATCGCTGAAGTTATCACAATACTTTTTCGTAGTTTCTTTGACTCGGCTGGTTCTTCTGCTATGTAGTCGTTTAGTTTCTTATCAAACACGATTTCATATTCACTTTTTTTAGTGAAGAAGAAAAAGCAAGCGGAAAGTATAAGCATTATGATTTCGCCCGAAGCGAGATATATAAAGTAGGTTATTGAACCCGCCATGACAGCCTTATAGATAAGCCATGCAATAAAAATCAAGTTAATCATTCCGTATGTAATTAAATCTCTTTTCATTTTGCCCACGCATGCCATTATTCCATAAACGACGAATAGAATGGGAAATATAAGTTGCAACCAGTCAAAATTCGATAGTCCATTTTCTATTGAAGAATATATACTCAAAGCGAATAATGCATAGCCAAGCCAACTAACGCCTGCGATTATTTCTAAAACACCGCCCGCAATTGCAAGCCCTGTTCGTTTTTTCATACTCACTCCTTGATAATTTTATTATACCTTTGATTTTTCAAAATTCCAAGCGATTTTAGGCTATTGGCTTAAATTTATGATATTTTTTAAGCCATTGGCTAAAATATTGTTGAAAATAAGGTTGGTTAAGAATGGATGAAAAAACTCTCTCAAAAGACGAGCAGATAAGAAAAAGATTTATTGAAGCGATAAAATATAGCGGTATGACTAACACCGCTATTGCTAAACAGGCTAACATTTCTGTATCCATGCTAACCGATTATAAAAATAAAGGAAAACTTCCAAGCCTTGGCACCTTTGCTCGTATTTGTGAAATCATTGACGCCGACGCTAACGAAATTTTAGGGTTGAAAAGTTAAGTTAGCACTTTGTATATTTTTTCCTTATCCAGCCTATTTTCCCCGTTTGATATTCTTTCACTTTAAGTAGTTTATTATTGTTTTCTAATACTTCTACTATATCTCCAACTTGCAATTTGAATATAATTTGTTTTAATTTCTTTCCTTTATAAATATAAGTGTCTTTTGTGATAACTCTTAATTCGTTTGTAATACCTTCTTCATTTTTAATTTGTTCAATTTCCTGTAAACTTTCATAAATTATTTGTTGATTTGGTGTAATTTCATATAATTGATTATATAGTGGCGATATTAAAAATATAATTAAAGTTAATCCACACTTTTTTAAAATATAAAATAATCTTTCAAACCATTTTCTCTTTTTCCTTGTCGAAACAGGTTCTTCTGAAATGGTTTCAGTTATTTTAACTACATTATCTTTAAAGTTTTCTTTTGTGATGTTTGTGTCTATATAGTTGCTAATTTTAATTGAGTCTGCAAAATTTTTTACATTATTTATTAAATCTTTGAATACTGAATCTGTAATGTTTTTAATATCGTTTTCCATTTTATCAAAAATTATATTCAGGTTTATTTTTGATATATTGTTTGCAATTTCATTAATTGGGTCAAATATTTTTGAAAAATCAAATTGCCTAATTGTCTCTTGTATTGGTGTTAACATTTTACTAAAATCAAATTTTTTAATTGTTTCTTGTATTGGTTTAAAAATCTCAGTTAAATCAAATAACATGTTTTCATGTGTTATTTTATTTTCTTCTTTATTACTTTCATTTGAATTTTTGTTCATTTGTTTCTCCCTGTATGCATTATATCATACTTTTCTCTAACTTTATATAAAAAATTAAACATTAGGGAAAATTTTTGAGAATAGGGAGCGTCGCTAAGGTTATTTTTTGAGTTTGTAGGGCTTAAAATCGTGTTAATAATATAGCCATATAATGATTACATTATATGACTATTTATAGATATCATATTGGCGTCCGTTTGTGCGGTTTTGAGTCGGCTGTTTTCGGCTGTTCTTCTGCTTTTATATATTTCTCTTTGCAGTAGTAAAGATTATTACCACGATAGGTTTGCATAGGGTTTTTATATACTTGTTCACTCTCGTAAATATACGAGTTTTCTTTGAGATATTTCTTTACATTCTCGTAGGTGTCGGTGTAAATTGTCGGTTTTTTTATGCCTTTTGAATAATGATATAAGTTCACGCCCGCTGGCAGTTGCATTTGCATAAGGGCTTTGTTGTGCATGTGGCTGTTCTTCTCGTTCACTTCTTTTGAAAGGTGTGGAGTAAGATAGAAATAGACTTCTTGCTTGCCTTTTGGCTTGCCCACACTTGTATATCCGTTTTTCCACGCGTCATTTAGGGTTTGAACGGGCAGAAAGACGCTTCGGGTAGATTTATTAAAGAAAAGTATTGCATGTATATGAAAGCCCGAATTCTCGTCTTTCTTTTCAAGCGTGTTGATATACTCAATTTCGCCGTATTCAGTGAAGTGCTTGCGAAGATATTTGATAAACACCTTAAAATCTTCATTGACTTTCTTCGTGTCAAGTATTTTCTCTCGATAAGTCAGCGTGATTAAAAGTAGTTTTTGAATGTCAACGGTGTTCTCTTTGATTAAATCTTGTAGTCTTAAATTGCTTTCAAGTAGGCTACGCATACTTTCGCCACGAATAAGAGTCTTTTTATTTTCGACTATCTCGCCAGTGGAAAGATTGATATGCCTATTTCCAGAAATTCGTTTTATACTTGCTTTTCTATTGCAATTTGTTATGTTTTGTAGTATAATATGATTGTTAAACTTTTTGACTTTAACTAAGTCATTCGATTTGATTATGTTTGATTTCATTTTTAACTCCTTAACTTTAATGAATTTCAACCCTGATGTTTTGTTTTTTATTCAAGTTAATATAACTCAACATAAACTCAACTCATTTAGGGTAGGTTTTAGTTAAGGGTAAAATGGCTATTGAAAAAAGCATACAAAAAAACATACTCAAAGAACATAAGTTATTTGAAGCGTTTGATATTTCGCATTAAAACGAATTTTACTTATAGTAGATTTTCAAAATAACTTAATATTTGAGCATGTTTTGAAAGTTATCAGACAAGAAATCGGGAAGGAGTTTTTTCTCCTAAGGGATTGTTCCGCGTTCGAGTCGCGGTGGGGTCACCAATGAAAAAACTATTGTTTGAAAAGCACGGCTTTTCTTTTTTTATTCTCACATTTTTAGCCCATTTTAATATTAAAAATGTAAATTTAAACAAATTCAATATTGACTTCAAATTTTATCTTTGTTATAATTTTCGAGCAAAAGGTGGTTTATGAAAGGAATAATTTTGGCAGGAGGAAAAGCCACCCGCCTGCATCCATCAACTTTGATTCTTGCAAAGGGGCTGTTGCCAATTTATGACAAGCCTATGATTTTTTATTCCATATCACTTTTGATTGAAAGTGGAATAGATGAAATTTACATCATATGTTCCCCAAAGAATTATCAACTTTACAGCGACCTTGCAGGCAACCTTTTTGATGACAAACTTGTGAAAATCAAAGTTGTCAAAGAAGAAAAAATGCATGGCCCCGCATATGCTCTCAAAACAGTGCAAACAGAAATTGGAAGTGATGACATCGCCCTAATGTTTGAGGACAATTTGTTTGTGTCGAGTTCTCTTCCATCAAAGATAAAACGAGCAAAAAGAAATTTGAATGGTGTGGTCATTTTTGCAAAAGAAGTGGATGACCCAACAAGATTTGGAGTTATTGAAACCGACAAAAAACACAACATCATAAGCATTGAAGAAAAACCTCTCCAACCAAAAAGCAACCTTGTCACAACAGGGCTTATGCTCTATTCAAATGATGTGTTTGCAAAAATTGACATGCTCACTCCTTCAAAGCGTGGAGAATATGAAACCACCGATTTAAACAACATTTATCTCCAAGAAAAGCGTGCCAAAGTTTGCATCCTGGATCGCAACTGCAAATGGCTTGACACCGGCACTCACGCAAGTTTGCTTGAAGCATCATGGTATGTCATGCAATACCAACAAAAGCATGGCGTTTGCGGTTCACCAGAGATGAGTTTGTTTATGTCAGGAAAAATCACAAAAGAAGACCTTCTCAAAATGACAGGGCACTATCCTGTCGATTACCGAAACTGCATAGCAAAACGACTTGAAAAAGAAACACTCAAAAACAAAAACTTGTCAAAATGACAAGTTTTTTATTTATACTTCTATACAATATGTTGTGTAGTATGTCGCATACCACAAAACATATAGTATAAAATATTAAATCTTTATTTTAAAAACTTTCTAAATTTAAAACGGAAAAATGGTATAAACATATAGTTGAAATTGCCTTTCAGATACCATGGTGCAAGTTTGCACTTATGCAAATATTTCAAATTTTCACGATAGGACTTGTAAAGTTTTTGAATGGCGTTTTTGTCATGAAAATCTTTGGTGTCAATCTTAAACAAAAATTCAAGTGCAATCTCGCTCTCCCGACAACTAACATAATTGTATGTATTTTTATAGACCGTTCTGTCCAACTTTTTTGCTCTTTCAAAACTTTTAAACATTGTAAGTTTTTTGTTGTTCATTTTGCTTCTAACCAAACTTCCTTGATGTTTGCGATAGACATAAAGTTTGACATCGCTCACGGCAACATTGTTTGATTTCAGCAAATATCTTGAGTAAAAATCCGTGTCTTCTCCGTAATAAATTTCTTCATCAAAAACACGAGGATAACCATCCATCTTTTTCAAAACTTCATGTCTATACAGTTTGCTTGAAGAACCAAAGCCAATCCTTCCGGCAAAAAGATGGCATTGCATATCATCCTGTCCAGAAAGCATTTTGACTTTGAACTTTTCAAGTTTTGTCGGTTTAAACTTCTCTTTGTCTGTTGTCCATTTTAAACGAAAGCGAAAACTGTCCGCATTAAACTTTTTGATATTTTCGATCATGCACTCAAAGGCTTGTGAAACATAAAAATCATCGGCATCCAAAAACAAAACAAATTCGCCTTCCGCCTCACTTAAACCTCTGTTTCTGGCAGAACTTACTCCTCCATTTTGTTGGTCTAGGATCTTGACTTGTCCACTCCCCGCAATTTCTTGCAGTTCTTTCAATTTTTGCAATGTGCCATCTGTTGAACCATCGTTGATAAAAATAACTTCAAAATTTTGGTATGTCTGCCCGCGCAAAGATGCAAAACAATCATCCAAAAATTTTTCTGCGTTATAACATGGCACAATCACTGAAATCCTATCCCTTTTCATTTTTCCCTCCTTTTTTAGTTTACAATATGCTTTATTTCTATGTCAAACAATAAATTATTCTTTTCATCATTATTTTGCTAGACTTTACTATGCAATTTCATGTATAGTATAAATAGTGAAACAAATTTAATTGAAGGGGAATTTATGATACCTGTTGTTTACAGTGGCAACCGCAGAATCTTTGAAGGTCTGTGTCTGTCCGTTATGGCACTTGCAAGAGTGACAATGGAGCAGTTGAAAGTCCATGTTTTGACAATGGATTTAAGTTATGAAAATCCAAACTTTCTGCCTTTTTCCGATGAACAAATTGCTCTGCTTGACAAGATTGTCAAACGCTCAAATCCAAAAAGCGAAGTTGTGAAAATTGATGTCACAAAAGAATATGTCGACAATTTGAGCAAGGGTAAAAACCATAAAAATGGCTACACTCCTTATGCCACCCTGCGTCTTTTGTTGGACCTTTTGCCAAACATGCCAGAGCGGATGATTTACATGGACATCGACACAATGTGTGTGTCCGATATCAAGCAACTTGCAGATGTCAACATAGATGATTTCGACTTTGGAGCAACAAAGGACTATATGGGCAGATTTTGGATAAACAGACACTATTGCAATTCCGGTGTGATGATCATGAACATGACAAAAATCAAAGAGGATAAACTCTTTGAAAAATGCCGTGCCAAAGTCAATCGCACAAAAATGGTTATGCCAGACCAAACCGCACTAAACAAATATGGCAAGAAAAAATATCTGCCATTCATCTTCAACGAACAGCGAAAAATCAAAGAAAACACTGTGGTCAAGCATTTTTGCAAAGGTATATTGTTCTTTTTGCCATTTGGATTTTATATCTACAACATTAAGCAGTGGCAAAGAGACAAGGTTCACAAATGGCTTCATATTACTCGCTTTGATGACCTATATGCACAGATTGATGTGTTTAAAAAAAACTATCCAATCTGTTTTCAAAAATAATTTTTATAAACAAAAAAAGAATAGGGTATCCGCCTATTCTTTTTCTTTGTCATTTAAAATCTTTGCACAATCCTTGCAAATTCCATGCAAAACAATGTCCTGCTTTGATATTTGAAAATCTTTTATCAAATTGGACAAATGTTTGTCATTGTCAAGTTCTCTATCAAAAATACGATTGCAACAATTACAAACCAAATGTATATGGTCTTCTCTTATCAAATCAAAATGTGCAACATTATCCTTTGTCACTATCTTGCATACTTTGCCTTCTTTGACAAGGTTGTTCAAAATTCTGTAAATGCTAACTTCTCCAATCTTTATGCCATGTTGTTGTGCATCATGAAAAATCTGCAAAGCGGTGGGATGGTCAAACCTTTGTTTGAGATTTTCAAGAACAAATTCTTTTTGTCTTGTTTGTCTTGTAAACATTATTTTGTCTTCTTTTGACCTTTTTTCTCGCGCCTAAAGCACATAAACCAATCAAGACAATATTGGTCTTCGGTTTGATTTTCCACTCTTTCTTTTGCCGTTCCACATGAGCCTGCTGTTGGCACAATCACATCATCGCCTGGTCTCCAATCTGCTGGTGTGGCAATGTTGTCCTTGTCCGCTTTTTGCAATGCAAGAATAATGCGTTTGATTTCATCAAAATTGCGCCCTGTAGAAATTGGATAATAGAGAATTGTTCTAATTATTCCCTTCGGATCAATGATAAACACCGCTCTGACAGCCTGTGTGTTTGAAGAATTTGGTTGAATCATGCCATATTTATTTGCCACTTCCATTCTTATATCTTCAATCAGTGGGAATTTGACTTCTACGTGTTTTTTGCCATTCCATTCAAGTTCTTGAATCTTTCTAAGCCATGCAATATGCGAATAGATTGAGTCAACTGAAAGCCCAACAAGTTCGGTGTTGATTGCTTTAAACTCCTCCATCATAGAACCAAATGTCATAAATTCAGTTGTGCAAACTGGTGTAAAGTCCGCAGGATGAGAGAATAAAATCACCCATTTCCCCTTGTAATCTGCAGGAAAGTTTATCTCTCCCTGTGTGGTGTTTGCCACAAAACTTGGTGCTTCATCTCCAATCAGTGGCATTCTTCTATATTCTGTGCTTGTGTTTTCCATATTTATCTCCTTTTATGAAAAATGTTTTCTTAATGAAAATCATTTTCAATAAGAGTATAACATATAAAAAAGAAAACTGCAAACATTTTTCACAGTTTTCAAAAAATTTCTAATCAAATTGTCCAACATTAAATTCGGAAAGCAAAATCTCATATTCTGCAAAGCGATGTTGTCTTATTGGAAAGATTGTTCCATTATCAAAATAAATTAGCATACATGGCGAAATTTTGTGATAACTTTCCACATATTCAAAGCCAATCGCGTGGTTTTGTTTTATCAAATTTTTTATTTTGGCATGATAATTGAAATACACATGCTTATTATGCTACTATTTTTGAGTTTTATTGTCCTTTGTTTTCGCAATATTTTGAGTTTGATTTTTATCAACATCAAAATTTTCTTTCAACTTTTTGCGTTCTTGCCATTCAAGAACGGTGGCAATTGCCCCACCAACAAGTCCTCCCACAAAGTCACAAACAATGTCAAGCATGGTGTCCATGACTGCCTCTCTTCCAACCAGTCCAGCAGTTATTTGAGCATTATTGCCAAGAAGTCCATCCGTGACAAATTCCCAAATCTCCCAAACGCCACCACACATCATTGAAACGGCAAATGTTAGGATAAAAATCCATACAAGTGAGATATCCTGTTTTTTGCTGTTTTTAAAGATATCATAAGCAATCAACGCAATCAGCACTCCACTTGCACAATGTATCACTTTGTCAAATGGTTGCCACAGCCCATAGACCTGCCACAAACTGCCAACAATCATAGACAAAATCAAAAACACTTGATAACAAATGCTGATTGTCAAATCAAATTTCATCTTAAAAATTATATTCAAAAGATATGGAAGCCAAGACAAAACCAAATATCCCGCCAAAAAAGCGTAAGAAAGCGCTCTCATCTCTCTTATGCCCTGAAAGTGAACAACAAGGCAGGCGATAAGGTTTGCGAGTGTCACTGCCGATGCCCCAATACCAATCCAAAAATTGACTTTTTTCATAACCCCTACTTTTAATTTATGTAATTGATTGTATCACAATTCCAACCATTTTCAAAACAAAAAAGGCACACACTCGTGCGCCCCTTTGTTTTTTGCTTTGTTATTTCTTCGCAGATAAAAATGTTGTGACACCGGCACCAAGACCCAAGACTGCATTAACAATAATTGTAGCCCAAGTTGCAACACGCCCTGAAACTCTTCCTGTAACACCATCTGCCTCGCCATCACAATAAACACCCAAAGTTATGCAGTTTATAATTACCAACACAACAACAGCAAGAGCAGAAATCACAAGCCCAATTTTCACGAATTTTGCATATCCGCTACTCTTAACTACACCCAAGTCTGCAAGCAATTTCAAAATTGCAAACAAAGCCAAAAGTGCAGCAAAAATAACCAAAAGCAAAAGCACGATAGCAACACCAACATTTGCATTCTCTCCAAATGTTATAAGATCATAACCTGAATAAGAAGCAATTGTTTCACCAAGCAAAAGAACTGACATATGTGGAAGAGCAATAAACCCCAAAAGCACACCTGCCAATACCAATGTGATAAGATCCCATAATGCTTTCATATTCGACTTACTAGATTTTTTTGCCATTTTCCCCTCCTTTTTTCTTATTTTTATTTTACTACAAAAAAGTTGTCAAGTCAAACAAACTCAACAACTTTCAAATTATTTTAAAGCAAAATGCAAAGCACTCCACCCTTACCTTCGTTTATGATTCGGCAAAGTGTCTTTTTCATCTTGCGTTGTGCATCTGCCGGCATCATGACTATCTTTGCGCTGATGTTGTCATCCACAAGTGAGTAAAGACTCTTGCCAAGCAAATTTGTCTCCCAAATGCTCTCTGGTTCATTTTCAAACTTCTCTGTCAAATAGTTTACCAAATCTTGACTCTGTGTTTCTGTTCCAACAAGTGGTGTCACTTCTGTTTCAACATCCACCCTGATGATATGCAAACTTGGTGCGCTCGCCTTGATTTTGACACCAAACTTGTTTCCTTGTTTGACAACTTCTGGCTGACTGAGAGTGTATTCATCCTTGCTTGGCACCACAATGCCATAACCGGTCTGTTCCACTTGGTCAAGAGCATCTTTGAGTTTATCATATTCCACCTTTGCCACCGCTAAGTTTTTGATATAAGAAACGAGTTCAAAATCATCATTGATGGCAAAACCGCACTCATCCGAAAGTACCTTGTAGAAAAGGTTGTCTTTTGGGATGACATTGAATTTGATTATACCTTCGCCCATTTCAATGTTTGAAAAGGTGATTGGGTCAAAACTTTCGCTTTCTGTGAAAACGACAGTATCTTTTTTTGCATCTCCAACCTTTTTAACATTCTGTGCAAACTTTTTCACTTCGCCGACAATCTCTTTGATGATTGGATTGGAAAATGCCAACGCTTGCAACCACTTTGGCATGCTGACCTTAATGCTCTTGACAGGAAATTCCATAAGCACTTTTTCAAAGATTTTGTCAACATCCTGCTCTTTCATTTCCAAAACATTCATCGCCACAATCTGCGCCTGATATTTTTCACTCAAACTCTGCGCCAGTTTTTTGCTCTCTGCGCTGTTTGGATTTTTGCAGTTAAGAACAATGACAAATGGCTTTCCACACTCTTTCATCTCGCTGACAACTCTCTCTTCTGCTCCAACATAATTTGCTCTTTCAATGTCAGTCACAGAGCCATCTGTTGTCACCACAATGCCGATTGTGGAATGGTCTTCAATCACTTTTTTTGTGCCAAGTTCTGCCGCCGTTTCAAATGGCATTTCTTCATCCGACCATGGAGTCTTGACAAGGCGTGGTTTGTCGTTTTCAGTTGTTCCCATTGCTCCGCTTACCAAATAGCCCACACAATCAATCATCCTGACCTTCAAATTGATTTTGTTGTCCGCAACAGAAATTTTTACCGCTTCGTTTGGCACAAATTTTGGTTGTGTTGTCATAACTGTTTTGCCATCTGCGCTCTGTGGAAGTTCATCAATTGCTCTTTCGCGTTCGTTTTTGCCCTCTATGTTTGGAATGACAAGTTTTTTCATAAATTCCGCAATGAAGGTTGATTTCCCAACTCTTACGGGTCCAACCACTCCAACATATATATCCCCATTTGTGCGGGTTTGAATATCTTCATAAATTTGATACTTTTCCATTTAAAAACCTCCAAGTTATCATAATTTATGAACGGAAAAAATCGGTTAGAACAAAAACGCATATCTTCTTTTCAAATTTGTTAAAACAAACAAAAAGCAGGTCTAAGGCTCATAGCCTTTAATAGTAAAAAAAATAGTGAGAACATAATTTCATCACTATTTTTTGTCTTAGTTTGAAAATATATGATTAACGCCTGCCAACTTTTCCCTTTTTAGTCAAATCAAAACTCATCTCCACAAGTGGAACGACATCTTTGAGTGAAACTTCTTCCAAAATTACCGAAACCCAATGAACTTTGTTCATATGATAACTCTCATAAACACCTTTGTTTTTCAAAAGTGCCTGTCTTATCATCGGATCACACTTGACATTTAGTACATCGACCAATCTTTTCTCTATGCCAATCAGTTTTTCTTTTGAAACTTTCATGATGAGTGCAAACCACTTTTTGTTGTCTTTATGCCTTAACACCATGCTATCAAAATCGTTGTCAAAGGGTTTGTCAGGAAGCACTCCAAATTCTTCTTTCACAAATTGCAAAAGTTGTTCTCTTGTCATTTTTCCTCTCTTTTGTCTGTCTTGTCCGTTTCATCTTGCTGTGTCTGTGTTTTATCATCAACGACAATCTCTTTTTCTTCCACGCCGTTTTCATCCAAAACTTCAACATCTTCTTGACCTTCAAGTTTTTTGCCCTTGCGTTTGAAAACCTTGTCTTTGAAGTGAACCTTATTCTCTTTGCCGGTAGCAAGGCGCACAATGTTCCCCCTGTGCAAGATGACAATCAGTGCAAAATTCAGCCACAGAATGCAGAGCACTGCAATGTAGAGAATGATATGTTCAATTGCAAACAGACAGGTTGAATATATTGTCATTGTCAAGATGAATGTGAGAGAAATGACAAATGGATAATCAATGAAGAAAAACAGCAAAAAGCAAATCACAAACACGATGAGTGACACCCACCAAAGTTGTGGATGAAAGACAAACATACCAAATGTGCAAGCCACACCTTTTCCACCTTTAAACTTGTAAAAGACCGGAAAGCAATGTCCCAAAATTCCGCCAAACGCCGACAAAAAATATGCCAAATTTTCATAGCCTGGAAAGAACTCCCCAAAGATAAAATAGCACGCCAAAGCCGGCACGCCCGCCTTAATTGCTTCCATAATCAGCGTCAAAAATGCTTCACCGAAACCGCGTGTGCGAAGCATGTTCATTGTGCCAGGATTTTTGCTCCCAACTGTTGTGATGTCCTTTCTTGCAAATGCCCACGAAAAAATGCGAGCAAAATTGATGTTTCCAATCAAATAGCCCACTACAAGAGCAATCGCCAAATATAATATAACCATCTATTCTTCCTCCTTTCCCTTAAACACCAACTCAATCGGCGTTCCAGAGAAGTCCACCTTTTCTCTCAATCTGTTTTCCAAATACCTTTCATACGAAAAGTTTATAAACTGCGGTTGTGTGCAGAAAAACACAAATTTTGGAGGATTTGTGCTTGGCTGTGTTGCAAACAAAATTTTGCACCGTTTCCCGTTTTTTGAAGGTGGTTCAAAATTCAAAATTGCATCGTGCAAAATGTCATTGAGCACACCGGTGGAAATTCGCCTTGAAGCATTTTCATAGACCGTGTCCACCATGGTCATAATCTCTGACAGTCCTTTGCCGGTCAGTGCCGACACAAACAACACCTTAAAATAGTCCATAAACGACAATTGGTCTTTCAAAATGTTTGTAAATTCTTCTTTTGTCATGGTCTTTTCATCCCATTTGTTTACCACAACAATGCTCGGTTTTTTCGCCTCATGCACAAAGCCTGCAATGCGCACATCCTGCTCGCTAACCTGTTTTGTAGCATCCAGCACAATCAGCACCACATCACTCATCTCTATTGCCGACATACTGCGTAAAACCGAATAGCCTTCCACCGACTGTTTTTCCACTGAACGCTGTCTGCGAAGACCCGCAGTGTCCACCAGAAAATAATCTTTTTTATTGCATCTAAACGGGATAGTCACCGAGTCGCGCGTGGTGCCTTCAATGTCACTCACCACCACTCTTTTTTTGCCTAGCAAGCGGTTTATGATGGAACTTTTGCCGACATTTGGTCTGCCAACAAGGGTGATTTTGATGCCATTTCCCTCTTCCACATCGCTATTTTCAGGAAAGTATGACACCACTTTGTCCAAAACATCGCCAATGCCTTTGCCATGTGCACAAGAAATCGGCATAGGTTCTCCAAGTCCAAGTGCATAAAAATCATAGGTCGCCGAAATGTCAAATGTATCAAGTTTGTTGACCACAAGCACAACCGGCACTTTTTGCTTTCTCAAAAGTTTTGCCACATCTTCATCTGCCTGTGTGATGCCGGTTTTCCCATCCACCAAAAAAATGATAACGGTGGCATTTTCAATGGCAATCATAACTTGTTCATAAATCTCTTTTTGAAAAATGTCATCGCTTGCAAGTTCTACTCCGCCGGTGTCCACAACTGTGAAATCTTTTCCACACCAATTTGCGTCAGCATAAAGTCTGTCGCGAGTGACACCCGCAACATCATCGACAATGCTTATTCTCCTTCCGCAAATCTTGTTGAAAAAGGTGGACTTTCCAACATTTGCCCTGCCCACAATGGCAACAATTGGTTTTATCATATATCAAAATATATCACAAATTAAAAATATAATCAATCAAAACAATTTATTTTCAAAAGAGTTTTTCTCCAAGGCATGTTTGCAAGTCCAACAAATGCTCAATTTACTTTTTCTTTCGACAATTTTTGTCGCATTGAGAACAATCATAAGCACATGTGCCGTTTTTGATTTTTTTGATAATAAAAATCACCGCCACCACAATCACACAAACTGTCACAAGCGTGACAAATGGTTTGGCAAAACCGAAAACTTCAAAGGCAAAGGCAATGTTGTAGATGACAAACGAAAGCACATATGCACAGAAAAGTTGGATTGCAATGCTCAAAATTGTCCATTTTGTGCCCACTTCTTGCAAAAGCATGGAAATGGATGCAATGCACGGTGTGTATAAAAGACAGAACACCAAAAAGGAAATCACGCTTGCCTTTGATGCAAAAAAGATGACACTTGTCGGCAAGAGAACGGACTGTGAAATGAGTTTTGTAGCACTTGCATCAATACCGTTGAACATGGCAATGGATGACACCACCACCTCTTTTGCCACCAAACCTGCAAGAAGTGATGCGACAATCGCCCAATTCCCAAAGCCCAGCGGTGCAAACAGTGGTGCAAGCACCCTGCCAAAACTTTCAAGCATGCTCATTCCGCCATCTTCGGCAACATATTTAAACGAAAACGAGAAAGAAGACAAAACCCAAATGACAATGTTCATTGATACCATGACAGAGCCAACCTTGACAAGAAAGTTTTTGACATTTTTCCAAAGGATGTTTGCCACGCGTTTTGGAGATGACAAACGGTATGGCGGAAATTCTAAAATAAAACTTTGCTTTTTGCTCTTCAAAACTGTCATGTCCAAAATTTTGGAAATGGCAATTGCCACAACCACACCCAAAATATAAAGTCCAATTATGCAAAAGATGTTGTTCCCTCCAAAAAATGCCCCGCCAATGACCGTGTAAATCGGAATTTTTGCCGAACAACTCATGTAAGGACACAAAAGTGCGGTTTTGATTTTGGCATTTTTGTCATCCATATTGCGTGCGGTCATAATGGCGGTTGTGGAACAGCCAAAACCCATCAAAAGAGTGTAAACACTCTTCCCAGAAAGCCCAATTCTTCCCAAAATGTCTTCAAAAATAAAGGCAATGCGCGACATATAGCCACTGTCTTCCAAAATGGACAAAAAGAAAAACAAAAGCACAATCTGTGGCAAAAACGACAGCACCGTGCCCACTCCACCGAATATGGCAACATTAAAAAGGTCAAAAATCCAAGACCTTCCAAAACTGTTTTCAATCAATTGCAAAATAGGTTCGGAACATAAATTTAAAAGGCTTGAAAGACAGTCTGACAAAAACTGCCCAAGCGAAAAGAAAGTCAAGTAAAATATTCCAGACAAAATCAAAATAAAAACCGGAAATGCCAACCACTTGTTTAGCAAAATCTTGTCAAATTTGCTCTGACCATAGACCTGTGATGAGCGAACTGCACACTTTTTGAGGATTTGGTCGATAAAGTCAAAGCGAAATTCGCTCAAAACTTGCATGCTGTTTTGCGGAACATTGGCAAAGATTTTGCATGTGTCCTTTATGCCCACTCTGTCAAAAAATTTTTCATCTCTCTCATATGCTTTAATGAGCATAAATCTGTCAAATTTCCCTTCAAAATCTGTATCCTTATCTCCAAAATATTGCAATCTCTCAAGATATGGCAACTTTGCTCTTTTGCTATTTTGCAGAAGCGAAGTTTTCAAACTTTCAAGGTTGATTTTCTTTTCGGCATTTATACCAACAACACTCACACCTAAAAGTTTTTCAAGTTTTGCATAATCCACTTTGAAGATTGGTTTTTTGTCAATTTCGTTTATGGCAATCACCACATCACAACCTTTTTCAAGCAAACAGAGCGAAAGATAAAGGTTTCGTTGCAGATTGTTTTCATCACAGATGTTGATGATTTTTCTGTCTTGTTTGTCAAAAATGGTCTTGACTGAGACTTCTTCTTCAAATGAAAGTGGACAGAGAGAGTAGATGCCCGGCGTATCAATAAGGGAAAATTCTTCTCCCCCAAAAGAAAACACCTTCTCTTTATTTTCCACTGTCACACCATGCCAATTTCCAACATGTTCGTTTGAATGTGTCAAACTGTTGAAAAGTGTTGTCTTCCCAGCATTTGGATTTCCAACAAGCAAAACTTCTTTCATGCCTGCACCTGCACTCTGTCCAAAAGGCTTGCCCGCACACTCAAAATGTAGCCACGAAGTTCTATCAAAAACACCTTTTTCTGCAAGGATGTTGCCACCACTTTGACACTTTGACCGACAGAAAAACCGAGTTCCAAGAGTCTTCTTGTCACCCCATCAAAATCACCGTTGAAGCCGGCAACTTTGTAAACTTTCTTTGTTTCTGCTTTGCTCAAACTTATCATACAATAAAGTTATGGCATCGCCTGTCCAATTATTCAAAAAATAATCGACATTTGTCCATGAATTGTGTAAAATCTCTTGTCATTCCACAAAATGTTGTGTTATAATAAAGTTGTTAATAGGAGAAAACTTATGAAGTGTATATATTGTGGTTGCGAAGAGAGCAAAGTGCTTGATTCAAGAAGCACCGATGAATCAAATTCAATTCGAAGAAGAAGAGAATGTCTTGGCTGTGGAAGAAGGTTCACAACCTATGAAACAGTGGAGACTGTGCCAATTTTGGTTGTCAAGAAAGATGGAAGCAGACAACCTTTCAACATTGAAAAAATCAAGGTCGGCATGATTAAGGCGTGCGAAAAACGCCCTGTTTCAATCGCACAGATTGATCAAATGGCAGAAGACATTGAAAAGCAAATTCAAAACTCACTCAAACAAGAAATTTCTTCACAAGAAATTGGTGAAATGATAATGGAAAAACTCAAGAAGGTGGATGAAATTGCCTATGTGAGATTTGCCTCTGTTTATCGCCAATTCAAAGATGTGACAAACTTTATCAAACTTATCACAGAGATGTAAAACAAAAACAGTCCATTTTTGTGGGCTGTTTTTTCAAATTTTTAGCAGAGGTCAAAAGAGGCTATTTGCCTTTCTTTTTTGTGCTTGTTCCCATGATGTAAGGCGGATTTGGATTGGAATTTGCAAAGATTTCCACCAAAACAGCATCTTCTCCAACTTTGACAATCTGTGAAAGAGAGATAAAAAGTTCCACCCCGCTTTTAAAGACATTCCAAAAGTTTTTCTCGCCCGGCACAACCACTCCTTGCAAGCATCCACTTTCAAGGTCAAAAATGACATCTACAATATGTCCCAACCTTCTGCCATCAACCACGTTGACGACTTCTTTGCATCTCAATTCCAAAAATGAAGTTTCCATGTGGTAATTTATGTCACATTTTGTCTAAAAATACTAAAAAACAAAAAATTTTAATCTTCAAGTCCCAGAATATAATCTGCACTTATCCCAAAAAACTTGCACAAAATGATAATTGTTTCATCCGATGGGCTTTTTTTCTCTTTTCATAAGCCGATATAGTTGTTTGAGCCAAATTTGTCATCTTGGCAGGTTGAACTTGTGTAAGTCCCTTTTCCAATCTCAAAGATTTAAGTCTTTCTGCAAATTTGCTCACTTCAAACTTATTCATCTTGCACTCCTAGTATAAATAACTAACATATTTCTAAAAGGTCCAACTTTATAAAGAATAAAAAAGAAAGACCCTAAAAAAGGTCAATCAATAAATTCTTTTATCGCTTTAAGTGCATTTTTTTCGAGGCGTGAAACCTGTGCCTGTGAAATGCCAACTTCTTGACTTACTTCCATTTGAGTTTTGCCGACATAATAGCGCATGAGCAAAATTTCTTTTTCGCGTTCGGAAAGATTTTTGATGGCATCCGCAAGTGACAACTTTTCCAAAATCTCATCATCACAGTTTTTGTCATCGGCAATTTGGTCCATCAGCCTTATGGTTTCATTTCCATCGTTATAAATTGGTTCGTTGAGAGACACCGTTTCACTGATTGCATCAAGTGCAAAGGTCACTTCATCAAGCGAAACGCCGGTCATTGTGGAAATCTGTTCCAAAGTTGGCTCGGCGTTGTTTTCTTTGATATACTTTTCTTTCGCTTGAAGTGCACGATAAGCAATGTCGCGAATGGAACGAGACACCCTAACAGAGTTGTTGTCACGAAGATAACGCCTTATCTCACCGACAATCATCGGCACTGCATAAGTGGAAAATCTCACATTGAGCGTTTCATCAAAGTTGTCAATTGCCTTCAAAAGCCCCACACATCCTACCTGAAACATATCATCCGCCTTGTCGCAATGCCCGGAAAATCTCTGCACAACAGATAGCACTAGGCGCAAATTTGCCACAACAAACTTGTCGCGCGCAAATTCATCACCGGCCTTGACCTGTTTTAAGAGTTCCATAATTTGTGCATTGTTAAGTTTTGGAAGGTTTGAAGTGTTGACCCCCGAAATGACCACTCTGTTTGACATAAGGACTCCTTTTTGTGTTTAGAGTTATCATTTCCAAGTGTCTCAAAACTATGCACAAGATATGTGAGAATTTTTCTTTTGACAAACAAAGTCATATTTCGTTTATTTTCTCCAATTTTTTCCGAAGTTTGCCGAGAATTTTTTTCTCAATTCTGGAAATATAACTTTGACTTATGCCCATCATGTCTGCCACTTCTTTTTGTGTCTTTTCTTCGTTTCCAGCAAGACCAAAGCGAAGATACATAATCATCTGTTCTCTGCTGTCAAGTTTTGAAATTACCTTCAAAAGTGCTTGTTTTTCTGCCGAAAGTTCGATGTTTTTTGACACACTACCCTCATCAATTGAAATGATGTCGGCAAGCACAAGTTCGTTTCCTTCCCCATCCGACGAGAGTGGTTCATCAAGAGAAATCTCGTTTTTGATACGCGTGTTTTTTCTCAGTTGCATCAAAATTTCATTTTCAATACAACGCGATGCGTATGTGGCAAGTTTGATGTTTTTGTCAATGCTGTAAGTTTTCACTGCCTTGATAAGTCCAATTGCACCAATGGAAATCAAATCTTCAAGTTCAATGCCTGATGACTCAAACTTTTTGGCAATGTAAACCACCAAACGCAAATTATGCTCAATAAGTTTGTCGCGCGCGGTCAAATTGCCATTTTTTGTCTCTTCCAAAAGCATCAATTCTTCTTCACTTTCAAGTGGTTGTGGAAGCGCTTTGTTTCCGCAAATATAGCAGATGATGTCATCCGCACGCTGTGCATCTTCGCGATTAAAAAACTTCCAAATCATAAGTTTCAACTTAACAAAAAAATTCATATTCACTCCTTTTTGTTCTCAAACTTGTGGCTTTTCTAACCATTTGTCACTGCAAAATTGTTGTGCAAAATAATGTCCGTGCCAAAGGTATTTTCAAAATCCTTTAATGAAAGTCCCAAAAGTGCCTTTTCAAACACACGCTTTTCAACCACCATTTTGTCCACCTGAAAAACCAAAATTTTATCGCCCTTACCAAGTGTGTTAAAACTGACAAAATGAGCAAATTTGAGAGTTTTAAGTTTTTCACTTCGCATCAAAATATCACAAATTTTGATATCCGCAAACAGTTTTTCAAACACTTTGAGATTTACAAGTGTGACAGGTTTTTCGGTGACCGGATCAAAAAACAAATTTCCACTGTCCAAAAATCCTTTGCAAGCACATGATCTTTCGCCAATCACAATAAGCACATCAAAACAGAAGTTTTCAATGCTCTTTTTGCGGTTGAATTTTTTGACAAGAAAAAGCACGGTTGCAAATACCACACACACCACCGCAAGCACAATCAAAAGAGATGAAATGCCAAATGCGTTTTCAAAGAAATAGCACGCTCCTCCATAAAGAAAAAGTGTGACAAAGAAGCTGAGAAAAAGTTGAAGAAACTTTTTTAAATTGGAAAATTTAAATGAAAGACAGACACTCAAAATCGCCACACCAACACCCATCAAAACATAACCAATCGGCGAAAGATAAAGAAGTGGCATCACCACTGCCAGCACTCCGCCAAGGCAGGCAGTCAAAACAAAAAATCTCCCCTTTTCTTTTGTCAAAAGAGAAACAGTTTTTAAGACTATAAAGTTTATGAGTGCGTTTTCAATCAGGACATATTCAATGACAATCTCCATCTCCACCTCATAACCATTTTATTAAAAATCAAACAGATTGATATAAGAAAAAAAACAAAAAAAGAGCAAAATTTGCTCTCTTTTTGTCGCTTAAAAATTCTAACAAAAAAGGACAACTTTGTTGTTGTCCTTTCTGATTATTTTCTGTTCCTGTTTCTGATTTTTTCAATCCATGGTGGAACGGAGGAAATGCTTGGGTTGACATCAACTCTTGAAGTTTTGTCATGTTGTTCAACCTTGACATCACTGACAGGATGTTGTTGTGCCTGTGGATTGTAGCCAAACGGATTGAAACCAGCAAATTGGTCTTTTGGCTTTTCTTCTGGTTTTGGTTGTTCTTCTTCCTGTTTTTCGGCTTCTTCATCTTCTGGTGTCTTAAAGCCTGTTGCAATGATGGTGATTTCAACTTCATCTCTCATCTCAGGGTCAATACTGCTACCAAAAATAAGGTTGCAACTTGGGTCGATGACTTCTTTAACCATGTTTGCCGCTTCTGTGACTTCTCTCAATGTCAAATCGCTTCCGCCCTTGATGTTGAGAACAACACCTGTTGCACCTTCGATTGTGGTTTCAATAAGTGGAGAAGCAACTGCCTGTCTAACCGCCTCCAATGTTTTGTTTTCGCCTTTGCCACGACCAATGCCCATGTGAGCAAGTCCACGATTTTTCATGATGGTTTCAATGTCAGCAAAATCAAGATTTATCATACCTGGATAAACAATCAAATCAGAAATGCCCTGAATACCTTGTCTCAAAACATCATCTGCATATCTGAATGCCTCAACCAATGTTGTCTTCTCTGGCAAAATGGTCAGCAATCTTTCATTTGGAATGATGACAATTGTGTCAACATATTTCTTCAATTCTGCAATGCCCTTTTCAGCATTTTGCATTCTCTTTGCATTCTCAAATTGGAATGGTTTTGTCACAATACCAACTGTTAAAATGCCAAGTTCTTTGGCAATCTGTGCAATGACTGGTGCAGCACCCGTACCTGTTCCACCTCCCATGCCGGCTGTGATAAACACAAGGTCTGTACCTTTCAAAATTTCCGTGATGGAGGACTTGCTTTCTTCTGCAGCCTTTCTTCCAATTTCAGGAATTGCACCTGCTCCGCGACCGCCTGTCAGTCTTTCTCCAATCTGCAATCTTTTGTCTGCCTTTGAAATCAAAAGGGCTTGTTTATCTGTGTTGATAGCCACAAATTCAGCAGATGTGACATTTGCTTCAATCATACGATTAACGGCGTTGTTCCCGCCACCACCAACACCCAAAACTTTGATTTTAACAACCGATGAAGGATTTAAAGTTTGATTTTGATTGGTTGTGTTTTGATTGTTTTCCATAAAAATCTCCTTAATTTATAATTATTTTAACGCAAACATTTCTCTTTGGCAAGAAATTTTTTGCGATTTAAAGCGTTTTAAGCGGTATTTTATCAATTTTCTTCAATAGCCTCATTTAAGAGTCCCAACATGCTGGCATTTTCTGGCTTGTCCATTGCCGGAACTGGCGGAACTCCATAAGAGATGTTTCTGCCAAGGCACTTTGCAAAGAAGTCCTTTCCGCCTTTTATCTTGCTTACTCCCGCTCCGCACAAGTAAATTGGATAATAAGGCACATATTCTTTGGCAAAAAGTCTGATACATTCGTTGACTGTCTTTGCTATCATCTCCAATCGATAGCAAACTGCATCATTTGCATAGTTTAGCGGAATTTTTACCACCTTTCCACCCAGTGTGACAAGTTCGTAAAAATCATCATCATCACCTTTGAGTGAAAGTACAATCTGCTTTTTTAAATTGCGAGCATCATTGTAGGCAATTCCACACGCTTCGCTCAAGTCGCTTGTTATGTAAGAACCTCCCATTGAAAAGGATGTCAAATTTGTCAATCCATCACCCTTGACAAATGCCACACTTGTTGACCTTGCTCCAACATCAATAACAATGCAGGTGCGCTCACGTTCTTCTTTTTCCAACACTATCATTGCCTCGCAAAGCGGTTCGCTCAAATATTCCGCCTGTTCAATGCCAATTCTTGTCCAGATTTTGTTGAATGTTTGAATGAATGATGATTGTGCCAAAATCACCGACAAATCTGCAGAAATTTTGGATGCTTTAAGTTTGAGTGGCTCGGTGGTCTTGCGATTGTCATCCAAAGTGTATGAAATTGGATTGATTGACAAAATTTCCATGCCTTCGACATCAATCTTTTCGGAAGCACTTTGTGAAAGTTTGTCCAAATCGCTTTGTCTAACCGCCCTTTTAAAACGAAACATCAACTGTTCCTTTGCCGACACAACCTTTGAAAATTCGGCAGGGACTCCGACATATATCTTTTCAATTTTTTTCTTGTAAACTTCAACAATTTCTTCAAACAGGGTTCTTACGGCATCTTCGAGTTGGTTTTTCTCGACAAACTCTCCTTCAAAAAAACCGGCATATTCCACAACAGATTTCGCCTTGATGTTGAAAATGCCGTTGATACCTTTCTGTGCAACCACACAGGACAGTTTTGAAGAACCTATTTCAACAACACAAACACACTCTTTTGCCATATCCCCCTCATAATCATACCAATAGTTTATACATTTTTAGACAAAATGTCAAACAAAAAACAATTTTCTTCATAAAAATTTACTTTTTTTTATAATTATACATTTTTTATACAATTTTTTCGAAAAAAAAACATCCCAAAGGGATGCGTTTTGTATATAAGTTTGCTGATTTTGTATAATCAGAGCATAAATTGAAAGTGTTTCAAACGGAGATTTATCTTCCACGGCTTCCGCCACCGCCTCCACCGCCTCCAAATGATCCACCTCTTCCACCACCAAAGCCACCACCACTTGAAATGCCACGAAAAGATGTAGTTGAGACAGGTCTTATGGAATAACTGTGCATGGAATGGCCGAGAAGAATGCCAAATGCCACTGCGGAGTTGTTCCCGCAATATTCCGGTTTTGGAACATGAAGACTGTCAAATTTTTCTTCCATAACATCGGTTATGTCATAGACATAGCAAAACGGCAAAATGTCATAATAATAGTTTGGATTGTCTTTGATAAGCATCTCAAGGCGGTCAAGTTCGGCAGTGACAAGAAAATTTTTAAAACCCAAAATTTTGCCCATGTCTTCAAGTTCTTCCTTGGAGTTAGCCTTCAAAAGCAAACCCGAACAATTTGACAGCACAAAAATGACAGACAGCACATAGCAAAGATACAAAAGGTCATAACTGCTTGACAGCGACCACGCAAGCATCACAAGAGGAATTCCTCCAAAGATAAGCGACCAGAAAATTTTGAAAAAGAGCGGGGCATCAAGATAAAGTGCCGCAACAATGGCAATGATTGGAAATAACAACATCACCATCATTGCCCATTGTCCCCAACCTAAAACGACATTCCAGATGATAAACAACAAAAGTGGAAGAATGGAGAAAACTGCGATTACGATGCGTGGAGTTCTCAAATTTTTCTCTTTTTTCTTTTCAATCTTGTAAAGTTTTTCAGCAGCGCTTTGCACATCGCGTTTCGCCTTTTGACTTTGCGAAAATGTGACCGTGTCACCACCTGCAAAAAGGGTATCAAAATAATTCTTTTCCATGGCCTTTGACTCAAAAAGTCTGTCATCAAGTTCCGGCCTTGGCAAATCTTTGAGTTTTGTCACTGTGACAGAATCATCTTCTTCAGTTTTCATGGAAACATAGCCCTTGCTTGCCCAAAAGATGACAAGGGAAGCAAAATCTTCTGACTTGATTTTTCCGCGATATGCTCTTGCAATGTCAAGTGGAGAATATCCTTTTGGTGGATAAAATTCTGGTGTGACCACCACTTCTCTTCTCTTTTTACCATTGAGCCAAATGACCACCATCGGCACAATCAATGCGACAATGCCCAGTGCAAAACAAATCCAATAGAGTGCATCCGGCGTGTAATATGCATCAAAATAACCATTCGGCAAAATCAACTGCACGGTCAAGCCCTCTCCCGTCCAAAAGTTTGATGCACTGCAGGAGAAGGTCAAAGTTTGCTCATTATAGGAAAAATTTACATCTTCATTTAAAACAGGCTCCAGTCCTCTTGTGCGAAAGGACAAAACATCTTCAATCGACTGCCCCTCTTGCAAAAAAGTCTTTGGAAGTGTCACAGTTGCGGAAAAATTTTCCACAGGGCTTGCAAAACCATAGTCCATCAAATCAAATGTAAAATCATCAAAAGCACTTATGAAGTCATCACCCATGTCATATTGATATTTGATTTGATAGGTGTAAGTCCCATACTTATAATCGCCATCCGCACCGGTGTTTATATAAAAATAATCTTCATCGGTCGAAACAAAATTGTATTCATCTTCAAACTGCCCGCCTTCACTTCTTATCATCACATTTTCAAGGTGAAGATTGCTAACCGTGGTGGTGACATATTCTTTTCCCTGCCAAATTCGAGTTATACGGTTGACCTTTGACAAATTTCGAGAAATGCCGACATTTATATTTGGATATTGATATGTGACCGTGATATATTCTGTCACATCCAAAACCTTTTTGTCGGAAATAGAAATCTCTTTTTCAACTGAATTGTAAGTTATATTGTCATCCAAAAGGTCTGCCGAAGCACTCTCTGTGCCAAAAAATGTAGGAACAAAAAATGCCATAGCAACAAGTGCCACTGTCATCAAAATCAAAGAAATCTTTTTTGTCAAGTTTTTCATGTTCATCCTTTTTCACATTATAACAAAATTTTCAAAAACTCAAAATCTTTTTTTGCTTTGACAAAGAAAAAACAGAGATTTCTCTCTGCTTTTTGACAAATTTTTACTTTTTCGGCAAAATCTTTTCTTTTCCGCCCATGTAAGGTTGGAGCACCTTTGGAATTAGAATGCTTCCATCTGCCTGAACATTGTTTTCAAGAAAGGCAATCAATGCTCTTGGAGAAGCCACAACGGTGTTGTTTAAAGTGTGCAGAAAGTAAGTCCCTTTTTCACCCTTTGCACGAATGCCAAGTCGCCTTGCCTGTGCATCGCCAAGATTACTGCAAGAGCCAACTTCAAAATATTTTTTCTGTCTTGGGCTCCATGCCTCAACATCACAACTTTTAACCTTCAAATCGGCAAGATCGCCACTGCAACATTCAAGTGTACGCACAGGTATATTCATATTGCGGAAGATATCCACTGCAAACTTCCACATTTTGTCATACCACTTCATACTGTCCTCTGGTTTGCAAATGACAATCATCTCTTCCTTTTCAAATTGATGCAAGCGATAAAGTCCTCGCTCTTCAAGACCATGTGCGCCAATTTCCTTTCTAAAGCATGGGCTATATGAAGTCATCGTGATTGGCAGAGAACTTTCAGGAATGATTTGCCCCTTAAACTTTCCAATCATGCTATGTTCGCTTGTGCCAATAAGATAAAGGTCTTCACCTTCAATCTTATACATCATCGCTTCCATTTCAGCAAAACTCATAACTCCATCAACCACATCACTTCTTATCATGAAAGGTGGAATGCAAAATGTGAAGCCGTGGTCAATCATATAGTCACGCCCATAGGCAATCATCGCTTCATGAAGCCTTGCCGCATCCCCCATGAGATAATAAAAACCTGTTCCGCTTGTTCTGCCGGCACTGTCTTTGTCAAGACCATCAATGCGTTCCAAAATATCGGCATGATAAGGCACTTCAAAGTCTGGAACTTTTGGTTCTCCAAATCTTTCAAGTTCGACATTTTGGCTGTCATCCTTGCCAATTGGCACACTCTTGTCAATGATGTTTGGAATGACCAACATGTCTTTTCTTATCTTGGCGTTGAGTTCTTCTTCCTCTTTTTCAAGTTCACTTATGCGGTCGTTGTTTTTGCGCACCTGCTCTTTGATTTGATTTGCCTCTTCAAGTTTTTTTTCTTTCATAAGCATGCCAATCTTCGATGAAAGTGTGTTCCTTTGCGCACGAAGTTCATCTCTCTCCTGTTTGACTGCACGCAAACGCTTGTCCATGCTCTCAATCTCATCTACAAGCACAAGTTTTTCATCTTGAAACTTTTTGCGAATGTTCTCTTTCACAAATTCTTTGTTTGTTCTTATCAAATTTATGTCAATCATCTTCTCTTCTCCTTTTTGACTTAATTTTTGATGTGAGTTTTAAAAACAAAAAATCATCTCATCAAAAGAAAAATTCTTTCAAGAGATGATGTAAAAACACCACGGTGCCACTCTTTTTGGACTTTTGTCCCACTCATTTTCTGCAAATTGCGCCATGCAGTCGGCTCTGCTCTTCGCAAATGTCTCGGGGATGGAACTGACAAATCGTGTTGTTTGTTTTCACCTGCCACAAACTCTCTGCAAACCTTTCTGTCAACATTCCCTTCAACGACAATTCATGCAAGATTTTAAAACTTTTTTTTCAAATTGTCAAGGAAATTTACAACTTTTATTTTGTCCATTTTCATCTGTTTTAAATTTTCAAATTAGTTCATTTCCATAAACGAATAATAAATATCATTTTCTGTTCGGTCAACAAAATCTGTCAGTGTCAAATTGTCCACTTTGATGCAACAATTTTGCAGAAGGTCATATGTGAGAGCAATTTTTTGCTCTTCCGTATGTTGAGTGCTGTCAAAGTTCATATATTCTCCACTGTCAGTTCTGACAACATAAATCGGCTCGCCATCCGAAGAGAGAATGTTTCCATCATCATCGACATTCTGATTGTAAATGGAACTCTCCACCGCAAACATCAGTTGCACCTTGTTTGAAAAAGCAAAATCAATGTTGTTTATCACAAATGTCCTGCCTTGATAGGTTGTCAATGTCAGTGCTGTGTATTCTCTTTGTGTCAGTTCATCTTGATAAGTCGAAAGTGCCATTTTTTCAAATTTTCCAAGTTGTTGTGCAAGAGTGCGGTTGTTTTCAAGCATCACACTATAAAAATTTTTCATGGACTCTTGTCCAATCTCCAAAAAATCTCCAACTCTAACACTCTCGTTTCGCACAACTAAACCTTCCAACAGAATCTCCTGCCCCTGTACCGATTGAAAGTTGTCCAAAATTTTCAGTACGCGAAATTCATGGTCACAAATCAAAAACTCATCTTGATATTCCACGGCAAAGAGTTCTTCACGCTCTGCCACATGAATGACAAAGCGATTTGGAAAGACCGTTTCAATGTTTACCACTTTGATATATGCAAAATTTTCGTTTACACTGGCATAATCATAAATCTTGTCGATAGATTTTTGCTTCCCTTCAAAAAAGACCGTAGCGCCATAACGAAATTCTCCGGCTTCCACAATCTCATCTTCGCTCACAGTCAAATTCTCTGTTGTGGACTGCAAACTGACACTGACCGATGACAAACCAAACAATGTCCACATCAAAATGAGAACCACTGCCACAACTGCAAAAATGATCGAAAGTGTGATGATAAGTTTTTTACTCAATTTTTATCCTTTTTATGTCTGCACCCAAAAGTTTGTATCTTTCCTCAATTTTTTCATAACCGCGGTCTATGTAATGAACATTGTGAACCGTTGCGTAGCCTTCCGCCTTGAGTCCTGCAAGCACCAAACTTGCCCCTGCTCGAAGGTCGCTGGCAAACACATCTGCACCATACAATTTTTCCACACCACGCACAAGGGCAGTTCTGTCTTTGACGACAATGTCGGCACCCATTTTTTTGAGTTCGCTTGCCACCGCAAAGCGATTTTCAAAGACATTTTCTTGCAAAAGACAAACGCCACTGCTGACCGCCTGCAAAACCATCATCTGCGATTGCAAATCGGTTGGAAAAAACGGGAATGGTCGTGTCTCAATTTTTGGAATAGCACACAACCTTTGGTCTGCTTTCAATCTTATTTTATCATCAAAAACTTCAATTTGGCAAGCGGTTTGTTTAAGAAACGACACCAAACTTTCGTTATCTTTCAAAATCGCTCCATCCACCACAATATCCCCGCCACAAATAGCAGTTGCCAAAAGATAAGTTCCCGCAACAATTCTGTCTGGCATGACATGAAAATTTCCTCCATGCATTTTTTTTACACCTACGACTCTTATCTCATCTTCACCCGCACCGCTGACATGTGCGCCCATAGCATTTAAAAAGTTTTGAAGATCGACAATCTCCGGCTCTTTTGCTACATTTTTGAGCACCGTTTCACCTTCAAGCAAGCATGCACACATCATCACACTTTCGGTTGCTCCAACACTTGGAAAATCAAAAATCACATTGCCTGCCTTCAAGTTTGTTCCATCACAAAAAATGTAGCCGTGTCTTTCCAGCACTTTTGCGCCGAGCGTTTTGAAAGCACCAAGATGCAAATCAATCGGTCTTGAACCGATGTTGCAACCACCGGGATAGGCGATTACCGCCCTTTTGAACCTTGCAAGAAGAGGTCCGAGCAAAAAGATAGAAGCACGCACTTTTTGCGTGCGCTCATGTGTTATTTTTGCATTTTGAATCTCTCTTGTGTCTATGTAAAGTTGCCTGTCGTTTGAGTGAGTTTTGATGTTTAAAGTTTTCAAAATCTCACGCATATTTTCTATATCTAAAAGATGTACAAAATTTTCAAGTTCAATCTCTCCATCACACAAAACACAGCCTGCCATAATTGGCAAAAAAGCATTTTTTGCACCATCAACCTTGACAGAACCATGCAATTTTCTGCCACCGTAAACCAACAATTTTTCTTCCATAAAATCATTATATGAGCATAAAATTTTTGTGTGTTTGTTTGTGTTTAAATTTGACAGCATTCTTTTTTAATTTACCTGCTATGACGACTCACCGACAGTGCCACCCCGACACCTGCCATAAAGACTGCCACGGATGTTCCACCACTTGAAATAAATGGAAGTGGAAGTCCTGTTGGCGGGATTGAACCTGTCACCACCGCTATGTTTAAAAGTGTCTGCACTGCAATGACAATTGCCACACCACAGGCAAGCAAACATCCAAATCTGTCCTTGGCATTTAAGCCGATTTTGAAAAGCAAAAACACCAAGGCAAAAAAGACCGCCATCAGCAAAACACAACCAACAAAGCCAAATTCTTCGCCAATGATTGAAAAGATAAAGTCCGACTCTGCAAATGGCAGAAAAAGATATTTTTGTCTGGAATTGAACAATCCAACTCCAAAAAGCCCACCGTTGCCAAGACTGTAAAGTGATTGAATAAGTTGAAAGCCTTCTCCTTGTGGCGATGACCAAGGGTCAAGAAAAGCAAAGAGTCTGCGCAAACGATATGGCTCCGCCAAAATCAAAATTGGCACTGTTGTCACTGCAACTGAAGAAAAGATGAGAGTGTGTTTCCTTTTGATTCCGCCCATGACAAGCATGAAAAAAGTGACAAGTGCTAGACACATAGTCACACTCATGCTCGGTTCTATGATGACCAAAAGGCACAAAAGTCCTGCAACGGCAAGTGGCGGAAGAAGTCCTTTAAATGTCTTGATTTTCTCATGTTGTTCGGAAAGATAACTTGCCAAAAACAAAACTAGCGCAAATTTTGCAAGTTCTGATGGCTGAATGGAAATACCCAAAAAATTCACCCATCTGTTTGCCCCATAGCTTTGCACGCCAAAGCCTGGCACAAAAACCAAAATGAGCAATATGACACTGGCAAGCAAAACCCAATACTTAAATTTTTTCAAAATGTGATAATCAAAAAACGCAAAAAAGAAGAGAGCAAAAATGCCAAGTGCCACGCCGAATAGTTGTTTGAAAAGAAAGAAAAATTGATTGCCGTAACGGTGTTCGGCAGAATAGCAACTTGCACTGTAGACCATAAGACATCCAAAACCGACCAAAAACAGCACCAACAAAATGACTGCAATCTCTCTCTTGTCAAACAACTTGGATTTTTCCGACACAAACAATTTCTTTTTTGTTTTAACTTTCATCTTTATCACCAAAAATCAAACTTTCAAACCTTTCGCCACGCTCTGCAAAACTAGAAAACTCATCAAAACTTGCACATGCTGGAGAGAGCAAAACAAAGTCTCCGTTTGTGGATTTTTGTTTGCAAAACTGCACTGCCTGTTCAAATTTTTGAACATACACACTCTCATATCCAAACTTTTTTGCACATTCATCAATGTTTCTTCCATCCTGTCCAAAACAGACAATTTGCTTGATTTTGAAACCTAAAGAAAACAGTTTTGAGTATTCAATATTTTTGCCTTGCCCACCCATAAGCAGAATAATACTCTTGTTTTTGAATGTTTCCACACATGCCATGGTGGATGCCACATTTGTTGCTTTACTGTCATCCACAAAAGTGACACCATCAAGTTTTCCAAGCACCTGCATTCTGTGAGATGCTGGCGCAAAATGAGCAAGTGCAAAGGAATAATTTTGTGGTGTGGCTTTAAAATGTGAACATACACTCACGCTTGCCAAAACATTTTCCAGATTCTTTTCTCCCACAAGTCCTATGTCATTCAGACTTACAATAGGTTTGCGATTGACAAAAATTTGGTTTTTGAAAACATAAACACCTTTTTTCAATTTCTGCTTGGAGAAAAATTGACAGTTTTTGTGTAAAATCATCCTTTTTGCTTCATCATCATCAAGATTTAACACAAGCACATCATTCCGTTTCAAATGCTGTGCAATTTTTCCTTTGCAAGCGCGATAATTCTCAAAATTTTCATGCCTGTCCAAATGGTCTTCTTTTATGTTTGTTATGCATGCCACATCAGCACGAAAAAATCTGCTTGCTTCAAGTTGAAAACTGCTCACCTCACACACCACTACACTGTCTTTGGTTGTCTTTTCGCAAATTGCCGAAAATGGCAATCCAATGTTTCCACACAAAAAAGTTTTATAACCTGCAGTTTTCAAAATTTTGTTTGTCAGCATACACACTGTTGTCTTTCCATTTGTGCCGGTGACCGCAACAATTTTGCCTTTGCAAAAAAGATATGCAAGGTCAAGTTCGGAAATGATTGGGATGTTTCTTTTTTCAAACTTCTCCAAAATTTGATTATGCAGACACTTAACTCCGGGACTTACAACCACCAAATCAAAATCCTTTTCCTGCGGATGCCTTTCAAAGCCGACATAGTCATAAAAATGCACATCATCATCAAAAAAACTGACATACGCATTGTGTTTTCGCAAAAGTTTGATTGCCGAGCGCCCACTGTCGCCAAGTCCATAAACTAGAACATTTTTGTTTTTCAGTTTCATAAAAATCCTTCATCAAATCACAACAGCAAACCACACTGCAAGCACAGCAAGACACACCGCCATTGTTATAATTATATATACTGTGACAATGCGATTTTCATGCACTCCTTTTTGTTCAAAATGATGATGAAGTGGTGCCATAAGAAAAATTCGGTGCTTTGTGCGTTTATAATGCAAAACCTGAATGATGTCCGAAAGGGCAGAAAGCACAAACATAACACCCATGATTGGCAAAAGGAGTTCCAATCCACTCAAAACTGCCACCACACCAATAAATCCGCCAAGTGCCAGCGAACCTGTGTCGCCCATAAAAATTTTCGCCGGAAAGCAATTGAACATCAAAAAGCCAGCAAGCCCGCCACACAGTCCAAAACATAGCATGGCAAGATTTGACATTTCATCAGAACCTAAACTTGCCAAAATCACACCAAAGGACAAAATATAGACAAAACTAACTCCGCCTGCAAGTCCATCAAGTCCATCTGTCAAATTGACACTGTTTGCGGTGGCGACAAGCACCAACATGACAAGAGGAATGACACCCCAGCCCAAATCAAAACTCCATGAGAAAAACGAGATACTTGTCCGTCCAGACAGATAAACAAACACTGCCACAATGACAGCAATGCCAACTTGTCCCACTATTTTTTGATAAGGTCGCAGTCCTTCATTGTGATGAAAATGAACCTTCAAAAAATCATCCAAAAACCCGAGCAGAGCATAACAAAATGTCACAGCAAGAGCAAACCATGCCAAAAAAGTGGAATATTCAAAAAGAAAGCAGGATGCAAAAATCAATGTCAACAAAAAGACCAGTCCACCCATTGTTGGCGTGCCTTCTTTTGATGCGTGCTTGTCCACATAATGTAAAATACTTTGCGATGCTTTGAGTCTTTTGCAAAACCAAAGCACAATAGGAGCAATTATGCTGGCAAAGACCAAACACAAAAGCCCACACAACAAAAACTTAACAACCATCATAATCTCTGCCTTTTCTGTTTCTTATTGGATTGGATTCTTGAAAAATTTCATACACCGTTTCAAAATCATTGTAAGGTCTTTTTTCTGTGCCAATTTCCTGATATTTCTCTGCGCCTTTGCCTGCAATAAGAACAATGTCACCCGGTTTTGCCAAATCAATCATTTTTTTGATGGCAGTTTTTCTGTCAGGTTCCACCATGTGCGCCTTGCGCATTCCAAGCTCGATGTCACCTATGATATTCAACGAATTTTCCATGCGCGGATTGTCATCCGTAAGACACACAAAATCGGCAAATTTTTCGGCAATCTCGCCCATAAGCGGTCTTTTGGTCTTATCACGATTTCCACCGCATCCAAACACGACAAACACCCGCCCATCACTCAAGATCCTGGCGGTTTTCAAAACATTTTTCAAACTGTCAGGAGAATGTGCAAAGTCGATGACAATATACTTTCCTGTCAGATTGATGACATTGAAACGCCCTTCCACAGGACTGATAAAATTAAGTCCGCGTGCAAGTGCCATGCTGTCAAGTCCAAAGTGCTGACAAACCGCAAGCGAAGCAAGACAGTTGTAGACATTATACTGTCCAATCAAATTGGTCTTTATTTCCACAAGTTCATCACAGACATTTCCAACAAAATGTGAACCATTCAAAGAACAATCCACATCCACTGCAAAGACATCGGCAGGCGAAAAAAGTCCATATGTGACAAGCGGAATATCGGCATTTTCAAGCAGTTTTCTCGCACTTTTGTCATCGGCACAAACCACTCCAAACCTGCAATGCTTTTTTGTTAAAAAGTCGAGTTTGGTTTTTTCGTAAACATCAAAGGTTTTGAAATAGTCCAAATGGTCCTGTGTCACATTTGTCAGCACACCGACATCAAAATTTATGCCATTTATTCTTTTTTGGTCGATGGCGTGCGCAGAAACTTCCATGACCACAAACTCTACCCCAGCATTTTTCATTTCCAAAAATGTTTTGTGCAAAAAGTCGGCATCGGGCGTTGTCAACGGACAATCAAAACGCCTGCCAGAAAAATAGACACCATTCGTGCCAACGACTCCAACTTTTTTGCCATTGCGTTTCAACATCTGTGCAATTACATGAGATGTGGTGGTCTTGCCATTTGTTCCTGTGATGCCAATCATCTTCAATCTGTCACATGCGCGTTCATAAAAGTTTGCACACGCTCTTGCAAACACATCACGACAATCATCCACTTTCAGTGTCCTTTCAAATGGCATCGAAAAATCACTCACAACCACACTTGCACCATTTTCAAATGCCTGTTTGCATCTTTGACATGCCTTGTCATAATCATCTGTCAGACAAAAGAAAGCATCTCCATGACCCGTTTTTCGACTGTCACGACTCAAATTTTTTGCTTCAATTTTTTCAATATCAACATCATTATTTTGCACAATTTTTGTGTCTTTCAAAAGTTCTTTTAAAAGCATAATCTCTCCTTGTTCACATTATTTTAATATCATCGCAAATCAAAAAGTGTGGCAAAGACAAAACAAGACAGAATGTGACAAATTTTGCACCTACTTTTTTATACTTTGTGCAATATCATCAAAAATTTTTAACGCATCGCTGTCAAAAGTTGTGACAAGTTTTTCTGTTTCGTTTACATCAATTTCTGCCTGTTCCAAAATCGACATAAGCAAATCTTTGAATGTGACATCTTTGAAAAGATAAAATGCCAGAGAACCAGGAATGGAATTTATTTCATTAACTAAAAGAGTTTTTTCTTTTTCATCAAACAAAAAATCCACTCTCACCACGCCTGTGCAATCAAAAAGTGTGTAAATTTTTTCTGTCAAAACTTGAATTTTCTTTGCCAAACCTAGTTCCGCTTGTTTGGATTTTTGTGAAGTGGAGAGATATTTGTCATCAAATGAAAAAATTTCTTTTTTGTTTGTCACTTCGAAAACATTGGACACAAAGAGATGTTTTTTAAAGGCAAAACACGCACAGTTAAATTCCTTCAAATTTTGCACCATCTTTTCCACTAGCACCTTATCATCAAACTCAAACGCAAGTTCAATCGCCGGAAGGAGTTCCTCCATTTTGTGGCAGACAGATATGCCAATACTGCTACCAAGACAGGATGGCTTGACAACAAGCGGAAAGGAAATCTCTCTTTCAATTTTTTTCAAGATTTTTGTGCTCTCATGCTCAAATGCGCATCTGCGAAAATAAACATATTCAGCAGAAGGAATGTCATTTGCTTTCAAAACATCTTTGGCAAAACTTTTGTCCATGCAAAGAGCACAACTTGTCACTGAAGAAGAATTTGATGAAATATCACAAACTTTCAAAACTCCTTGAAGAGAGCCATCTTCGCCGATGTTTCCATGGCAACAGTTGAGAACTTGTTTTATTTTGCATTTTGGCACAAACTTGTGATTTTTCTTTTCCAGCAAAATTTTCTCTCCCAGGACAAATGTCACCTGTTTTTGCTTGCAAGCAAGTTTTGAAAAATTGGAATAGATTGTCAAATCAGTCAAATTTTCTGCGGTCCACCAAATTCCATTTCTGTCCATGTAGACCGGCAAAATATCCACACTCTTTGGCAAAAATCTCAAAACTTGCATGGCTGTGATAATAGAAATATCATGTTCAACGCTTTTCCCACCATAAATTAGTATTGTTTTTTCTTTCATAAATTCCCCTTGATTTTATGCAAATTTGTCGCTTATTTTATATGCAACAAAGACAAATTTTGACAAACAAAACAACAAAAATGTTCAAAAAACGCATCGTGCATATCAATTTTTCATTTTATATTGTCAGGAAAGTCATTTTCAAACAAAACAATGTCTCCAATTTTTATGATGTTTTTCAAAAGATTTTTCTGTTCCTGTCTGTTGCAAGCAAAATAGATTTGGTTTTTCCGCATTCCACCCTGTTTTGCTCCAGAAAGAAGCGCTTGCTGATTGGTTTTGTTCATGATCACAAAAATATCCGCCACCTGTGCCACAAGTTTGCCTATTTCAAAATTTGTCTGCACCTGTTTGTTTCCAAGTTCCACAATGCCCGGAGAGATGACAATCTTTCTGCCTTCAAAATGAGAGATTACTTCAAGCGCTTGTTTAAACCCATCGAAGTTGCTGTTGTAAGAATCATCAATTATCTTGACACTCTTGCCAGAAACAAGTTCCAATCTGTGCGGTGTTGGCTTGAGATTTTTTATCGCTTTTTGGATGCTGTAAATGCTCTCTTTCAAAAGATATGCCATCGCCGATGCCAAGACAATGTTGTCAATATTTGATTTTCCAATCAATTTTGTTTCACACTCAAAACTTTTTCCATCTATCACCATTTCAAATTTTGAACCTTCAAGTGTTGATCGAATTTTTCTCGCATAAGCAAAACTGTTTTCCTCACATACGAGATATTTTTTCTGGTCAAATCTTTCAAACAATTTTTTGCTTGACTTGCTTCTGCCATTGAAAATGACCAGATTTTTTGTCCGTTTGCAAAGTTCAAACTTGGTGTTTTCAATGTTTTCAATACTACCAAAAGTTTCAAGATGGCAATCTCCAATTGGTGTAATAATGCCAAAGTCCACACCAAATGTCCTTGCCAAGAAGTCAATATCTCCAATATGTCGTGCACCATATTCCACAATCAAAAAGTCATCAGTTTCCTTTAAGTTTTCAAGAATGGTTTTGCAAATGCCCATAGGTGTGTTGAAACTCTGTGGCGTGGCACAGACATCAAATTCTTCTTTTAAAATTTGATATAGTATATTTTTTGTCGATGTTTTTCCATAACTGCCAGTGATGGCAATTTTTTTGCAATTTGAGTTTTCAAGTTTTTTCTTTGCTTTTTTGATAAAATTGTTCTTTATCACATTTTCCACTGGGAGCATAACCAAAAAGGACAGACAAACCCAAAATTCACTTAAAATCAAAAGAAAAATTGTCAGCACAAAATTAACCCAAAAATTTGCAATCAACCCATAAAAAAGCAAAAATATCACAAATTTCAGTAAAAAATCTGCAAAAACCAATCTTTTGACACGATTTGTGAATTTTAACTTGGTTTTTGTTCCAAATGCAAAATCAAAAGACTCTGCTTTCAAACAATATCTTTTCAAATCATAATTTTCAAGTTGAAAGGTCTTTATGTAAAACAAATCCAAACAGGTCACAAAAATTGCCATCAAAAATGAATACAAAACAAACATATTTTACTCTCCTTTTTATTCTAAAAAATCACACAAAATGTTCAAAAACTCCACACGCCTGTCAATAAAACAAAAATGTCCCGCCTCTTTCAAAATCACAAGTGCAGAATTTTTGATGCACTTATGTAATTTCCTTGCCATGTAAATCGGCGTGGTCTTGTCATCCTCACCAAAAATTATCAAAGTTTTTGCCTTAATATATGGCAGAAAATCATCAAGATGAGTGTTTACAATGCTGGAAAAGACCTTTCTCATTTCGCTGTCGAGCGCAAGATAATCACAACTGCCAAATTTTGACACATCCAAATGCAACTTTTTGCGAATTCTATAAGCCCACAAATTGCCATAATAACCAACACTCCTTCGTGGTTTCAACCCTGCACTGTCCACCAAGACCAACTTGTCGGTCTCCTGTTTGCACAGAAATGCCATGATAATGGCAATTCTTCCACCAAAAGAATGACCTATCAAATTGAAGTGTTCAATCTTCAAATGCTGACATAATGATATGACCATGTTTGCATATGTAAACACACTCCAATTTTTGACCACTTTTGAACTCTTGCCAAATGGAGGAAAATCAACAAACAGTGCATTGTTTTTGCTAACCTTTTGACAAAACAAAAGACTTTGATGGTCACAACCCCACCCGTGCAAAAAGATGTCTGTCACATTGCTTTTGTTGTTGAAAAACTTATAAAAAATTTGGGCATCGCGATAAACATAAATCATACAATCATTCTATGATATAAAATGTTTTTTGTTTAAAATTGCCGGCAAATCTCCCGCCCCAACAAACAACAAAGCCACCTTTTCGTTTTGTTTTGTCAGCAAAAAATCAAAAAGTGTGTCAAAATTTTCAAAATATTTGGCATTTTTATTTACTTTTTTAACATTTTCTGTCAACTGTTCGGCGGTCATGCCATCCTTTTCACTCTCCCGCGCTGAATAAGTTTTAAAAAACAATGGTTCATCAACATCAGCAAACACATTAACAAAATCATCAAGCAAAATTTTGGTACGTGAAAATGTATGAGGTTGAAAAATTGTGACAAGGCTTCTTCCTTTAAAAATCTTTTTTGCCGAGATAATTGCCTTTTCAATTTCCGTTGGATGATGTGCATAATCACACACCACAACATCAAAAAATGGACTATTCACTCTCTCAAATCTTCGCTCAACGCCTTCAAAACTTTCAAGTCCTCTCTTAATGTCTTCATCTCCAATACCTAAAACTTTCGCCACTTGATATGCATATATGCAATTTTGTGCATTTATCTCTTCACAAATTTTCAATTTCAAATCCATCACACATCTCTCTCCCTCAAAAAGAGAAAAGCAGAGATGTCCATTTTTGTCATGATAAAGATTTTCTGCATGAAAAGTTTGAATATCATCAATAACAAGCTGTGATTGACTTTTAAACTGCTCAAACGATTTTTTTTGATTTTCAAATGTCTTGAAAAAATCTAAATGTTCTCTTTCAATATTTGTGACAACACCTATATATGGATGCAAATTTAAAAAATTGTTGTAATATTCACACGCCTCAGTGACAAAAAATTCCTTTCCACCCACGTGGTAGTTTTTTCCATCTTCCAACCGAAATCCACCCAAATGCAAAGTTGGATTTTTGCCATAATACCCCAAAATTTGAAAAATCATGGCTGTGGTCGTGGTCTTACCGTGCGAACCTGCAACGGCAATCACTTTTTCATATTGTTCGGCAATTTTGCCCAAAATCTGTCCTCGTGTCAACATTTTTTTGTTGTGAGTTTTCGCAAAAACAAATTGTCTGTTGCATGGTTTGATTGCCGAGGAATAACAAACCTCATCCGCTGATAAGATTTTTTCTTGATTTAGTGAAAAATCAACACTGATACCCTCATTTTTTAAAAGTTTTGTGCCTTCACTTTCCATCTCATCGCTTCCGCCAACAATCCACCCATCATGTTTGAGCATAATGGCAAGTGCAGACATTGACACTCCACCTACGCCTAAAAAATATATTTTTTTCATATTTTGGTTATATGAAAAGCAGAAATTCTTTGACAAAAGGAAAAGAATTTTCAAACTCAAAAAATCTTTGATAAATCTTTAAAATCTTTTGCAAAACTTTGCAACTATGATATAATAATTATGACCGCAATGGTTAATCTAAAAAAAGGAAGGTATGGAGACTTGGAAATTACAGACATTAGAATCAGACTCGCAAACGGCAATAATGACAAGCTCAAGGCTTTCGCGGCAATCACAATTGATGATGCTATCGCTGTTCATGACATCAAGATCATCAACGGAAAAGATGGACTCTTCATTGCAATGCCAAACAGAAAGACCAATGAAGGTGAATACAAGTTTAAAGATATCGTTCACCCAATCAAGACTGAAGTCAGAGAAATGCTGAAAGAAAAGATACTCGCTGAATATGAAAAAGCAGTCGCAAATGCTGACAAAGAATAATTGAGTGTCAATAAAAATCCACAAAAATTTGTGGATTTTTTTATTTGTGATCTGTATAATTGAATATATGACCATAAAAAACCATATCCAAACATTGAAAGATCCAGACAAACGTGTCAAAGTCATAACATTTTTCACAATGTTATATAATTTCTTTTGGGCAATCGGAAAAATTTTGTTTGGTGTGTTTATGCAAACCTATATCTATTGCATAAGCGGAGCTTACACTTTGCTTTTAGGATTCAGCAAAAAAATATTTGTCTCAAATCATAACGTTGACAAAGAAATTGATATTGAAACAAAATCATTGATAATCGGTATCTTGCTCACAATAAGTGGAATTGCCTTTGGAATTTACATGGGAGGACTTTATATCTGGCAACACGATTACGACTATGGTCTAATTTGGTCCATAGCCATCGCTGCCTGCTCCTTTGTCGAACTTGGTATTGCAATTTACAATCTTTTGAAAGTTCGCAAAAAGGATGACATCCTGCTTTTCAGTTTGAGATGTTGCAACATTGCCTCTTCTTTGTTTGCAATAGTTTTGACACAAGTGGCACTCCTTTCTGCAACCGGCACTGAAAACACATATATGTATAATGCCACAACAGGCATCATCGCCAGTGTTTTGGTTATTTGTGTTGGCTTTATTGTGATTGGAAAGTCTGCATTTTTACAAAAGAAAAAAGCAAGTGAAAATATCCAACAAAAAACAAATAAAAAATTGGAAGAAAATTCAGAAAAAACAAGGGAAAATAACAAATTTTTAAAGAAAAAAATAAAAACTAAAAAAAATAATTAAAAAATAGAAAAATAAGGCGAAAAATATCCTTTCACACTATTTTAGCAATATAAAAATATGTCAAAAAATAAAAAAGTGACAATTTTTGTCACTTTTTTGATTTATTTATTGATATTTACATAAGTTTGCTACTGTCATTTGTCTTGACAACTTTTAATATATTTTCTTCCACACCTGTGTTGGCATTTATGTAAAAATAGTATGTTGCCCCATCGCGTTCACATTCAAATTCCCAACATAAAACCTGCCTGTTGAAATCAAGCGGTGCAAGCACCAATCTTTGATTTTTTATGTCAAATGTGGATGAGATGTTTCCCTTTGCCGTATCTGCCGAGATTGTTGCACTCTGCAGTGTTCTGTCTGTGTGATTTGTGAAGTATGACATGGCATCATAGCCAATCACATTGCCGTTTTCCAAATCAATCTTCACTTTGACAAGGTCTGGATAAAGAATTACCCCATTTTCTTGTGGCACAATGTTGAAATACTTTTGTGCATCTATTTCATCTGTCCACACAACTGATGGTTCCTCCACACCATTCCCTTTGGCAAAATCAAGTGCAATTTTTTCTGCTTGTTCATTAGAGATATTTTTCACATCCGAATCAACTTGTCCGCTAACTGTCAAAATCTTTCCTCCAGTTTTTGTCACCTGCACATAAATCTTTTGATTATCGGTGTTTAAAAGTGTGAAGTTGTATGTGACAAACTTTCCATTGGTCTGCCCCTGATATTGCAAATTGGCAATATTCTTGAAATATTTGTCCACCACTTTGTAAGCATCTTCCTTTGAAATTTCGTTTCCGCTCAAACCCTTTATCTTTTGGTTTACAACAGAATCAGAAAATGGTCCATCATATATCATGGTTGGATAATCCGTATCATCCGCCTTTATCTGAGCAAAGTCAATGGAAAATTCATCATAATCTCCACTTGTTTGGCTACTTGCTTGCAAAATGCTATATCCGTATATCATCTTTTCGGACATTTGATTTAAAAATTGTTTCATTTCAGTCAAGGCATCATGCATTTGTGTAAGTGTGTCCAAATCGGTTTCAGTCAGTTCGCCACCTTCGGAGACCTTTTTCTGCAAGGTCTGCGTGTAGCCTGACATTTGATTGACAAATCTAACAATTTGAGAGATGTTATCACCAGATAATGGAAGTGAAGCAATGCTACTTTGCATCTCTTTTGCCCCCTGTGCCAAATCTTGCAACATTGTTGCTTGATAATCTCCACTGCTCGATGCCAAGAGTTTGCTGATGTTCATGTCGGCGGTGTTGACTGCATCGACAAGTTCGTAATAATTTTTCTTGTAGATATTTTCAAGTTGAATAGAATAACTCTGTGCCTGATTTGATGAAATCCCAAGTCCAATGCCAAGTCCAAGCGATGAAAGACCCAAAATGCCTGTAGCTATTGACAATCCAATAACTGCTCCTTTATAGCGTTTTCTCTTCTTTGGCTGTTGGGTGTCTTTTGGCACTTCTTTTTCTTCAATTACTCTGCCAGATTGCACAGAATTTTGATATGTATCACTCATTTTTTGCTTTTTTCTGTCAGTGTTTGTGCCATCTTCGTTTTGATGTTTTTTGTTTGATGTTTGAATGTTTTTCTCTTCTTTCATGTCCTACTCCTTAAATAGCAAACACATGATTGCCAATAGTCACAGTTGTGGTTTTGCTGTAAATCCATTTGTTTGTGGCAGTGCTTGCATTGTAATAATAGAGTGCCCCATATGTTGGGTCCCAACCATTGAGAGCATCACGAGCAGCATTGTATGCAGTTTGGTTTGGTTCAAGATTGATTTGTCCATCATTGACCGCAGTAAACGCCCATGGTTGATAAATCACACCTGCAATGGTGTTTGGAAAATCTGGACTTTCCACTCTGTTTAGAATAACCGCAGCAACGGCCACCTGCCCTGTATAACTCTCTCCCCTTGCTTCAGCGTAAACACATTTTGCAAGCAAGTATAGGTCGCTGCTGGATACAGAACTGTCATCTGTGGTGTTCCAAGCCATGCCAAGTGCCGCCGCAGTTTTTGGACCAACAATGCCATCCACCGAAAGCCCGTTTTTGCTTTGAAAGTACCTAACTGCTTTTTTTGTCAATGTTCCATAAATGCCATCGACATTGCCGGTGTAATACCCCCAACGCTTCAATTTGTCCTGCACGGTGCGAGTCTGTGATGTGGTCAATGCGGCTTCAACACACTCAATGTTTTGCATAACATTGTTTGAAATAATCACCGCACCAGAGCCGATTGCTATAAATGCAAAGACAACGGCAAAAGTTATTGCAACAATTTTTTTCTTCATAATTTCTCCTTTTGTTTTGTGATTTTTAGCGTGTGACACTATTTATAATTTCCCAAATTTTTGAAATATAAACATAATTTTGTGAATTTTCTGATGACAAAAAACAAACAGCAGGAAAAACCACACACCACCAATTATTCCCTTTTGCCTGTCCAAGTTCGATTTTCAAACATTCATAGATTCCCTCTTCCAGCACCAAATCATCATATGCACGCAAAGGCATGTTCTCTTTCATAACTGAGATTTTGCATCCATAATTTGCTCCCGACTCTTTGAGCGTTTGTGTTGTGACCTCTTCAATTTCATCCAAATTTTGCAACACCACCAACACCGCCTCATCTTTTGTTTGTGCATCTGCAAGTTTTGGTATTAAAAAATCCACCACAACATCCTTAACCTTATATTTCAAATCTTTGTCAAAAGAAGAATTGGAATTTGCCACAATGTGTATTCTCAAAAAGTCATCATTATTTGCAGTGGCATTTTGACCTCTTCCACTGCACAAAAAAATGGCAAGGCAGATAAAACCAATTCCTATCAATGACAAAAAAACTTTCATATGATTCATCTCCACAATCTTCACAAAACGAATTTTTGGCATAAAAGACAATAAAAAAACCGCAAAAAATGCGATTTTTTTGAATTTTTAACAATTATTTGGGGTATTTTTTCTTATTTGTTTATCATTTTTAATTTTGCTTTTGAAAATAAACAATTACATTTTCATCTCTTTCAAGTGGAAAGGTCAGATCCGGATTTTGAAGCATGATGGTCTGTTCATTGACTTTGAGTGTCTTTGCAATATCCCAAGCAGACTGACCGGCATTTGCAAAAACAAGTTCTATGGCACAGTCACGCTCTGGATATGCACCTGCGACATTGATGTTTGAAATCACAGCACCAACAACATTGCAATCATAATTTACATTGATTTTAAGTTTTGCATCAAAGTAAAATTCTCTGCCTTTTTTTACAACAACATCAACATCGAAAAGCACCGCAAACACGCTTTCAATTTGTGGATTTTCACAATTTGCACTGCTTTTGTCTGAAACCACAAATGGAACTTCCACCACAACACTGTTGAGAGAATTTGTCTCATCGTTGAGATAAACAACATTTGTCTTGCTGACACCTTCGACAAAAACCTCGCCACCTTTGATATAAGAATTTGTGATTTGCAAATTTGAGCCACCGACAAACATGATTTTATCAACTCTTGGTTTGTCATCATCAAGAGTCAATGTTCCATCAATCTTTGTCTCAAAATAATCACATTGCAGTTGCCTTGTCATATCAAAGGAAGATGTTGAAACTTCAAGTTCGTTTGCTGTGCTGTAAATATCCTTGATGACCATTTCATTTTTTTCAAGATAGGATGTCACTTTCAATTCTACCGGAATTGTCAGTTTTATGTCCACACCCTTTTCTTCTTGAGACACTTCACATTTGACTGAACTTCTTCTTATGCACGCAACTGCTTCACTGATTGCATCACGTGTCACGCCTTCAAGTTCCACTTCTTCCTTAAAATTTTCGGTGACATAAGAAGATTCAAACCGGTCATTTTCGGTCAAATACAAAACTCTGCTGACAACTTCGCCGGCGACAGAAACAAAATTAACTCCACTTTCCACATTTTTGACGGCAACACAACTGTCCACCATGAGCACTTTTCTTACAGGTTCTTTGATTGAGATATCGCTTTCAATCACAAACACTTCCTGTGCCTGCCCAACCAAAGTGCAGACTGTCATTTCATCTTCACGCACACACATATCTTCATCATTTGTGATGATGTTTGGCACTTCTCTTTCACAAATCAAAACGGCAGATTGCGAGAGTGTGCAGTTGATTTTGATGTTGTTATCTGTGACAGAATCAATGGAATAATCATCCACACCGACCTTTATCATAACCTTGTCACCAGCCATAATATCGGCATCTTCAAATTTTGAAGTGAATGGACAATTTGAATTGAGTGTACCAATTTCGCCATCTACCGTAGCATACAAAATGCAGAGGTCAACACTGCCGGAGTAATTTATAACACCATTCAAAATTTCAGCATTTTCTGCCTGTGCGGTGTGGCAAACAGACAAAATTTTGTCAATTTGCACATTTGTTTCAACATTACATTCCACCGAAAATTGCGATGTTCCGAGATGCTTTTTCCTTGCTACCTTAAATTTGTTTGTTTCAAAAGACATATACCCCTCCAAATGAAAAACTATTATAATATACTTGCCCATTTGAAAGGTTAGAACAAAAATGAATAAAAAGTTTTCTGTTTGTCAAAAATCAACAAAAGGAGTTTTTATGAGAAAAATTATCTATGGACTTGATGAGATAAAATTGAAAATTTCCAACCTGAAAGGTCAAAATGTGCAGATGAACATCAACCGTGGCAGAAAACGCATTGAATCTGTCACTGCCACAATAAAAGATGTCTATCCAAGTGTTTTCACAATCAAAACACCTGATGACAAACTGCAAACATTTTCTTACTTTGATGTGATGTGTGGCAATGTGGTGCTGAATGAAAATGTTTAAAAACATAACACAAATCTTAACGAATGAAAAAAATAATGAAAGATTTATAAACCTTAAAAAATAGTGGTATACATTCCCACTATTTTTTTCTGATGAAACATTGTTGAAAAATTGTAAAAAAGATATCTCATTGTCTCTCCCTGCCATTTGAAAATTTTACCCTTTCAAATAGGCAACTATCATTTAAACCAATAAAAAACCTGAGAACACTTAAGCACGGAGCCCTTTTCCTCAGGTTTTATAATAACATTGTATTCTATAAATATCCTCTAGTCAAAACTCTTATCTAGGTTTTAGTATCAATTCTGTTTTTCAGCATTTTGTTTGCTCTGTTCAATTATTTCCTTCAAATTCTTGTAAATTTCATAAGGCTTTCTCACATATGCAAAAGCATAGCCTTGAGCGTTTGCCGGTGCATTTATTGGACTTGACATACTCCCAAATGTAAGAGAGCCGGTATTTCTCCCAACCACTTTGTCAATCCAACTAACATTAACATTGATTGCTCCAATCATTTGCAAGTCAAGTGCTTTAAAATCGACCCCAATCACTCCTGTGCGGATGATAATGCGTTTGTTTGTGCAAGCATAATATGTTTTGCGATACCAAAGAGTCAAAAACAAAAATGCCAGTCCTATATAAAGCACATAAACTCCCAAAGGAACCAAAAGCCAAAGTGGACTTGATGCATTTCCATCAACATTCGGCATAAAAATTGCGATACAAGAAAAAATCAAAATAAATGCAAACACAAGCAGACTGCTGACAAAAGAACCCCAAAGCAATCTAGCCTTATCCGGTTTTATTGTGTCAATAATTTTTTCATCTTTATCCAAAATCTCATCAAACATAAAATTCTCCATATATTTTCATTATATCATAATGTATGAATAACACAAAATATATTTGTCATACCTACAACAAAAAAAAGAAGAGCAGAAAAATGCTCTTCCTTATGATTACTTGCTAAACCAACCCTTTTTCTTGCGTGGATATTTGATTGCGGCTTGTGCAGCAGCAAGACGAGCAATAGGCACTCTGTAAGGTGAGCAAGAAACATAGTTAAGTCCAATTCTGTGGCAGAATTCAATTGATGATGGATCTCCACCATGTTCTCCACAAATGCCAAGTTTGATGTCAGGTCTTGTGCTCTTGCCAAGTTCAACGGCAATTCTCACAAGTTTTCCAACGCCATTTTGGTCAAGTTTGGCAAATGGGTCATTTTCAAAGATTCTCTTTTCATAATATGTGTCCAAAAATTTTCCGGCATCATCGCGTGAGAAACCAAATGTCATCTGTGTCAAATCATTTGTTCCAAATGAGAAGAATTCTGCATATTTAGCAATCTGATCAGCAGTGATTGCCGCTCGTGGAATTTCAATCATTGTGCCGACCTTATATTTCATGTTGACTTTGTTCTCTTCCAAAACTCTGTCAGCGGTGGATGTCACAATGTCTTTTACATACTTAAATTCTTTGCTGTCGCAAGTAAGAGGAATCATAATTTCCGGAACAACATCCATCTTGTCCTCTTTCATAACTTCAATTGCCGCCTTGATAACCGCTTCTGTTTGCATTTCGGCAATTTCAGGATATGTCACAGCAAGACGAAGTCCACGGTGTCCCATCATTGGATTGAATTCATGCAAACTTTCAACAGTTGATTTAAGTTCGGCAAATGTCAAGCCCATATCCTTTGCAAGTTGGCGTATTTCATTGTCTTCATGTGGCAAAAATTCATGGAGAGGTGGATCCAAGAAACGAATGGTCACAGGGCGACCTTTCATGGCTTTGAAGATGCCCTTAAAGTCTTTTTGTTGCATTGGCAACAATTTTTTGAGAGCCTTCTTTCTCTCTTCGATTGTTCTTGAAACAATCATTTCTCTCATTGCTGGGATTCTGTCTGCATCGAAGAACATATGTTCAGTTCTGCAAAGTCCAACACCTTCTGCACCAAAATTGAATGCCACACCAGCATCACGAGGATTGTCGGCATTTGTTCTTACCATCAAATCTCTGCATTCATCAGCCCACTGCATGATTGTGGCAAACTCGCCGGAAATTTTTGCTTCAACAGTGGCAACTTCGCCATCGTAAATCTTTCCTGTTGTGCCATCAAAAGAGATGACATCTCCTTCTTTATATTTCTTTCCACCAAGAGTGAAGGACTTTCCATCATTTGCAAATTTGAGTGCGGAGCAACCTGCAACACAGCAAGTTCCCATTCCGCGTGCAACAACTGCTGCGTGAGAAGTCATGCCACCGCGAGCGGTCAAAATGCCTTGTGATGCGGCCATGCCTTCAATATCTTCTGGAGATGTTTCAAGTCTGACAAGCACAACTTTGCCCTTCTTTCCGCCCTCTGCTTTTGCCTTTTCAGCGGTAAAGCAAATCTTTCCGCTGGCAGCACCAGGAGAAGCAGGCAAAGCCTCGCCAATCAATGTTGCCTTTTTGAGTGCTTTTTCATCAAAAACAGGATGCAAAACATCATCAAGTTGTTTTGGGTCAAGCATCAACAGAGCCTGTTTTTTGTCAATCATGCCTTCACTGACAAGGTCAACAGCAATTTTCAAAGCCGCTTTGGCTGTTCTCTTGCCGTTTCTTGTTTGAAGCATATAGAGTTTGCCTTTTTCAATGGTAAACTCCATGTCCTGCATGTCTTTGTAGTGGTTTTCAAGTTTCTTGGCAATAGCCACAAATTGTGCATACACTTCTGGATTTTGCTTTTCAAGTTGAGCGATTGGTTGTGGAGTTCTGATACCCGCAACAACATCTTCTCCCTGTGCGTTCATGAGATATTCGCCATAAAGTACATTTTCGCCAGTTGCTGGGTTTCGAGTGAATGCCACACCTGTTCCGCTGTCATCGCCCATGTTTCCAAAAACCATTGACTGAACATTTACAGCAGTGCCCCAGTTGTATGGAATGTCATGCATTCTTCTGTAAACATTTGCTCTTTCGTTGTCCCAAGAACGGAACACAGCCTTAACCGCTTCAATAAGTTGAACCTTTGGCTCCTGTGGAAATTCTTCTTTTTGAGATTCTTTGTAAAGTTTTTTGAAGAGTTTGACAATCTCTTTCAAATCATCAGCAGTCAAATCTTTGTCAAACTTAACTCCTTTCTTCTCTTTGATCTGGTCCAAAATTCTCTCATATTTTGATTTGTCTTGCTGCATAACAACATCGCTGAACATTTGGATGAAACGGCGATATGAATCATACGCGAATCTTTCGTTGTTGGTAAGGTGTGCGAGTCCTTCAACGACTTCATCATTGAGCCCCAAATTCAAAATGGTGTCCATCATGCCAGGCATAGAAACTCTTGCGCCTGAACGAACAGAAACAAGAAGTGGATTTGTGGCATCTCCAAACTTTTTGCCTGTCACCTTTTCGATGTGAGCAAGTTTTTCTTCGATTTGAGTTTTTATTGCATCATTGATTTGCTTGCCATCCTCATAATACTTTGTGCAAGCCTCTGTTGTGATAATGAAGCCCTGTGGAACAGGAAGTCCAATCTTTGTCATCTCGGCAAGGTTTGCTCCCTTTCCTCCGAAGAGTGCCTTGTTTTTTCCATCAGCCTCTTTAAACAGATAAACATATTTTTTCATAAACATCTCCTTAAAACTTATATGCTTTGTTATGTTTTTCAACATAACCATTATAGCAAAACAGCACAGCGCAAAGCAAACAAAATAAGAGCGTTTTCGTGAAGAAATTTTGAATTTTTTATCAAAAACGCAAAATTAAACAATCCCCAATCACAAAAATAAAAGACCACTTGCGAGGTCTTCCTTCTGTCTAATCTGTTCATCACTCAACAAGTGAGCCTATATAGTCCAAAATTTGCTCTTTCCCAAAACCTGTGTCTGCCGAAAATCCTTGCATAATTTCTTTGCGAACCCCCAGCGTTTTTGCAATCTTTGCCAGCGCCGGCGGAACTTTGCTCTTGGCAATTTTGTCCACTTTTGTGGCAATAATCATATATGGAATTTGATGATAATTCAAAAATTCCAGCATCAACTTGTCAAGGTCGTTTGGCTCATGTCGACAGTCAACCAACACAAAAACTGTCTTCAAGTTTGGCGAAAGCGTGAGATATTTTTCCATAAGCCCCGCCCAATTTGCAATGTGCTTTTGACCGGTTTTGGCATAACCATATCCAGGCAAATCGACAATACGAAAGGTGTCGTTGACAAGAAAATAGTTTATCATCTTTGTCAGTCCAGGTGTCGATGAAGTCTTTGCCAGGTTCTTTTGCCCGCAAAGGCAATTGATAAGAGAAGATTTGCCGACATTGCTTCTGCCGACAAATGCAAATTCCACCATATCATCTTTTAGGATGTTTTTCTCATCCACAACACTTGTAAGATACTTTGCACTTTTGATTTTCATAAAATGATTATATCAAACTTTGCACAACTTTTCAAACAAATGCAAAAGATTATCAAAAAATTAGCAGAAACAAAAATACTTAAAAATTTTTAACTATTTTGCTTTACTTTTTCTCAAAATTCTGTCTATAATTATTCTTGCAAGGAGAAAGAATGGAAACTCCTATTGTCGAAAAAAAGAAAAAGAAAGAATATGACAAGTCACTGCCAAACTTCACTAAGGGAGAAGAGATTTTCAGTGCAGTCACCCACATTGTTGGAGGTGGATTTGCCATTATTTTTTTGTTGGTCGGTGTGATATTCGCCCACCAAAACCTAAGCGCTGTCGGCATTTTGAGCATTTATATCTATGGTTTTTGCATGATAATTGTCTACACCATGTCGGCAATCTATCACTTTTTACGCCGAAACCGCGCCAAAAAGGTGTTTAGAATCTTTGACCATTGCTCCATTTTTCTGCTAATCGCCGGCACTTACACGCCATATTGTCTTGTCACACTTGCTCCAGAACCGGTATGGGCTTATTCCATTTTGGCACTTGTGTGGAGTTTGTCAATTTTGGGCATTGTGCTAAACGCCGTGAATATGTATCGCTGGAAAGGGTTGAGTATGACACTCTACATCGCTCTCGGATGGTGTATCATCATTGCCATTGTTCCACTTATGCGACATCTTGCAATGGCAGGTTTTTGGTGGCTGCTTGCCGGAGGAATTGCTTACACGGTCGGGGCAATTTTCTACGGGTTTGGCTCAAAAGTGCGCTATATTCACAGCATATGGCACTTGTTTGTGCTTGCTGGAACAATCTGCCAATTTGTGTCCATTCTTTTCTACGTCATTTTATAATCACAACTTTTGCTTCTCAAAAAAAAGACAGTTATGGCACTGTCTTTTTTTATTCTAATCTACAAATCTTTTTCTTTCTCTTTTTTCCACTACCGCCACCATTGAAACATCAAATCCAGCAATTGTCTTATCAAGAAAATGTTCCAAAACTTTCAAACCAGCATTTCTAAATTCTTTCAAAAAATGTTCCCAAGTCACCATTCGACAGGAAGTTGTTGCCACCTGAATTATGCTGTTTTCAAATGGTCTGTCGGCAAGTTCAAACGCCTTTGTGGTGTCAGTTTTGCGAGTCATTTTTCCATCACCCATCACAACAATAATGGCTTTTCCATTGTGATTTAAGTGTTTTTTCACAAAGTTGAAAAATCCACTTCTGTCTTTGTCATCAACAAGCATATGCAAAACTGCAACCGAAAAAATGAAGTCAAATTTTTTGTCCAAATGATTGTTTAAAATGTCCATAACAAAAAATCTGTTTTCATCAACACCCACTTGTCGTGCCTGTTGCTTGCACCAGCGAATTGCCTCTGCAGAAACATCGCTTGCTTCAAGATTATAGTTCTTTTTCAACAACCAAACGGCATTTTGTCCCTCTCCACAACCAATTTCCAAAATGGATGACTTGGAATTTGCACCATATTTTTTGAGCAACTTTTCAATGGTTGGACTCGGCTTATCTCCCGCCCATGCTTTGTTTTGCGATTGATGAACCTGCTTATAGCGTTCCTCGTATGCCTCATAATATTTTTTATTCATTTCCATCCCCCAATTTATGTCAACAAAAATGCAAAAGTTTTATCAAAAAGACACAAAGGCGTTTTTCTGTGCGTTTTGCTCAAAACAAAAATGTCACTGACTGATTTTGTAGTTTTCCTACACATATTTAAAAAGACAGCAATGTTATGCTGTCTTAATTTCAGGCGTTTTGAACAGCCTTAATTTTTTTTACCTTCTTTTCTGGCGTTTTGCTCTTGCCAACAACAATCCAATGATCATCTTCAAAAAACAAATCTTTTTTTGGTCTTAATGTGCGCTTTATTTTTTCATCACCGAAACCACAATCTTGAATGGCATACCACTCTTCTGCCACTCGCTTTGTCACATCATAAGCTTGTTTCATCATCTTTTCGGATTGACTCTTTTCATCAGGCAGTGTCTTGTCGGCAAAAATAGGATTGCAAATGGCAAAATTCATATTATAAACAAACTTACCGTTTTTCTTTTGTTGTCTTTTGAAAAGCACCACCATTGGCACAACTGGAACATCATTTTTCACCGCAGTTTGAAACGCGCCACGCTTGAAAGGTCTTATCTCTCTGTAATATGGCCAAAGTGAACCTTCAGGATTATAGAGAATAGGTTTTTTCTTCTTCAGAAGTTCCGAAAGGTCGGCATTAAACTTTTTCATCCCCGAAATGCTTGTCGCCGGAATTGGAATTCCTCCAAGTGAACGAAGGAAAAATCCTATCATTGGGCGCTGAATGTTTTGTTGGAGTGTGGTAAAATAGATTTTTCTCCAACAAAACAGATTTGTGCCAATGCTGACATCATCAAGCATATGCACATGATTGCATGTCATAACAAAGGCCTTGTGTCTGAAATTTTTCGTGTCTATGGATGAAAAGGTCTTCATCTTATATTTAAACACCATGAATGGATTGAAAAAACAAATAGCCAATGCCCTAAAAAACGCCGCCCACATACGAAAAAAAATGTTGCGCGGTTTGAAACTATATGTTCCATCAAACTTAACCTTTCTTGTGGTGTTCTTGATTTCCAACACATTTTCATCAAGTTTGTCCGGTCTTTCTATCCCATCTTTATCAATCATCGCAAAAATCCCCTTTTTATGCAAACTGTCTTTCTTTATTGTAAATGATTTTCCATCGTTTTGCAAGCAATTTTTGACTTTATATATCTTTTCACAATAACCTATGTAATTTTTTGTGCATAAATAAGTGTGTATTGGAGGCTTTATGGCTAAATTTTTTGGAACAGATGGCATACGCGGAGAATATGGTAAAACCTTGACAAGCGATATTGCTTTCTCTGTTGGAAATGCTTTGACTCAAATCAAAAACAAACCAAAGGTCATCATTGGTCATGACACACGCCTGTCTGCCGATGTTTTAACTCTTGCAGTGTCAACAGGAATTGTTCAAGGTGGTGGAAGTGTAATCGATGTCAAAACCATCCCAACAGCAGGAATCTCTTTTTTGACCCAAAGTGAAAGGTTTGACTTTGGCATAATCATAACCGCATCCCACAACCCACCAGCATATAACGGCATCAAAATCTTTGATTGCTCTGGCAAAAAATTATCGGACAGCGAAGAGGAATTTTTGGAAGAATTTTTCTCCACCACTCACACCGATGAGTTTGGTGGAACTTACCAAGAAAAAATCACTCTTCAAAAGAAATATATTCTTCATCTTTTACACTCCACCGATGTCAAATTTGATGGCATGACTGTCTGTCTTGATGCCAGCAATGGCGCAAGTTTCAAAATTGCACCAAACGTTTTTAAAATGCTCGGAGCAAAAGTCAACAAAATTGCCTGCAAGCATAATGGGGCAAAAATTAACAAAAATTGTGGTTCCCTGCACATTGAAAGCCTACAAAAAAAAGTTCTTTCCACAGGTGCAGATGTCGGGTTCGCATTTGATGGCGATGCCGACAGAGTGATGGCTGTCAGCGGAAGTGGAGAAGTCTATGATGGAGACAAACTGCTTTACATTTTGGCAAACTACATGAAATCGCAAAACTCGTTGTTTGCAAATTCTGTTGTTGGCACAAGTCACACAAACAGTGGTATCATGGTGGCATTAAACAGGAACAAAATCAATCTCATTCGCACCGACATTGGTGACAAATATGTTATTGAAGCGATGGACAAAATGAACCTTTCTCTTGGTGGCGAACAATCTGGGCATATCATCATCAAAAACTATGCACAGACCGGCGATGGCATTTTGACAGCACTGAAAATTTGCGAAATAATGAAAAAGACAAACAAAACACTTGACCAACTTTTTGATGCCAAACTCATCTATCAAGAAAATATCAACCTTCCGGTGAAGGACAAATTTAAAATTATGAACAACGAAAGCGTGACCGCTCTGTCAAACAAAATCTCAAACGAAATTGCTCCTGCGGGAAGAGTGCTGATTCGCGCCAGCGGAACGGAAGATAAAATAAGAATTATGGTGGAATATCCAGATAGACACAAGGCAATCTTTTATGCCAATCAAATCAAATCTCTCATTGAAAAAATCTAAACTTTGCGCACAAAAACACAACAAAAAACCGACAGTATGCTATGCCGGTTTTTTATTTTTTCAACCCACCTGTTCGGTCAAAATCTTCATGATTTTGTCAATTTTCTTGCGCTCTTTCTTGTCGAGAGTCTGTTTCAAATCGTTTACAATAACATAATCATCTTTGTTTTCATAAAAATCAAAAAACTTCTGTGTCGGCTTCAAAAAGTATTCTCTCTTGTCTTTTTCCGACTTTTCCTTTGTGATAAATCCCTTTTTAATGAGTTGTTTAACTTTGTAAGTGGCATTTGGTGAAGAGATATCCAAAAAGTTGGCAAACTGTGTGATTGTTGGATTGTTCATAAGATAAATACATTCAAGGCAAAAATATTCACTAGAAGAAAGAGCTTCTTCCTTGTCCTTGATTCTGTCAAACATATTTTTGTAGATGATAAGTTTTATCTTTTTGTAAAACTTGTTTACCGACTTTTTAAGTTTCATATTTGCCTTCCACAATCTCTTTCAAAACTTCTTTTAGTTTAGCACTTTGTCAGCAGAAAAACAAGCAAAATCGTTTAAAATTTTTAAATAATTTACAAATAAAAACAAATCTTTTCATCCATATTTTTTGATGCTTTGCGGTATGCAAAAAAAAAAGAAAAAAATGATTATTCAAAATTTTATTGATTTTTTGCATAATTTTTGTTAAAATAAATAAGCATTTGACATTTGGTCCCATGGTCAAGCGGTTAAGACGCCGCCCTCTCAAGGCGGAATCAGGGGTTCGATTCCCCTTGGGACTACCAAAAAAAACAAGGCATCATTGCCTTGTTTTTCTTTTACTTTTTATTGTTTTTTCTTTTTGCTGTTTGCAGAAGATTTCTTTTCTGTCGGTTTATTTCCTGTTTGCTTCTTTTCTTCTTCAACAATCTCCTCTGTCTTTATAGCAGTTGCTGACTGCTCTTTGTTTGCAGAGGCAACAGTCTGTTTGTTGGTTTTCTTTGCTTCTTTGCATTTTTTCTTCTCTTCTTTGCGTTGTTTCTTCTCTTCTTTTTCTTTCTGTTTTTCTTCCTTGGATTTCTTTTTCTTATTCGTGAAAATTGCTCCCAAATTCATGGTCTCAAGGTCAAGACTGGTGTCGGCCTTTCTAATTTTTTCCACTCTCTTTGGCAAAGCAGATTTGTCGTATGGCAAATTAACTCTGTCTTTGCGTTCACGCACTTCAACTTGTTCATAAGGAAGGGCGATTTTATGTTTTTTCAACTCATTGTAAACAAGTTCCAACACATCATAATAAACATCCCAATAGTCTTCACTGTCACACCAACATCTTGCGACAAACTCAATACTACTTGAACCAAGGGCATTCAACCTGCAAAATGGTGCTGGATCAAGCAAAACCTTGCCATTGCTCTTCATGCAATCAATGATAAGTTTTTTCACTTGTTCAACATCGCTTTCATATGCTACATTAAATTTGAGGTCTACTCTACGCGATTTTGCAGAATCATGATCAACAACCGAGCTGTTTACTATTATGGAATTTGGAATTGTCACACGTCTGTTATCAGATGTAAGAATTGTTGTGAAAAGGAAATTGATTTGAATGACACTTCCTTCCTTGCCATCAACTTCTATGTAATCACCCTTTTTAAACATCTTGTTTGAAACAATTACAATACCATTTGCCGCATTTGCAATGATGTTTTCGAGTGCCAGGCCGATAGCCAACACAATGGCAGACAATGCTGTTAAAAGTCCTGTGATGTCAATGCCAATAATACTCATCAAAATCAAGACCAAAACCAAATATAAACAAATTTTCAAGATAACACACAAAAAGCCAATTGTTATCTTTTCCATACGTGTTTTGTTTAAAACTCTTTTGATGACATTGAGAAGCAGTTTGATAATCAAAATGCCCAAAATCAAAACTGCAAAGAAAATCAAGATGTTCCAAGCATTAGTTTCAAAAAATGTCACAATATCATTCCAAATTTGTGCCCAATCCATTTTTCACCTTCTAGTGAGAATTATATCTCTATGTGGCGAACTTTGTCAACAATAACAAGACAACAGCAACAAAAATTTTCTAGTCGATTATCTCAATATCCAACACGCTCAAAAGTGGTATTTTTTTGTGCCCAACAACCAAACATTGATTTTCAACATCAAATGTGCAAGCGCCAAATGTGTCAAAGTTGTGACCATTTTCAAAATATGTCACCCTCACTTTGTCATTTTTTTTGAGACTTTGCAAGATGTTTGAAATATCCAATATTTTCTCTTCACTCAAATCACCTTTTTGCACTCTCTCATGTTCAAATTCCTTCATTTTAAGTGCCAAGTGCAAACCTTTGAGTGCATCAAATGGTGCAAACTGCTTGGCTCTGTCCTGCCTAGACATCTTCACTCTCTCCACTGTTGTGTCCTCCTATCATGTTGTTGCGTTCTTTTTGTGTCGCATTTTTATACAAGTCAATTCCGCTCAAAACGGCATTTTTGCCAAATTTGTCTTTGATGGCAATCACGCTTTTAACCGCATTCTTCTCCTTTTTGACTTTGTTCATATCAGTAAAAAGGTCATAAAATTCTTCACTGTCTGGCACAAGGTCGGCAAAATCATAACCTATCTTTCTTATTGGTCGCACGCGATTGACGACTTTGTCAAACAAGTCATCCATATATTTTCCAATAAACGAAAACAAATTGGTGCAAACAGACATGCGCACTGAACCTTTTGTTCCATCTTCTTTTTTGTCACCATAGCCGACATACAAATGCAAAAGCGGGGTGGCAAAATGTTGGCTAGCAAGTTCGAAACATGCATTTTGAACCATTTCATCCATAACAAGTTTTGCATCCTTAAAATTATAGTTATGTGGCAAAATCTGTGACCCCGACATCGATTTTTTCTTCGTTTTATAATTTTTTATGTCTGACATTCGGCAAGTCTCTCTACCCCAAGCATGGTCAATCAAAAGTTCGGCATTGATACCAAATTCTTCATACAGCAAATCAGGATCACATTTTGCAATGTCTGCCATGTCGATGATGCCAAACTTAGCAAGTCGATTTATCGTTCCGCGCGAAATGCCCCAAAAGTCCGAAAGTGGGATGTGGTGCCAAAGTGTTTTGATAAATTTCTCTTCATTCAACCATCCGATGTGGTCTGGTGCATGCTTGGCGGTTATATCAAGTGCAATTTTTGCAAGATAAAGGTTTGTGCCAATGCCGGCAGTTGAAGGAATATGCAACTTTTCGTATATCTCATCCATGAGTTTGTTTGCAAATTCTTTTGCGCGGATGTTGTAAAGTTTGAGATAGTCAGTCACATCAATAAAACTCTCATCAATGGAATAGACATGGATGTCGTTTTTGTCGATATATTGCAAATAAATTCCATAAATCTCGCTGGCATATTCAATATATTTTTTCATTCGTGGCTTGGCAATGATAAAATCAATATTTTGGGGAACTTCATAAAGTCTGCACCTGTTTTTGACACCAAGTGCTTTAAGTGCTGGCGAAACCGCAAGGCAAATGGTCTTTTCTCCCCTGCTTTCATCTGCCACAACAAGTTTTGTTGTCAGCGGGTCAAGCCCACGCTCCGCACATTCAACGGATGCGAAAAATGATTTCATGTCAATGACAAAATAACATCTCTGTTTTTCTTCCACATTTTTCTCCAAATTATAATAATTATACTCCAAATTACTCTCAAAACAAAACAAGCAAACATTTTTTCTCGCTTTTTGTCTCATTTGTTTGATTTACATACAAAAAATTGTTAAAATTTGAACATAAAGAGAGAAAAGAGATGAAACTTAAAATAACAAACAAAACATTTTCAATCGCACTTGAAAACAATGCCACAACAGATGCTCTTGCGCACATCTTGCCAATTGCGCTTGACATGAAAGAACTGAATGGCAATGAAAAATATTCATATCTAAACGGCTCTCTTCCAACCAACGCAAAAAGTGTAGGCACCATCTATGCCGGTGATGTTATGTTATATGGAGACAACTGTCTTGTGGTTTTTTATGAAACATTTAAAACGCCATACTCCTACACAAAAATTGGAAAAATTGAAAATTTTGCGGAAATGAAAAAGTTGTTAAACAAATCAAGCGTAAAAATCTTGTGGACAAACTAAAAACTTGCAAATCTTTCCATAACATTAAAAAAACAGGCTCAGCCTGTTATTTTTTAAACCTTTCGCAATTCAAAATGTGATGTTTTGTAAAATAATCATAAAGATGGTTGTAATTTCCATCAAAGTGCAAGACAGAAAAGCCCAATTCTTGTGCCGGTTGAATATCGTTTGTAAAACTGTCACCCACCATCAAAATTTCACTTGCCTTACAGTTTTCTTTTTGCATAATCAGTTTCATTTCAGGCAATTTTGTGTCATCTTTTTCCAACAAATCGACAGAATAAAGTCCCTTGAACGAACTTTCATCAATGCCATACTTTTTCATATAAAAATGCAGATAATTTTGTGGTGACATTGTCAAAATGTAAAGATGATAAACCTTTGAAAGTGCTTTCAAAAACTCGTTGTCAATCACCTTGACATCTTCAGTGGAGTGTTTGTAAATGTTCTTATCCAAAAATTCTCTAAATTTTTCCAAACTTAAATCTTCTACTTTTGCCACTTCTGCCAAATCTTTTTTCTTGGCATTTTTGCTGTCAAACCCATGCTTTTCCATCATTTGGGCATATTCTTCACGTTTGCCACCCATCGCCTGAAAGATGTCTTTCATATAATCACACCAATCTGTCCAAACTGCTCCGGTGTAAAGTGTGTCATCAAAATCGAAAATAATTGTCTTTATCATCTGTGTCCCTTTTTCATCTTTATGTTGAAAATCATTCTTCTCCACGCAATATTTCCACTGCTTCAGCTTTGTTTTTGCTGTTATAGACATAACTTCCACTCACCAAAATGTCCACACCATTTTCTCTCAAAAGTTTGGCGTTTTCAGCATTAACCCCGCCATCAAATTCAATCTTAAAATGCAGATTGTTTGCCTGTCTAAAATCATAAACTTCCTTCACTTTGTCAAGTGTTTCCGGCAAGGTTTCCTGCCCGCTTGCGCCCGGCTCAACACCCATAACAAGCACAACATCGGCATTGAAAACATAAGCACGAACATCTTTGAATGGTGTTTTTGGATTTATAGCAAGCCCAGCAAGAGTGTGATTATCTTGGATGTATTTGAGAACATTAACCAAATCCTCTTTGTTTTCAAATGCCTCATAATGCACAGTCACAATGTTTGCGCCTGCTTCAATATACTTTGGCACATCCACCAGCGGTTCGCTGACCATGAGATGAACATCAAGCATGATGATGCTGTTGCGATTTATGTTGCTCACCAGATTGTAATCATAAGTGTTTTTCTTGACAAAATTTTCATTCATAACATCGCAGTGCAAAAATTCTGCAATCCCTTGCATGTGCTTTGCATATTCCACAATGTCTTGATAATCTCCAATTGGATCGGTTGACACAGCAATGTCCACTCTCTTTTTCATAATGCCTCCAAATTCAATTTTAACAACAAATTTGTTTTTATCAAAATTTTTTCAAATATTTATCAAAAAAATCAATATTTTTTGATATTTTTGACAGTTTCATAGAGTTTTACATAATTTTGATAGCGTTCTTTTGAGATTATTCCATCTTTAACTGCCTGCAAAACTCCACAATCGCCTGACAGATGCACACAACTTTTATATTTGCACATCTGTGCATATGTCAAAAATTCGGGATAATAACTTTTGATTTCGGTTTCTTTCACATCCAAAAGTCTTTCATCAAGTTTGGAAAAACCAGCCGTGTCAGCCAAATAATTATCTTTCCCAAACTCAAAAAGTTGAACAGTACGTGTGGTTTGCTTTCCGCGTTCTATCTTTTTGCTGAAGGTGTCCACTTTCGCCAACACCTCTCCCTTGAGAGCATTGATGATGGAAGATTTTCCAACCGCACTCTGACCTGCAAGCACGCAAATACCTTTTATCAGGCGCTTTAATTTTTGCACGCTGTCATCAAAACTTGAAAAAATCACTGTTTTCGCAATTTTGTTGTAGATTTTTTCAATTTTTTTGCAAAATTCTTCATCCAAATCTTTTTTATTTAGACAAATGACTGGTTCTATGCCATTAAGTCTGCAAAACAAAACAAGTTTGTCAACGGTGTAAAGATCAGGCTTTGGCACAGGTGCAATAACAACAAACATTCTGTCAATGTTTGCCACCGGTGGACGAATCAAAATGTTTTTGCGTGGTTTGATTTTGCAAATGGCATTGTCATCATCAAGAAAAACTCTGTCGCCAACAAAAATTCCATCCTTTTTCAAAACTTTGCGAGCAACCGTGTCGAGCGTTTCATCTTTTGTCTCCACCGTAAACAAATCTGCCTGTTTCTTCAGCACAAGTCCTTCACGCATTTGCACCTCCAATGCGGTTTCGAAGTTGTCCGCACGCACCTTCAATGTCCTCTCCCATCGTTCTACGAACTGTGGCGTTTATGCCCAATTTGACAAGTTTTCCAGCAATGACATAAGCACGCTTTCGGCTGACACCCAAAAGTGATTTTTCTTTGACAGAATTGAGTGGGATCAAATTGACATGACAAGTCTTGTCTTTGAGAATTTTTGCAAGTTGTTCAACCTCTTTATCCCCATCATTTACACCAGAGATAAGAGAATATTCAAACTCAATCCTTCTGCCCGTTTTGTCAAAATAATAATCGCACGCCTTCAAAATTTCAGTTATTGAATAAGCATTTGCAATCGGCATGATTGTCTTTCGAAGTTCATCGTTTGGAGCATGAAGAGAGATTGTCAGTGTGACAGAAAATCCATCATCGGCAAGTTTGTAGATGTTTGGCACAATTCCACAGGTTGACAAAGAGATGTTTCGCTGGCTGATGTTGAGTCCTTCTGGCGATGACACAAGTTTCAAAAATTTGGCGACATTGTCATAGTTGTCCAGTGGCTCTCCACAACCCATAAGCACAACATTTGTCACCTTTCTTTCTTTAAGCGTTCCACCTAAAAGATGATTGAAAAACAAAATTTGAAGCAAAATTTCGCCCGCACTCAAATTTCTCTGCAAGCCGTTCAAAGTTGAAGCGCAAAATTTGCAACCCATGCGACAGCCGACCTGTGTGGAAACGCAAACTGTGTAGCCATATTTATATTTCAAAAGCACACTCTCCACAATGCTTCCATCCGACAGTTTGAGTGCAACCTTCTGCGTGCCATCTTTGCTTTTCAGGTGTGCCGAGACTTCAAATGTTGGATAATCTTTGGCTATTTTTTCTTTCAAAGATTTTGAAAGATTTGAAATGTCCTCCAATTTTTTGCCCAACATCATTCCTTCAAAGAGTTGTTTTGCGCGATATACCGGCTCACCAAGATTTTTGACATATTCGACAATTTCTTCATACGCCATATCCAAAATCATACGCCCTCCACCATTGTTTTGAAGTGATAACCATTCAAAAATGCAGAAGCATCCAAAACCTTTCCGCCAGCAGACTGACATTTCAAAATTTCAAACACTCCATCTTTTGCTTGAATCAGAAAGTGTTTTTTTGTTGATAAAATTTCGCCAATTTTGCCATTAGTCTCTTTTGAAAAAACACGTGCCTTGTAAACTTTTATTCTGTCATCCCCTAAAAAGAAAAATGCCACCGGACTTTCCGCAAACGCTCTGACCTTGTTTACCAAATTTTCAACATTGCACGAAAAATCGAGCAGAGCATCTTCTTTTTGAATCAATTTGACAAAAGTTGCCTTGCTGTCATCCTGCGGTGTGCGCTTTGCTGTGCCGTTTTCAATTTTCTTCAATGTGTCAACCAAAAGTTCCAGCCCAACATTTGCAAGTTTGTCAAGAAGTGAAACATAATCATCTTCCGGCAGAATCTGCACCTGTTTCTGCACAAAGATATCACCATCATCCATGCCAACTTCGGTTTTCATGATTGTCACACCAGTGGTCGTGTCACCATTGAGAAGTGCCGACTGAATTGGTGTTGCTCCGCGATATTTTGGAAGCATTGATGGATGCACATTTATACATGGCTTGATATCCAAAAAATTCTTTGGCAAAATCTTGCCATATGATGCTGTCACCGCCAAATCATAGTCCATTGCCTTGAAGTCATCAATATGTTCCCTGATTTTTTCAAATTGATATACCGGCAAATTGTGATTATGCGCAAGTTCAACAATATGTGGGCTTTTCATCTTCTTTCCGCGCCCCGCCGGCTTGTCGTTTTGACAGACAACTCCCACCACATCAAAGTGATGGTCCAAAAGCCCCTGCAAAATAATTTCGGCAAATCGTGGAGTTCCAAAAAACAAAATCTTCATCATTCCACCCCATGCTCTTTTTTGTATTCTCTGCCTTCTTCGGTCAAATCGACAAACAAAACGCCATTTAAGTGGTCAATTTCGTGACAAACACAACGCGCGATATAATCTTCCGCTTCAAACTCAAACGTTTTGCCGTGTCTGTCTTGTGCCGTGATTTTGACATATCTTGGTCTTGGCACATCGCAGTAAAACCCCGGTATGCTCAAACACCCTTCGGTATCCTTAACCTTGCCTTTTGTTTTGACAATCTCTGGATTGATGATTTCAAGGTATTTTCCAGGTTCGGTTTCAACAACAATTGCTCTGCGCAAAACGCCAACTTGCACTGCCGAGATTCCAACACCTTTTTTTTCAATCATTGTTGCCTTCATGTCATCAAGCAAGATGCCAAGAGACTGATCAAAACTTGTGACAGGTTTTGATTTTTTTCTCAATGTGGCATTCCCCAAAATTACGATATTTCTTATTGCCATAATTTCTCCTTTTTTTGTGTTAAAACGCAAAATGTTCAAAAATTCACATTGCGAGCGCAATTTTTTGTGCATTTATCATTTTTCTATTATATATTTTCTAGTGAATAATTTTTCGAAACTCTAACTTAAATTGTTTGGATTTATTTCAAAGAAAACACTGCTCTTACACTTTTCATCCACGCAATCATAAATTTTCTTTTCAATCTCATCTGCCTTGTCGAGTTTGAAGCGCATCAAAATTTGATAGCGGAATTTGTTTTTGATTTTGTTGAGTGGCGCTTTCATAACATCCAAATAGACAAAATCTTGCGGATATTGTTCCTTGATTTCTTTCACTTTATTATAGCACACTTTGCAGTCCTGTGCCACAACTTTTTCATCTTCATGCGTAAACAAAATTCTCACAATGCGTGCATATGGTGGAAAGTTTGTCACTTTACGCAAGTTTGCTTCCTTTTTGAAAAATCCTTTATAGTCATAATTGCTGGCAAATCTATAGACATAGTGCCTTGGACTGTAAGTTTGCAAAATCACTCGTCCCTGCATTGAACTTCTGCCCGCACGCCCTGCCACCTGCGTGATAAGTTGAAAAGTTCTTTCAATGGAGCGATAGTCCGACTGATACAAACTTTGGTCGGCATCCACAATTCCCACAAGCACGCAATCCGGAAAATCATGTCCTTTTGCAATCATCTGTGTACCAACCAAAATGGCAGGCTTGGTGTTTCGAAATTCATTCAAAATCTGTCTGTGGGCATTCTTTCGTGCGGTGGTGTCGTTGTCCATTCGCAAAATGCGCACATCCGGAAAGAGTTTGTGCAGTTCTTCCACCACTCTTTCTGTGCCGATTGCACCTTGCTTTATATCTTTGCTACCGCAACTTGGACAAACATCAAGTGCCCTGTATCTCTTTCCGCAATAATGGCACTTCAAACGATTTTCTGCTCTGTGATAAACAAGCGAAACATCACAATCTGTGCACTTTGCCACATAACCGCAATTTCGACATCTTTGAAAGGAGGAAAATCCCCGGCGATTTATGAAAATCATGGCTTGTTTTTTCTGTTCTATGACATTTTTCAGTTCGTAAATCAGCGGAATAGAAAAGATTTGATTGTTGCCCTGTCGCATCTCCATGAGCATGTCAATAACAACAATTTTTGGCATTTCCATGCCGTTTACCCTCACCGGCATTTCAACAAGTTGATATTCTCCATCAATCGCCTTGGCATAACTTTCGATGGAAGGTGTGGCACTGCCAAGCACAAGAGTGCAACTGTTATATTCTCTTCTAAACTCCGCAATCATGTGAGTATCATAACGCGGATTGCTCTCGGAAACATAACTTTGCTCATGTTCTTCATCAATGATGATAATCCCCAAATTTTCAATAGGTGTGAAAATCGCCGACCTTGCACCAACCACCACTTTTGCCTGCCCAAAGAAAATGCGTTTCCATTCATCAAATCTCTCACCAGCAGAAAGCCCACTGTGAATGAGTGCCACCTTGTCCCCAAAGCGTGCCTTAAAGTTTGCCAGCACCTGTGGTGTCAGTGAAATTTCTGGCACAAGCATAAGCGCGGTTTTGCCTTGTTCCAGTCGGCGCTCAATCAAATTCATGTAAACTTCGGTCTTTCCGCTTCCTGTCACTCCATGCAAAAGATAGGTTTTGTTCTCGCATATGGTGTCCACTGCCCTTTGTTGAAGAGGTGTCAAAATCCGCTTTTCATTTTTCATTTCATCAAACACGGGCGTGCGATTTTCTTGTTCGTTTTCCACCAAAACCGTTCCACTTTTGACAAGTGCAGAAAGTGGTGCATAACCAAACTTGGCTGAAACATCGGCAAATTTTTGTCTTCCGTTGTCCTTCAAAAATTTCACAATTTCAAGCTGTTTTTTTGCCCGAGCAGATGGTGACTGAAAGTTTTTGGCAAGTTTGACATAACGCACAATGAGTTCTTTGACCTGACCGGTGCGCATTTCACTTGGCAAAAACAATCTCAAAATGCTGGCAAGTTTGAGGTGCAACTTGTCCGCCATGAAAAACATGAGAGAAAGCATTTCTTTTTTTATAACAGCAAAGCCATCAATGCGTTGCAAAATAGGTTTGATTTTGCTTTCATCAAATTCCGCCTTTTCTTCAAGACCAACAATAAATCCTTGGAGATTTCGCTTTCCAAACGGAACAATCACTCTCTCTCCAACTTCCACTGTCATGTCCTGTGGAACACTATATTCAAACACCCTGTCGAGTGCTTTGGCATCTTGGTCAATGATTATCTTTGCAAACAAAATATGCTCCTAAACAAAAAAATCTACTGCCATTTGACAGTAGAATTATATCACAAAAATTTTTCACAAATCAATCATTTATCTCGCTTGGCTGGATTTTGCCTTCATAAATTTCATCAAGCGCAATGCTGATGGCTTTTTTGTCGGCAGTTGCAAGTTCGGCGCGTCTAGTGGTTTCAATTTCTTTTGCACGCTTTGAAGCGATTATAGAAAGAATATATTTGTTTCCATTTGCTTTTTTTGTGAGTTCATCAATAGGCGGTTCAATCATCATAGTTTTAGTTCTCCTCAAAATTTAATCACACAAATTTTAGCACACTTTTTTCAAATTGTAAAGTCTTTTTGAAGAAAAATAATCAAATCAATTCTGTTTACCTCTCTCATACTCATAAATTTTGTGTGACAAACTGTCCACATCATCAACTTTAAAAATCAGTGAAAGTTGTTTCACCAATTCTGGATTTCTCCACAAATATTTATTTCTTACTATATGCACAAATACCAAAATGAATATCAAACTTATTCAAATTTGAATAATCACTTTTCTCAATTATCTCTTTTATTTCCTTTACCATATCATCTAAACCTATCAATGTTAATCATTTTCTTTCAATTTTTCTGATTAAAAATCAGTTTTAAATATATTTTACTGATTTTCTGTCAGAAGGTTAAAGTCTAGTCAGCAAAGCCAAGTGAAATCAAAATTGCGCGGTTAACTTCTTTCATTTTCTTTTCATCAACTGTAGTGATTTTCTCTTTCAATCGGCGTTTGTCAAGTGTTCTTATCTGTTCCAAAAGCACCACCGAATCCTTTGGCAAATGATAAATTTGTGAGGATAGTTCTATGTGAGTTGGAAGTTTCGCCTTTGACAGTTGACTGGTGATGGCTGAGACAATGACAGTTGGAGAATATTTGTTGCCGACATTGTTTTGAATGACAAGCACAGGTCTAACTCCGCCCTGTTCACTTCCAACAACAGGACTTAGGTCTGCAAAATATATCTCACCTCTTTTAACTGTGTTCTCCATCAATCAAACCTGCCAATTTTTGAAAATCAGAAAGGTCGGCAAGTGTCAAATCATCAAGTTTCTGATAGACAGCCGACATTTCTTTGAAAGTGGAAGAAATATCTTCCATTCTCATTCTATGTTTTGCCGGAAAAATTGTTGTGCTTGTGACAAAATTTTCAAGACTTTGATATCTTTTCTCAATTTCCGCCACTCTTTTTTCCAATTTGGCATAAACATTTTTTGTCATAATCTTATCTCCTGTTTCTCAAGATTTTATACCTAGTTTGAAGTAGATACAAAATTTTATTCATAAGCAAAAATTGGCAAATTTTTAAATATAAAAACAAAAAAGTGCCACAAATGTGACACCTATCTCAAAATTTCCACAACCGCCCCAACAACACTCTTTTGATGAGAGATTGAAATGTTGATTTCTTTGGCTTTCAGGTCATCAAATCTCGCCTTTGCCTTGCCATAGAGTTTGACAAATGGCGCACCGTTTTCTTTGTGACAAAGTTCTATCTCTTTGAAAGAGATGTCCTCACCTTTCACATCCAACGCCTTGAAAACCGCTTCCTTGACAGCCCACAGCGATGCTGTTTTTTCTTTTTTGTTTTTGACAAACCTTTCTATGTAAGCAATTTCACTGTCAAGTGCAATTTTTTTCAGCAGTTGGTCGGCGTTTTTTATGCGTTCAACTTCCTGCAAATCAAAACCAATCATCATTTTCTCCTTTGTTTTCTAGGGCAATTTTGGTTGCTTTTTGTGCCACATCATAATCATACCCCTTGTAAATGAGATGTGCAAGGCATTTTTGCTTGATTTTTGCATCAATTTGGCGATTTTTCACGAATTTTTCAGCAAGTGCTGTCGCCTTTTCAATCTCATCATCTTCATTTATATTTTCAAGCAAATTTGCTACTATCTCTGCAGACACTCCCTTTTGCTTCAATTTGCTGGCAATGGCACGCTTACCCTTGGTTGCAGAAAGGGTTTCAAAATAGTTCTTTGCAAAACTTTCATCATTGACAAGTCCATAATCTTTCAGTTTGTCCACAGTAGCATTTATCACTTTAAAATCAAAGCCCTTCTTTTTTAGATAGTCCTTGATTCCTTTTTCACTGACAACATACTTTTCAATATAACTTGTCGCCATGTCAAACGCCACTTTTCTGTCATTTTCACTCTTTATTTTGGCAAATTCTTCATCATCAAGTTCCTGTCCCGTTTTCAAACCATAAACCGCCAAAATTTCATCCAAAAAAATGCCGTTCCACTTGTCATCAACATAGATGTGAAAACGATTTGTGTTTGCAATTCGTTTGATTTTTGTAATTGTCATCCCAGTACCTCACTTGCCACTTTTGTGTATGCTCTCACAAGTCCGCCTGCACCAAGTTTGATTCCACCAAAATATCTCACCACAAAAACGCAAACATCACTTTGTTTTTTCTTTTGCAAAACCGACAAAATCGGTCTGCCTGCCGTTCCGCCCGGTTCTCCATCGTCCACCGCCTTTTCCAAAAACGGTGATTTAAGCGAATAGGCATAACAGATATGTGCGGCTTTTTTGTGAAGTTTTTTAAGTTCCGCAAGTGCCGATGTCACTTCTTTGACACTTGTGCATGGCAAAAGATAACCAAGAAATCTTGATTTCTTCTCAATCACTTCCACCTGTTTTGCAAATTGAACCATTTTCGCTCCACATTTTGTTTTATTTTTTTGAAAGTTTTAAAATCAGTCACACTACTTTGACCTTGACAAAACTCTTTTTCCCTTTTTTGAGCAAGCCATCATTTGCCTCATCTGCTGACACCTGCGTGTCAAATTTTGCCACTTTTTCGCCTTTAAATGTGATTGCCCCGCCTTGTATGAGCCTTCTTGCTTCGCTCTTTGACTGTGATAGTCCGCATCTAAACACAAGGTCACAAATCATCATTGGAAATTCACTTTTATTCACTTTCACAATCGGAGCATCATCTCCGCCAAGAGCAAACAAGTTTTCGCTCATCTTTTGCGCCAAAACAGCATCTTGCTCTCCGCGGACAAACTTTGTCACTTCAAATGAAAGCACCTTTTTTGCACCAACAATGTCTTCTTTGACCATTTTTCTAACTTCATCCATTGGCACATCGGTGAAAAGTGCAAACATCATCTCCACGCACGCATCCGGCGTTTGATAAACTCCTTGATAAAAATCATAAGCCGAAATTTTGTCTTTGTCTATCCAAATCGCGCCCTTTTCAGTCTTGCCCATTTTTTTGCCATCTGGTGTCATCAAAAGCGGATTTGTTGCACCAACAAGTTGAACATCTGTGCCCTTTTGAAAGTTGAGTTTGCGTTGAAGTTCCACTCCTGCAACAATGTTACCCCATTGGTCCTGACCGCCATATTGCAAAGTACAACCATAAGCCTTGTTAAGATGAACAAAATCATATGCCTGCATGAGCATATATCCCATTTCAAAGAAAGTCAACCCACCCTCTTTCAATCTGCCGGCATAGATTTCGTTTGTTATCATCTTGTTGACATTAAAATGCACACCAATGTCACGCATGAAATCAACATAATCATAACCCTTAAACCAATCAGCATTGTTGACAATGATTGCTGGATTTTCGCCATCAAAATCAAGAAAAACCTTCAATGTGTTTTTGATTTTTTTGATGTTTTCATCCACCTGCTCTTTGGTGAGCATTTTGCGCATCTCCTGCTTGCCACTCGGGTCTCCAATGCAAGCGGTTGCCCCGCCCATCAAAATGATAACCTTGTGCCCTGCCTTTTGAAATCTTCTCAAAATGCAATATGGCACACAGTGTCCAATGTGCAAACTGTCAGCGGTCGGATCTGTGCCTTCATAAAGCGTGACAGGTTTTCCGCTTTCAAGCATTTTTTTCAAACCTTCTTCATCTGTGCATTGATACAAGAGTCCGCGCTCTTTCAGTGTTCTAAAAAGACTCGTGTCAACTTTCATTTTTCTCTCCTTTTCATAACAAAAAACACGCCACCCAAAATTTTGGGACGAAGCGTGCGTTCGTGGTACCAACCCAATTCGGTTTAATCAAACATTTAAACCCTGTTTATGCCCGTTCGTGGACCTGACGCAAAACTTGAAACAAGTGTAATTCAATCAGCCAATTCAAAGATTTTTCACCAACCAATCTCTCTCTGCATGAAAATGAACAAACCTACTTCTTCTCATTCCACCATTTTGATTATGCAAAGATTTTAACATCCATTGCACTTTTTGTCAAACAAAAATTTACTTTTTAAAAAGAAAGAAAAAAGTTTTTCAATTATATGCTTCGAACATTTGTTTTTCCGTTTTCAATTGAAGTGGATAATATTTAAATATAACAAATTTTTTCTTTGTTTGTAAATTTTTTTGCTGTGACAAAAAGCATAGCAAAATCATTTGAAAAAATTGAATAGTTTTTGCTATAATTTTTTTGAAGGAGAGATTATGAAAAAAGAAAGCAAATTAAACTGCTGTGTAAAAAATATGCATGGCTATGGGCCTTCGCCAATTCCACAAGAAGGCAAGTGGGACCAAGTGAAAGAAATCACTCAAATTTCTGGTTTTTCTCATGGTTGTGGCACTTGCGCCCCACAACAAGGTGCGTGCAAACTCACGCTCAATGTAAAAAATGGAATTATCAAAGAGGCATTGGTCGAAACAATCGGCTGTTCGGGCATGACTCATTCTGCCGCCATGGCTGGAGAAATTTTGGTTGGGAAGACTCTGCTTGAAGCATTAAATACCGACCTTGTGTGTGATGCCATCAACGATGCCATGAAAAATGTGTTTGAACAACTCGTCTATGGTCGAAGTCAATCGGCATTTTCGCTTGGCGGATTGGAAGTTGGTGCAAGCCTTGAAGATTTGGGCAAATACAAAACAAGTCAAGTCGGCACCATTGTTTCCACCGAAAAAGAAGGTGTCAAATATCTCAACCTGACCGAAGGCTACATCACCAAAATGGCACTTGATGAACATGATGAAGTGATTGGTTATGAATATGTCAACCTTGGGCTTCTTCTCAAAAATCTCAATGATGAAAGTTTGACAAAATCACAGGCAATTGAAAAGTCGACAAAGCATTATGGACGCTTTGATGAAGCAAAGAAATTTATCAATCCAAGAGGAGAGTAAACATGGAAGAAACAAAAAAATATGCCTATCTTTCACAGGCACTCAAAGACAACGGGCTCAAAGACATCCAACAAGCAAAAGATTTTTGCAAAAGTTATGGCATTGATGTGGAAAAGATTGTGCGCGATATCCAACCTATCTGCTTTGACAATGCTGTTGATGCCTATGCACTCGGGACTTCTATTGCCCTGAAATCAAACTGCAAAAACGCCAGCGAATATGCTGAAAAAATCGGCGAAGGACTGCAAGCATTTTGTGTGAAAGGGTCGGTGGCTGATGAACGCAAAATTGGACTCGGTCACGGCAGACTTGCCGGTAGACTTTTGGATGAGCACACCAAATGTTTCTGCTTTTTGGCGGGACATGAAAGTTTTGCTGCTGCAGAAGGAGCGATGGGCATTGCAAACACGGCAAACAAAATCAGAAAAACTCCGCTCAAAATCATTCTGAACGGACTTGGAAAAGATGCTGCTTACATCATCGCCCGCGTGAACGGCTTCACATATGTCAACACCTACTTTGACCATAAGGAACAAAAACTCAACATCCTTGGCGAAATTGCTTTTGGCAGTGGCGAACGCGGAAAAGTGAAAATTTATGGGGCTTACGATGTCTCCGAAGGTGTGGAAATAATGAAATATGAGAGTGTGGATGTTTCCATAACAGGCAATTCCACAAACCCAACCCGCTTCCAGCACCCTGTGGCTGGCACTTACAAAAAGTGGTGCGTGGACAATGACAAAAAGTATTTTTCTGTCGCTTCCGGTGGTGGAACAGGCAGAACACTTCACCCAGACAACATGCGCTGTGGCCCTGCAAGTTATGGCATGACAGACACTATGGGCAGAATGCACTGTGATGCACAGTTTGCGGGCAGTTCTTCAGTGCCTGCTCATGTGGCAATGATGGGCTTTATTGGCATGGGCAACAACCCGATGGTTGGTGCAACCGTTTCACTTGCTGTTGCAGTTTCTCTCGCCAAAAAGAAAAAGAAGAAATAGCCTTTCTTTCTTATTTTTCCAAAATTTTTTAAATTCTTTAAAATTTGACTTTTTCAAAATTATTACTGCAAAATTTTGTGCAGACTTTGTATAAGTTTTTCATTTTTGCTTACCTTAAATATGGGGAGGTTAAAATGAATCAAAAATACAGACCTGGCGAACAAGTTCCAGAATCTGGAGAATATGTCGCCTACGACCGTGATGGCAATAATGGCGGAAGCACTCACCTTGAAAAAGGCGAAAGATTTCCTGCCACTCAACACGAGGGAAGTTATTACATGATGGAAGAATAATTCATCACAAAAAAAGATAGGTGTATGCCTACCTTTTTTTTATAATTGAAAAATCTTACATCTCTCTTTCAATTTCTTCATTAGAATATTTACGGAATGAAACGCCCATCTTTTCCATTTCCCTTTTTGTAATACCATAAAGGTCATCATCATAAAGTGTGGCAAGCACACGAGAATCTTTCAAAGCACATTCAAGCACAAAATCTTTGTCCTTTTTCAAACTCTTGTCTGCAAAACCAAAACAAAGGCCATCACCTTCCACAGACTTGAGCACAATGTCCTTGTCAGACTTGATTTTATCGCTTGCATACATCAAAAGATAAGGATTTATTTCTACAGCCTTTGACATAAAATCCTTGTCATTCGCAAGTTTCTTTCTAGCCTTCTTTTTAAGGTCATCAAAAGCAAAATTCTTGTCCACTAATTGCAAAACTATATCCGCATCTTTTTGGACTTGTTTCCCAATTATCCTATATGCACCCTTATGCTTTGCAACCGCAAGCATGGCAATTTGTTTATCATTTTTAAGTCGCTTGCTAGCAAACATAATGCTCAAACCATTGTCTTTTATAGCTGTTTTAACAACCTTCCTGTTGTCTTTCAAGCGATCACTGGCATATTCGAGGGCATATCCATTTGATTTAACCGCCCTCATCACAATGTCTTTGTCATCGCGCAAATGCTTACTGGCAAATTCAAGTGCAAGTCCATCTTCTTTAACCGCTTCAAACACAATCTCTTTGTCATTCTGAAAGCGCTTATTGGCATATTGCAAAAGTTCTCCTTTTTTTAAAACGGCAAATAGAGTTCTTTCTCTATCATTTCTCATTTTTTTGATAATTTTCTTCTCTTTTCTTTCTCGTTTGAACATAAAAATTTGTCTCCCATTCAGTGCCCCAAATTTTATCACGAAACCGCCAAATTGTCAATAGTCAAATTGTAAATCTTTGCCAAATTAAAAATAGTGAGAATATCTTTTCTCACTATTTTTGCAAAGGCAAGAACAGCACAATCAATCACCCTTCAATTTCTCTTCTCATGTACTTTTTAGTTTTTCTCTTCCTGCTCATAAATCTCATTAAAGTCAAAGGTTTTGCCGTGATATTTCAGCCCAACCATCGTATCAACGTTGACATTGTGTATACTCTTGAAAATATGATTTTCCACTTCTGGTATCTTCTTTTTCAACTCTTTAACAAGTTTTTTCATCTCCAACCTTGCCGATGGGGAAATTTCTTCGTTTGAAAGATTCTCCGTAAACCTGCACGCACATTGCAAAAATGTCAAATTATTATATTTCTTCCATGCCAAAATATCATCTTCGCTCACGCAATAAAGTGGTCGGATAAGTTCCATTCCGGCAAAGTTTGTCGAGCGAAGTTTTGGTGGCATTGCCTGAATTTGCGCGCCATAGAGCATGCCCATGAGGGTGGTTTCAATCACATCGTTGAAGTGATGAGCAAGCGCAATTTTGTTGCAACCGTGTTTTTGTGCTTCGCTGTAAAGATATCCTCTTCGCATCCTTGCACAAAGATAGCATGGCGATTTTTCAATGTTTGCCACGCTGTCAAAAATTTGAGTTTCAAAGATGTCAAGTGGAATTTCCAACAATTTGGCATTGTCTTCAATCTGTTTTCGATTTGCTCTGTTATAACCAGGGTCCATGCACAAAAAGATTAAATCAAAATTCACATCACTTATTCTTTTGAGCATTTGCATAAGTTTTGCAAGCAACATAGAATCCTTTCCGCCCGACACACAAACAGCAATCTTGTCGCCTTCCTGCACAAGATTATATCTTTTGAGTGCCAAAATAAATTTCGTCCAAATACCTTTGCGAAATCTTTTGTTTATGCTTCTTTCAATCTCTTGTGCTCTTGTCAATTCTTTCATGTCACAATCATACAACTTTTCCAATAAAAATTCAAGTATTAGCAAGCATCCATTAATGATCTTAATTAGATCATAATCTAATTTAATGAAAGTGAAAATAGAATGTTTCAAAGAATTGATTTTTTTTGATAAATATAATATAATTAAAACATGGATAATAATATTATTATGGTCAATGCAAAAAAGAAAATTTTAGGTCAATATTTTACCAAAGATAAAACTTGGTTGAAGCCACAAATACTTGATTTTATAAAATCAAGTAATTGTGACACAGTTTATGATCCTTTTGCTGGTGACGGAGATTTATTAAACTCTGCAAAGGAATTGGGTTTTAAAAATATAGTCGGACTAGATATTGATCCTAACTTAGGCTGGAGAAAAAATGATTCTTTAAAAAAAATACCAACTATAAATCAAAATACAATAATAATAACCAATCCGCCATATTTATCAAATTACTCAGCTTCTCGCAAGGGCATTTACGATAGTGTTAAAAAATACTTTGAAAACTCGCAATATGATGACTTATATCTAATTGCCTTATCAAATATGCTCAATGCACAAAAAAAAGTTGTTGCCATTATTCCAGAATCATTTATCAATTCTAACTTTCGTCATAAAAATCTTTTAGCATCTATAACCATTTTAGAAGATAACCCATTTAGTGATACATCAACACCAGTCATCGTCGCTTGTTTTGATGGTGAAAAAAAGAATTTATCAGATATATTGATTTATAAAAACGACAAAATTGTTAACAATCTACAGTCAATCAATAATCTACGCTTATTCCCCAAAAACACGGTAAAATTAACATTTAATGATATTAATGGTTGGTTGGCTGTTAGGTGTGTAGATTCTACTGACCCTAATAACACTTTAAAATTTGACTATAAAAATAACATCTCATATGATTGGAAGAATGGCATTAAAATTTCTTCTCGACTTTTTACTCTTATTAATGTCACAGTAGAAAATAATAAACAACAAGAACTTATAAATGAGTGTAATCATATCCTACAAGATTTAAGAGAAGAAACAGATGATGTAATTTTAAGTCCATTTAAAGGTAATATGAAAAATGGTAAGCGCCGAAGAAGATTGGACTATAAAACTTGCAGAGCAATAATTGAACTTGCTTATAAAAAGATAAATAACAAAACAGCCAATGATGGAGGAGAAAATGGACAATTTGGCATACTTTAATTATTCTAGAGAACATTTAGAAACTTTAAACGATCATTTTTATGAGAGAAAAATGGTAATTCTACCATCTACTCCTTCAACTGAAAATTTATTAACAAAAAATTTTAAAAGAATGATAGATCTTATAACTACATTTAAAGTTTTAGTTAATCAAAATACTGAAGAAAGCAATAAGTTGACCAATTCCATCGTAGACGAAATAATTGATATAATGCTGAAAACACCAAATATAAATTATACACCATTCTCACAATTCTTTATGGTTTATAACCACACATATAGCCAATTTAAAAGTTTTGATGAAAATAAAAGAAAAGAATTTATATATAATATGCTTATCAAATATTGTCAAGAAAGACACGATTTATATCTTAACCACGGATATACCAATTCAATTCTACAAGTAGTTTGCGACAGTTATTCTCATAAAAGAAATAGCAAAACAACAATAAATAAAGTTCTTGCTATTTTAGCGCCATTATCATTAATTCATATCAAAAATATTGCAGATGCTGAATTAGATAACTATTATTTTCTCCCAGATAAAGGGAACAAAAAACTATTTGACAATTTTCTAGAAAAATTTAATCTCAAAATGAAGTCAAGGGAAATTGAACATGATAAGTATCCTGATATTGTTTTTAAACATAATAAAGAATTTTATATTTGTGAATTAAAAACGATGAAAGGTATTGGCGGTGGTCAATCAAAACAAATTGTTGAAATCAATAACTTTATCAATTACAGCGAAGAATCTTCTTCCTTCCATTATATTACATTTTTAGATGGAGAATATGCAAATACTATTTTTACTTCAAATATGCATAAAGTTGCAAGACAACGCGAGGAAATTGAAAAATCTTTAAAAAGAAATCCAAATAATTTTTTCTTAAACACAGCGGGCTTGATTAAGTTGATCAAAGATATAACTATTAAAAAATGATGGGTATAATCCATCATTTTTTATTTCACCCATTAATTAAATTATTGTTTTAATTACAAGTCATCCGCATCCTGCACCGGCGTTTCAAAGTCCTTATTTGGCGTGCCGGTATAAGAACCTAGCGGGTCATTTTTGCTTTCAAATTTTCTTTTCTTCTTTCTCTTTTTCATGACTTTATAATGTGCTATGTTTGCAAATTTATACCCATTCACAGCAACCCATTTTGCTTTTAATGACCATCAGTGCCATCATTGATATACAAAATTCCCAGCGTGTTCTCCCCACAGTGACTGGAAATGGTCGCTCCTGCACGTGTTTCGTAAATAGTCTTAAAACCCCTGTCTTTAAGCGCCTTGCGAGCATATTCCAACATCTGGTCGTTGGCTGTGGTGTAAGTCAAAAATGCGACATTAAGGTCAGGGTTATTAAATTCTGCCAAAGTGTCTCTGCAATAACTTTGCACCACCTTTTCCATTGTTCCGCGATACTTTCTATGCACGCCCATTTTGCCACCCTTCAAGATGATTTGTGGCCGAATACGCATCAAATTGGCTCCAAAATATGCAAGTGCTGAACATCTTCCTCCTTTATAGAGATATTCCAATCTTTTCAACACAAAACTTGCCTGAACATGAGACACCCTCTCGCTTACCTTTTCAAAAACATTCTTGGCATCAAGTCCTTTTTCAGCCAATTTTCTGGCATAAATTGCCAAAAGTGCAATGCCGGTTGAAAGCGATTTTGTATCAACAATATAAACATTATTCAGTTCTGCCCCCGCATCCTTGGCATTTTGACAAGCACTGCTTATCTCCCCCGACAAGCAAAAGTGTATGACTGCATCATGGTCATTGAGTTGTTCGGTGAAGAAATCTAGATATTGCTGTTTGTTTATAGCGGAAGTTTTTGGCAAGATGCCATTTTTGTCCACAAATTCAAAAATTTCTGTCGGCGACATCTCTCCATCCTTAAATTCTTTATCCCCCAAAATTATCATGTAAGGAATGGTCCTTATGTCATATTGTGCCAAAAGTTCTCTTGGCAAATCTATTGTACTTTCTGCGGTTATTGCAATTTTCATAAAATCTAAAATCCTCCATAATTTATTTTACTATATTTTCGAACAATTACAAAACAAATTTCTCAACAAAATGCAAAAACAAAACGCCATTTGGTTGACTACAAAATTTTTTAATGCTAAACTCAGTTTATAAGAAAAAGGAGGATTTTATGAGCAAGGCACAAAAAATAACTGCCATTGTGATGGCTTGTGTGTTTGCAGTTTTGGGCATTTTTGTGATTTTTTGGTATTTTGGCACAAGTTATGGAGATTTTTATAAATATACCAAAAGAGAATTTGCCATTCCGGGACTTGACACATCATTCACTCCACAGGGCTTGACACATGATGAACAGGAGAATTTGTTTTTTGTTTCCGGTTATATGAGTGATGGTTCAGGTTCAAGAATTTATGTCATTGATGGCAGAACGCAAGCGACAGTCAAATTTGTCACCCTGATAAATGAAGATAGAACAGTCTACACCGGTCACGCCGGCGGAATTGCCACAGATGATGAAAACATATGGATAGCAGGAGAAGGCACAGTCAATCGCATTTCTGCCGAACAACTTCTGCAAGCAGAAAGTGGCGATGCTGTTCAAATCACCGACTCGTTCGAATCCAACAATGGAGCCGACTTTTTGACTGTTGACCGACAAAACAACAGACTTTGGGTTGGCGAATTTCAAAGGGACGGAAATTATGACACTGATGAAAGCCACTTCATTGAAACTTCAGATGGCACAACAAACAAAGCATTGAGTTTTTGTTATGACATTGCCACAGAAAATCCGGAAGCCACTTGTGGACTTGAATCTTTGACACCTGTTATGGCTCTGTCAACACCTTCACTTGTGCAAGGAATGGTCATTGCCGAAGACAGACTTGTGCTCTCAACATCCTATTCTCTTCCTGATTCACATATCTACATCTACACAAATGTTTTAAACTATGCCACCGAAGACACATTTGCTCTTGACACCGACACAAACATTCCACTTTTTGTGCTGGATGGCACGGACCTCCTGAAAGATTTGATTGCTCCAAGCATGAGCGAAGAAATTGAATATGTAAACGGCAGAGTTTTCATCCTGTTTGAAAGTGCCTGCCAAAAATATGGTGCAGTCACACGCGAACCCCTTCGCAATGTTTACAGTTTTGCTCTATAAACAAAAGAATGGTGTAAAAATTACACCATTCTTTTTTTTCTAAAATTTGCAGGAATCTAATCCCCATTCTTTTTTCTTGTCTTCCTGTTCTTTGGTTTCTTGTCCTTTACATTTTCTTCTTTGATCGTGTTCTTATCACAGTTGTCTTCGGTGTCTATTGAGGTTTTCTCGTCTTTTTTCCTTCTAATAATAACAACAGCAACAGTCACAGCAACTGCAACTATAATCACGCTTCCAATGCTCCCCAAAACAACATACAATAATGTATTGTCTTGTTGTGGACTTGTAAGTTCTTCCTCTGTATAAGTCAAAATCGAATTTGCATTTGCGGAACTTAATTTGTTTTGAACACTGTCCCCTGTTTTATAATGATGTGGCAAATCAATCTCAACGCCTCCAGCGATCTGCTTTGGAGTTTGAATTGTGGCAAAATTGCATATTTCTCCAAACATATTGGTTATGTCGGTATCCGCACCAATGACAAGCCCTGTTAAATTTAATGTGCCAACTGGGACAAAATCTTCCACTTGTTGTGAATATTCTTCGTCAGATATCAAACTAATACTCCACGAGTTTTCGCTGTTTAACGACTCGGCAAAATCAAGTGCAGCAACATAAATAGTTTGAATGGCTTCACTTTGAGACATCTGTTCACTTTCCATAACCGACTGCACATAAGCGTCAAAATCTTGTCCATAATAAATCTCATATGCTTCTCTGACTGTATATGGCAACCCTCTAGATAAATCTAATTGATATAATCTTGAATATTGAACCAAACTGTCTAAATCACCAAATACACCCAAATCACACAGTGTATAATGTTCCTTTAAATCTTCGGAATATGCAAATGGTAAAACAGACTTTTCAAAACTTGTATTCATCCAATCTTCAATCAACTTGCCATGAGTATAATATGTGCTAAACATATAAGACATATCTGTCACCAAACTCGTATCAAGTCCGGTCAAATCAATATTATGCAAGTTTGGACAATTAAAGAATAAGTTGCTCAAATCAGTTGGTTTCATGCCATCAAAGAAATTGCCAAAATTTATCTTCTCTAAATTTATGCAATTTTCAAATGCATGAGATAGATCTTTTATATATTCTTGTCCTTTAATGTTTTTCAATGTAATGGTCTTTGCAGGGACTCCGGAAAACATATAACTGTAATTTGACGAATCTTTTAAATGAGAATTTACAAGACTAGACAGGTCTTGATTTTCAATAATATTATGTATGATTGAAAAATCAAAACCGTCAACAATCAATTCGTCAAATGCTGGCATAACAGTTTCTTTCTCATATTGATTCATAACCATCTGATTATACAATAGATTATAAGCAACATCTTCTCCATTAAATTTTGCTGTGCAACTGCAAATGTTAACTGGAGTATATTCATAAGTATTTGAATTCTCATCATAAGACGCTAGTTCATATGTCCAGCAAGCCAAGCATCCAACATTTGCATCAATTTCCTCCTGCGTTATTGGATGATCTAAGTAAAGATAAGATGGTGTACTTTGTGTGCACATACAACCAATATCAGGATCCCATCCACAAGTGCAACTTTCATTAGAACAATCTTCCCCCAATAAAAGACCATTGATAAAAGGAGAAAAAATGCGAGAACAGTCCAATATCGCAACATAACCATACAAGGGGCCTTGATTTGTATAATACATATTAACAGCAGCATCATTGCCATATGCCACGCCTTTTGTTGTGTGAATAACAATGTCAGCCTTGCCCGCATCGCCTTCAACAATGTAAATTTCTTCATTTATTGCATCGCTAACTTCTGCATCATCTCCTAGAAAATCTGCAACGACTCCTTGTTGCATTATATTTTTGCCTTCTATATAACTGCTTACATCACTTGCATAAATTATTTTGCCAATTTGTCCATCATCATATTGTTGCAAAGGAAAAAGACTACCTACACATCCTGTCAATAAGCAGAAAATCATAAGCAACAACATCGCCAAAACACTCACAGAAAAATATTTTAAAACACTTTTTGATCTTCCCATATTATCTCCTGTTTTCAGGATAACAGCGGGGGAGGGAGTTGTCAACTAAATTTTGCATTTACATAAACAAAAATCTGATTTTATATTTTTAGAACATAAAAAATAGTGGAATTGTTTATTTCCCACTATCCTTAAAAGTAATGCATAGGCAGTTCATTCGACTAGTTTTCTTCTTATTCTTTCTTTGACTTGTCAACAGTGAGTTTGAAACAGGTAGGCACTCCCTTTTCCACTTTCACCTTGTCACTGATTTCCACGCCAGCAATGACATAAACTTCATTTCCACTTGCAAGCACAGGAATATAATCGCGCAAACGAACAGGAATTTTTTTGTCAATCAAGAATGATTTAAGTTTTTTTGTTCCGCCACCAAACTTTTCAAACATATCTCCTTCTTCACGATAGCGCCACCTTGCATCCTTTGGCACTTTGCGATAGTCAAAATAGAGTGCACCATCTTCTCTCGGTTTGTCAGTTTTGACACGCTTAATGGTCACTGTTCCAAAGTTTGGAGCAGAAAATTCTTCACATTTGAGCGTGCGAGAAAGGTTTGGTTTTTCAACATAGTTGTTTTCAAAAGTCAAAAAGTTATATTCCTTGCTAACTGTTATATCAAATGGCAATTTGAGTTTTTTTCCATTTTCGCCGTTTATGGCAAGGTCTTTGATAAGTGCCAAATGTTTTCTTTCAATGTCTTTGTTGACACCAATGCGTTTGAGTGCTTCAAACACAATTCTGCTGTAAACTGATGGACTACCTGAAAAATAACTGCATGGCATTTGCACAATTTTGTCATCCACCAAAAGCGCATTTGTGTCAAGGCGAGATTTGATATATTCATCATCTTCGCTGACAGAAGTGGCAAAATTGTTTATGGCTTCAATGGCGTTTGGCCATTTTTTGAGAATGTCCTTCATGATGACATTGCGCACATAATTGCGAGTGATTGAGATGTCTTTGTTGCTTTGGTCTTCAACATATTCAATGTTGTTCAAAAACGCATACTCGTTGATTTCTTCTTTTGAAACAGGAAGCATAGGTCTGATGTAAATTCCATCGCGAATAGGGTCCATTCCCTTTGCACCTTCCGCTCCACAACCACGAAAGATGTGCATCAAAATTGTTTCCGCTTGATCACTTTGATGATGAGCAAGTGCAATTTTGTCCACAATGTCCTTTTTGACAAGCGCATCAAAAACACCATATCTACCTTCTCGTGCAGCGGTTTCTACGCTGATGTGTTTTTCTTTGGCAATTTTTGGAGCGTCAATAGAAAATTTGTAAACTCTCACACCCATTTCTTTACACTTTTGCAAGACAAATCTTGCCTCATCAAAACTCTCTTCTCTTATGCCATGATTGATGTGAATTGCCACAACTTCTATATCGAGTGCTTCTCTGTGTGCATTCAAAAAATGCAAAAGACACATCGAGTCAATGCCACCACTAACCCCAACGCCAATCACTTCGCCGGCCTTTATGAGATTGTGCTTTTTGCTAAAATCCAAAATTTCGTCCATTTTTCCCTCAAATATTTCTCAATTTTTTTCAACCGTATTATACAAAAAAAATGATTAAAAAACAATATATTTTTCAAAAAAAATGCTTTTTAAGGCATTTTTTCGATTTTTTTGCGATATTTTTCATATTTTTTAAAATTCTAAAATTTTTACAACTATCACAGTCATGTCATCCACAGCATATCCATTGTTGCAAGCAAGCGCGCGTTCAAGCAGTTCATCTGCAAACTCCTGCGGATTTTTTGTCTTGATTGATTTGATACATTCAACAAGTTCCTCATCGCTTTCAAAACTGTCACTGACCCCATCGGACACCAAAATGATAAAATCTCTTGCACTTATCACATGTTTGTTAATGAGTGGTTTTGTCTCTTCCACTATTCCAATCGGCAATGCCCCTGCTTCCACAACCTTGCACTCATTTTCACTCAAAATATATGATTTCGGCGATGCCATTTTCACAAAATCGACAAGCCCACTCTTTTCATCCACAACTGCAATGTCAAGCGCGCTGAAAATTTCTTCTTTGTGCAGAGCTAAAAGTTTGTTGACAGTGGACAAAATCAGGTCGTTGTCAAAACCCGCCTTGTAAAAATTTTCCACCAAACTTATGGCAATTTCACTGGTCTTTTCGGCATTTTTTCCACTGCCCATGCCATCGCTTATAGCAAACATGATTTTGTCTCCATCAAGTTTGACTATGCTGTAGGTATCACCACTCACAGTTGAACCATTTTTGGTTTTTTGAGAAACTCCAAACAGACAATCTACCTTTGGTGCGGTTTTTAGGTTGACAACCATATAACCTGGTCTGGAACAAGGAAAACTCTCAAACACCGACATTTTATGTCCACAGACTTTGCTGACCACATCGACAATTCTTGGTTTTTCACTATCTTCATTTCGCACCACCACCGAGGCCATCTGCGTGTAGACATCTCTTTCAAACACCACCACATCAATGCAAATGATATTGTAATATGTTAACTCATCCAAAATTTTGTTCTCCCGCGTGGTGTCAAAAGAAATGACAGACTCCACTTCTTGCGAAAGACTGGTCATGATTTTTGAAATGCCTAGAAGTTGGTCAGCAATGATAAGTTTGCTGGTATCCACATCGTGAACCATGCTCATATATTTTTTATATTGACCGGTCAAGGTGTTGATGCTACCCAAAATCGAACTTGTCTGTTTGCACCTTGAAGTCAAGTAAGAAGGGATATCCAAAAGAGTTGCCTTACCTTTTTCAAAAGCAATGGTGATAAGCGTGTCAAAAACCTGTTTTGTGCTTTCGGCAAATGTGCGATGACAGTGATTGCGCTCCGGACAAAAAGAACAAATCTTCTCCATAATTTCCTGTTGTAAAAGCACCTTAACCTCATCAAGAGTCATGCCCTGTTTGAGCATATTGCGATAAATGATATTCATGTCGTTGAAGATGTCGGACAGGTTCCCAAGTCGCCTGTGCAAAATTTCTCGACTTCGATTTGCCACATTTTTCATGGCAAGTCTATCCTTTGAAAGGTTGAACATCACTGAAATTTCGTCACACCACTTTTTCGGCAAAGCAAAAAAGACAACACATGAGATGACCACCGGCAAAATCTCAACATAACCAAAAGATGAGTAGAGATTGAAATAAAATCCAATGACAATCTCCACGCAGATGAGAGAGATAATCATAAAAATGCGATGTCTCTTTTTAAACAACAGCACAGCAAGAGCCCAAATGACAAAAGGTGCAACATAAATTGGATTGTTTGTGGCAATCAACGAACCGATACCGCCGATTGAAGCGACAAGCATTGTCAAAATAGGAGTGGAACAATACGCAAAAATCAACAAGATAAAACTCATAAACAACTTCAAAAAACTGAAATTTGCAATGTTGAGCATGACAAGTCCACTGCAAAACGCGGCAATAATGGAAAAGAGCGAGACTATTTCAAGACTAGTCAATTTGTTTGTAAAGCCACGAATAATCACCGCTTCAAAAATATTTATGCACGCATACATAAAAAGCACACCCAAAAGCACACTCACCGCTGACAAAATTGGAGAAAAGCCAGAGATAACATCAAACACCACATTTGCGGTTTGACTTAAAATGGCAAAAACTGCAAACTCCCATTTTCGCATATTCTTTTTGCACAACACATGAACAAAATATGGGACAATCAAGCAAAAGACACAAACCAAAAGACAGATTGCACGCTCAAGAGTTGGACTTTCCAAAATTCCCGCCAAGATATAAGATATCGCCAAAAGCCATACTTTTTGATTTGCCCATGCAAGCGCAAAAAACATTCCAAAAGCAAATGGGAAAATGACATAATTTATACTTGCGTTAAACAACACAAAAAACAGGAGAGAAAACAAGATAAATTGCAAAAAAAGAAGCAAAAATTTGTTAATTTTGATATTCATCACAACCTCTTTTTTGATTTTATAACTTTCATCACAAAAGCCAAGAGAAGAAAGTTGTCAAAAAAGAAAGTTTGCTGTCTTGTTTTGACAGGTTTTAATCGAAAGCAAAATAAAGCAAAATACCACACAGGACATCATAACAAAATTTGTTTTGGTAATCTTCTTCCTGCAAAAGCATTTCTTCTTCTGGATTTGACAGAAAGCCACATTCAATCAAAATGCTTGGTGTGTCTGTGCAGTTCAACACAAAATAGTCACCCACTTTGGCAGTTTTTTGCGCATAATCAAGATTTTTGTGTAAACTATCTTGCACACTTTGTGCCAACTTTTGTCCTTGCGAAGAATTATCGGCATAAAAAACTTGACTTCCCCGGCTTTGCGAAGATGAAAAACTGTTCATATGAATTGACACAACCACATCTGCCTTGGCACCTTCAATTATTTGTCGGCGCTTTTCCATTTCACTTTTCTTTTTGTTTGTTGCAAATGGAGAATAGAGTCCATTCATGTCACTGCGTGTCAAAATGACACGAAAACCATACTCCAGACACAACTTTTTGAGCAGAAGAGAATATTTCAAATTAAGTTCACTCTCTGTCACACCACTTGTCTTTCCAACCGCACCGCCATCCTTTCCGCCGTGCCCTGCATCAATCACAATGGTGTATTGCGCCTTCGGCGAACTTGTCGCCTTAACTACATAGCAAACACCGACAATCGAACAAATCAAAATTATCCCCACCAAAAGAACACACAATGTGTGCTTTCTTATTGTCCAAATTTTCATATTGTATTTTATTATGTAAAACTACTTTATATCACAAAAATAAAACAGTTGGCACAAATCATTGAAAACGCAAAATTTCAATGTTAATCTCTTTTTGTTTTTTAAAAACTTTCAAATAAATGGAGAATGTGTTAAAATATGAGTGACTCTGATGACCTGTTTAGAAAAATTTTAGATATCTTTTTAAATAAATCAAGTGGCCTAACAGCAAAGTTTTTGCAATACCAACACCGTGGCAGTTGTATAAATCCATGCAAAGATTGTCCAGCGAGAAACAAAAGGATTTATGAAAATGGCAATGAAGTGAAACTTCCTGCACATCCACATTGTGATTGCTATTACACAAATGTCGAAACAAAAGCAGTTGGAACAATCTCAACACGGCAACCTGCCCCTGATGTCTGGCTTAAAGCTTTTGGAGAACTTCCTGATTATTACATAACAAAAGAAGAAGCCGAGCAGTTGTATGGTTGGACCAGAGGAAAAGATTTGTCTAAACTCGCCCCAGGAAAAATGATTGGCGGAGATATTTATTATAACAATAAACATATTCTACCAGAAAAGGAAGGAAGGATTTGGTATGAGTGTGACATTGATTACACAAATGGGAAAAAAAGAAATCCACTAAGACTATATTATTCAAATGATGGGCTTATGTTCTATTCACCAAATCATTTGGATGGCAATGTCACTGTATATTTGGTTGAGTAAGGGAGAAAAAAGATGATTGAAAGAGAAATTGTTTTTGACAGAAATAACTATAAAAGTTATAAAGATTTTTATTCTCAAATTTACAAGGATTTGGATGGAAAGGATAATCCAGATTTTGAAGAATATGATGATTTCCACTATAATGCAGATTTGTTAGATGAATTTTTATGGTATTGTCATAATGATAATGTCAAATATATTTTTGTGGGTTTTGATCAGGCAGAAATTGCTTTAGAAAAAACATATGATGATTACGAATTTAATATCGTTATTAAAATTTTTAAAAGATTTGTAAACAAATATCCAAACAACGAACTTGAATTTAAAGATAAATAAAAGCATATCAATTGATGTGTTTTTTATTTTTTCAAAAAACTGCTATTGACAGTGCAAAAATGCAGTGTTATAATCTAATCAATTGGAGAAAAAAATGCGTATTACACAAGAAAAACATGACCAAATCAATTTGAAATTTATGTCTGCTTGCCATGATGGAAACATTAAACAAGTGAAAAAACTTTTGAAAAAAGGTGCAGATATCAATCAAGTTGACAATTTGAAGAACACCGCACTTCACTATGCAGTGTTATATCAAGACATTGAACTAGCAATCATTTTGATTATGAATGGCGCGGATGTAAACAAACAAAACTTAAAGGGTAAAACCCCTCTGCATATTGCAGTTCAAAATGAAGACTCCATGCTTTCTTCAATTTTGCTAGACTCTGGCGCCGATATGGAAATCAGAGATATCTATGATGCAAGTCCGGCTTTACTTGTTTTAGATGCCGACATGATTAATGGTGATTTGTTGATAATGTTTTTGGAACATAATGTAAATATAAACACAAAAAACTCAAATGGCGAAACAATCTTACACAGATTTGCCAAATCATCGTTTACCAAAGGACAACAAATCAAAAGTCTTGTTGAACTTGGTGCAGATGTAAATGTTTTCGATAATGATGGCTACACCCCATTGCACTTCGCCACAAAAATGGATAATTTTGAAGTAGTCAAGGCATTGGTGGAATGCAAAGCCGATGTCAATGCTGTCAACAATCATCTTCAAAACGCACTTTTCTACGCGTTGCAAAATGAAAACAAACAACTTGCCGGCTATTTGTTGGAACATGGAGCAAAAATAAATGTCAAAAGACAGCCAACATACAAAACAAGTGAAAAATCTTCAGAAATAACAAAAAATAATGAAAATTGTCTTGCAAAATAAAAAGGTATGCACATGTGCATACCTTTTTTTCTTTCTAAACTTGACATAAAAACAGAAAAGTTGTTTAATTGTTATATGAAAAAAATATCTTTGCTTTTGATTTGTTTGATGTTTTGTCTCTCGTTTGCAAGTGTCAATTTTGCATTTGCTGATTCTTCACTGTCAACATATGTGATAACGGCAAATCAAGCAACCATATTTGCTGAAGCAAATTTTGCTTCTTCAAAACTTGTCACTCTGTCAAACAACACCCAGGTGTCAGTAGAGATGCAAGATGAAAAGCCTGTCGAATATAACTCAAATGGTTATGTGTTTTTCAAGATTATAGATTTTCAGGGGCAAGATGGTTTTGTCTACTCCGACCTTTTGACCCCACAAGCCAATGTTGTCACTGCCATTCCAAGTTTCAATGCACAAACCGCACGACAATGTAATGTCTTCTTTATGCAGGACAATTCTCTTGTGCAAAGTGATATAACCCTTGCAAGTGGCGAGCGTGTCTATCTCTATCAGGGCTATGACAACACTTTGGTGTTCAATGGACATGAATACAATGCCATTGCCTTTGTCAATGACAACGAAGTGCTCTATGGTTATCTGCCAATAGAAAATATCATTCCGGATGGAGTCAATCCAGTGCTAATTACCTGCATTGTGGTGATAATTGCTCTGCTTGGAATCATTTTTGCATGGCTGTTTATGAAGAACAAAAAAGTCAAAATCAAAAAGAGCAAAACTCCTATTGTCAAAGAAAATTGACATAAAATATTGAAAAATTCTCCTTTCTGCTTGTAAAATAGTGAAAAATACAAACAAAAAGGAGTTTTTTATGGCAAATTTAGACAATCTTGAAACGGAAATTGAAGAAATCAAAAAACAACTAGCTTTTCTTTCCAAAAATTCTGGTGACAATTCCCAAAATTCTAGCGATTGGTCAGTTTTATTCGACTATGAGAGCGAAGATGAAAATCTCAATTTCGGTCAAACAACTGGAATACATGGTGCCATAGGATATATTGACAACTTTCCAGACCTTGCGCCATTCAAAGAATTGAAAGTTGTTTGGCAAACCAATGGTGCTTTTGATTCATGGTATTTTGACATCTCAAATCCTGCTATGAACACCTATCACATGATTGCATGCTCTCGTGATGCCTCCCAACTGTATTTTGGCAATTTAGTCATTCAATATGAACAAAACACAGCCTTTACTGGCAAGCGAAAAATATCTTTTGCTGATTCATACAAAATCACACTTTCAAACAAAGCATATCCGGTTTTTACCAACATTTCTACAAATGATTTATATTTTATTCGCAAGATTTATGCGCGTTAAAATTACAGAGAATTAAAAAAATCAAAAATAATAAGAAAAATTTCAGAGAAAATTAAAAATTTGTGCGACTTTTCAAAAAGTCGCTTATTTTTTTCTCATAAATCACTCCAGCCACAGAATAGGCCATCGCGTGAGTGGCATCATCAACAAAAAAACTATCCCGCAAATTGCTTGGCGTGGCATTGTAGAGAATTTTAGAATTCTCAATTGGAACAAAACTATCCTCCTTGCCATGTATATACAAAATTGGTATTTTCGAATTTTTGACCTGTCTTTGTGTGTCAGCCTGCAAAATATCAAGTCCGTGCAATCGCTTTGTATAACTGTAAAGGTGTCTCCTAAAAAATTTAAACACCATCTTATGTTTTCTCATAACATGACCAATTTGTCTGTCAGCATTGGCAAAGGCACAATCTGCTATGCAAGCCACCACATTTTTGGGCAATCTTTCACCACAAGCCGAAAGCACCGCGCTTGCACCCATTGAAAGTCCAAAAAGCAATATTTTTGTGTCAGGATTTCTGTCTTCTAAAAATTTTACCCATGCCAAGACATCAAATCTGTCAAGCCACCCGAAGCCAATGCACCTGCCTTCACTTTCGCCATGTGCGCGGTTATCTACGGCAAGTACATTGAAATTTTTGTCGTGAAAAAATTTGCAATATGGTTGCATTTCGTGATAACTTCCACCAAATCCGTGCAAAATGACTGCCGTTTTGTCTGTTCCTGCATCAAAAAAATGTCCTACCAAATTCAAACCATCAAAACTTTTGGTGCTAATCTTTTCAAACTTGACCTTGTCCCACCAGCACAAGTCAATCTTGTAATCTTTCAAACGCTTTTCGGTGTCCTTGCGAAAAACTCTGGCGGACAAATTTTTTCTTGAAAAGGCATAACGAAAGAGCACCGCCCCCACAAGAAGATAATAGACAAGCCCAATAATAATCAAAATGATAACAGCCAAAACTGTCCATGCCAAAATTTTCATTTGTCCTCACTTTTAATCTAAAATAGCCTTGACAGGTTCGCCTGTTGTGGCATCCTGATAAGTCAACCAATAACCAAAACCTTTTTCATTTTTTCTGTCAAGCGGAAGCCAAATTGGATAGCCAGAAAGCTCCTTTGGTGGTTCTTCATCAAAAACCGCCGGCACTCCATAACAAACATATCTCACATTTTGTTTGTCATCATACAAGAGCCCAAACACAAAAAAATCTCCATCTTCTTCATATTCCACTTTCACCCATTTTGAATCTGGAATGAGATTTTGCAAGTTGTCTTCAACCGGATTATCTTCAAACAATTTGTCAATTTGTGGCTTTAGTTTGTCAAAAAAGATGATCTCCGATTCAGTTTTTTGTGCATTTTCATCTTTTTGGCTGTCTTGCGGAATTTTTTCTTTTTCATCTATAACATCAAAATTATTTTCAAAACTTGAGCCGTTATTTTCTTTTTCATCCGACTGCGCTGTCATCACATTTTGTGAAAATTCCTGTGATTTGTGATTTTCATAAAAATATTTTTTGTAAACACATTCGGTACAATTTCCACTCTCACACAATGCGTTGTCAATATCTTTGTCAATTTGTTTTTTCTCTTCTTCATCAAAATCAACACCAAACTTGTCAAGCACATTTTTGGTGTTTTGAACGGAACTGTCATTGGAAATTTCGGTTATGATATTTCCATATATGTCATCTTGGTTTCCATCACTTGAACCATACAAAATTGGTGTTGCTTGTGCATTTTGAAAGTTTACAACGGCACATGAAAACTTGTTTGGAATCTGTAGCAAAGAAAGAAAAAACTCATACACCATGTGACCTTTCAATGTCAATCCTGCCTTGTAAACCTTTTTATCCACATAAAATCCAAGTGAAGAAATTCCGGCAGGCTCAAAAGAAAAATTGTACAGTCTCAATCTCCCATTTATCCCCACGCCATCTTCTTCCAAAGACAAAACCGCCTTTTTGTTTGTGTCACCTGTGGCATCACTCAAAACAATACTTCTCTTTTTTAACATAAAAAATCCTCACAACTTATAGATATTATAATGTTGTAAGGATTATGTTTGCTCCACAAAAATTGCTCTTTTTTGTCAAATTATGACTATTTTTGTGCTTTCATTTTGCTTTCAACAAACTTGACAAGATTTTTCACTGTAAAGCCTGCTTTTGCCATAACTTCTTCGCCATTTCCACTGCGCATATAATGTTCCACACCAAAGACAACCCCATTTTCTCCCAGCACTTTATACCACTTTGTGTCATTGCTTGCCTCAATAGCAACGACAAGTGAGGCATCTTTGCTTATGATTTTGTTTTTGTAGCCATTTGTCTGTTCTTCAAAAACTTCAATGGATGGCATGGACACAACATTAATTTGATATTTCTTTGAAAGTTCCTTTGCAGTTTTTACCGCCAAATCAACTTCCGCTCCGCTTGCCACAAGCACAATATCTGGTTTTGAAGAACTGTTTTCCAAAAGATAACCGCCCAAAAGTGCCCCATCATAAGATGTGTTTTCAATATGTGGAATGTTTTGTCTTGAAAGAGCAAATGCCACTGGCTTATAGCCACGAACGCAGGTGTAATATCCAGCAACTAACTCTTTGTAATCACATGGTCTGTAAACTGTGTTTCCAATGATGGCACGCAGTTGCGTCAACTGCTCAATCGGCTGATGAGATGGTCCATCCTGACCAACAGCAAGTGAGTCATGGGTGAAGAAGGACATAACAGGCAATTGCATCATCGAACGCATGCGAAGGGCTGGAATGGCATAAGTAGAAAATGCCATAAAAGTGGAATCAAATGTTATGAAATCTTCATAGAGCGCAATGCCATTGCAGATGGCTGACATAGCGTGTTCTCTTACGCCAAAATGTATGTTTTTTCCACGACGATAACCAGCAGAAAAATTGCCAGCATTGTCAATTGTCGCCATGCTTGATGGTCCAACATCGGCTGTTCCACCAATGAGTTGTGGGCACTGATAGGCAAGTTCGCTCAAAGCATAGTGATTGATTTTGCGTGTGCTTTGTCCATCATATTTTGAGATGTTTTTCATTATTCTTTCAAAATTGATTTTCTTTCTGTCAAAAAATGCGAGAAGAGATTTGTAAAGTTCTGGATGTGTGCTGGAATACATCGCCAAGTTTTGATTCCATTTTTCATGATTGAGTTTTCCTCGTCTGGTGCTTGCCATGCAAAGTTCTCTTACATCACTTGGAATGAAAAAACTTTCCTTAACGCCAAGTTCTTCCTTGAAATCGGCAAGTTCCTCTTCTGACAACACTTCTGCATGCACGGCGGATGTCCCTTCTTTTTGTGTGCCGATGCCAATGGTTGTGCTGAAAATGATAATGGTTGGTTTTTGGCTCTTTTTGGCTCTCTTAATCGCCTGTGTGCACCACCAATAACTGTTTCCGTGTGCAACTTTGATAACATTCCAACCCATTGCAGAAAATTTCTTTGCCACATTTTCTCTGTTTGCAAGAGTGAGCGAGCCATCAATTGTCACTTGATTGCTGTCATAGAGCAAGATGAGTTTGTTCAATTTCAAATTCCCAGCAAGGCTGATGGCCTCATTTGCCACGCCTTCCATCAAATCTCCATCACCAACAAAACAATAGGTGTAATTGTTTATGATGTCAAAACCGACAGTGTTGAAACGCTCTTCCATCACCGCTTCGGCAATTGCCATGCCGACCGCATTTGCCACGCCTTGACCAAGTGGACCGGTGGAAACTTCCACACCCTCGGTAGTGCGATATTCTGGATGTCCCGGAGTTTTTGAACCATATTTTCTAAATTCCTTCAAATCTTGAAGAGAGACATTGAAACCAAACATGGAAAGCAAACTGTAATAAAGTGCACTTGCATGACCTGCTGACATGACAAGTCTGTCACGATTCAAAAAGTCGGTGTCTGACACATCAAAATTGTAATGGTCCTTGAAAAGCGCAAACAAAATTGAAGAAGCACCCAAAGAAACCCCCAAATGTCCAGATTTTGCGTTTGTGATTGTTTCTGCTGAAAGTGCTTTGAGATAATTTATTGCTTTTTGATTGATGTTCATAAAATTCCTCCAAGTTCGGTTATAATTTTATTGCAAACAAAGTCAACATCGGTGTTTCTGACATTGACAGTCAGTGTGCTTATATTCTTTAATGTCTTTGTTCTCTCATCATAAGATATAAAATTGACAACATTTGATTTTTCTTTCACATATTTTTTCGGCAGATTTACAAAGACAACAAGCCCTTTTGCTTTTAATATATTTATGTGATGAACAAGATAATCATAATTTATCGCCACAGTCACATTTTCAAATGATGCAATTTGACTTACAACTTTCTTTTCCGCTTTTTCAAGATATTCTTTTGTGCACAACTTTTCCACTGCCTTCTTGTCAATAAGGTCATATTCAACAAGGTCTTTGGTGTCACAAAAAATCATGCCCAAATGTTGTGACAGTTTTTTGCCTACACTTTTGGTCAGCCTGTCACACAGAGATACAATGACAATTTTGTTGAAACCTCTAATATCCATAGTGTTATTTTATCACAAAAGAAAACTAATACAAAATTTTTGAAAAGATAAACAAACAATTATTTTCAAAATTCGCTGTGCGACAACAATTTTCTGTTTTTCAAAAAAATATTTTTCATCTTCAAAGTTTCATTGATTTCATAAAGTGCAACAAACTCCCAGACACACAAACAAACCAAAACAACAATCAAAGGCAAATCGACAAAATTTGAAAGAGTCCTTATCACAAAGTTTCCATCATCACTCACCCCAACTGCAATCATGCCATCATCCTTTGTACAGAAAATGTTGTCATCCGTAATGCCATTTTCGTGCAGACGAGTCAAAACTTCACCAGATGGATGAAAATTGTCCTGTGCGCTGATGAAAGCGTATTCAGGTTTTATCGCCTGTAAAAATTCTGTTGTAGTACTATACTTTGAACCGTGATGTGCCACCTGCAAAAAATCAACATCAAGATTTTGATTATCCTGCGAAAGTGAGGATAAAAATTCTTCTTCCCTGTCACTTGAAGCATCGCCACAAAAGAGAAAGGAACGATTGAAACTTACGAGATTTATGTATGGTGAATAATCATTTGTCTGTGCATAAACATCGTTTTGACATGCAAAAATCTGCACATAGGTTTCACCAAAATTCAGTATTGCATCATTGACAAAATCTACCTGACAGTTTGGCTCGCGATAGATTGCCGTTATGGCATCCTGATATACAAGAGATGTGCTGGTGTTTAAATTTTCCGCTTCCACTTCCAGCACACTGGCGGACAAAATTTTTGGTCTCAAAACATTGTAAACTTGAAAATTTTCCATAAGCGCAACCACGCCACCTGTGTGGTCACTGTCTGGATGTGTCAGCACAAGATAGTCAATGTCTTTGAGATTGTTTCTTTGCAAAATCAGTTTGACCGATGATATAAATTCTCTTTCACTGTCAACACTTCCTGTGTCAATGAGCATTGTGGAATTGTTTGGCATAACAATCAGTGTTGATGAAGCCTGACCAACATCCAACCAAAACACCTGCAATGGTCTTTTGTCCACATCATAAAAAGCGTTGGCAAAATATTGAATTTCATATTGATTTATAAAAAGCAAGGCACATATCAAAACCAACAACAAAAGAAAATTCCATTTGACAATGGAACTTTCTTTCATGTTTTTCAGTCTTCGTTTCAGTTTTTCCATTTTCTAAATAAAATCAATTTCATCATCATCAATATCTTTCAGTTTTTTCTTTTTTGCTTTACCCTGAAAGATTTGCATGATTTTTGGCATCATGTCAATGGCATTTTTGTAGCCCTGTTCTACCATTTCATCAAGACCATCAAGTTTTGTCGATTTAAAACGCTTGTTGTCTGAAGCAATCATCACATCACTGCACATATAACCTTTCACTGCATTACTCTTCATCAAAATGCGAATAGAACAACCAATGACATCCAAAACTTTGGTGCTGTCTGTGCCATAGGTGCGCGTGCTGTTGCAATCAACTGCAATGACATAATCACAATCAAAATAGCGTGGAATGTTTGCTGGAATGGTGTTTTGAAGTCCGCCATCACACAAGAGTCTGTCTCCAAACACCACAGGTTGAAAGAATCCCGGCACACAACAACTGCCTGCCACTGCCTTTGCCAAGTTGCCGTGACTTATGCAAACTTCTTTGGTGGACTTGATGTCAACCGCCACTGCAGAAAATGGTTTTTTGAGTTCTTCAATGTTGATATCGCCGAAATTTTCTTTCATCAAATCTTCAATACCATCGGTCTTTGAAGGCATAAAGAAAATTTTGTTTGTGCGAATATCCTTAACTTTCAGTTTTTTGGCAATGTCATAAATTTCCTTCCATGACATTCCACTTGCATAGGCAGCGCCCATAATGCTTCCAACGCTCGTGCCTGCAACATAATCAAATTCCAAACCAAATTCTTGAAGTGCTTTTATCACTCCAATATGAGAAAGTCCTCTCGCTCCACCACCGCCAAATGCTATGCCAATTTTTGGTTTTTTCTTAAAAAAATTGAAAATATTTTTCATACAATAATTATAGCAAAGAAAAATCGAAATTAAAAACAAATTTAAAGACATTTTTAAATGGCATATGTCCTTTTGCCAGCAAATATAATAAACCATGAAAAATTTTTCTCTTCTTTCACTTTTGATTGTTGTTTTGGGCATTTGTGCATGCATATCATGTGGTTATTTACTCTCCACCGCACTCGTGGCAACCAACCTTTTTCAACACACCGCTGTGGTCGCCAGTGAAGAGCAGACAGTCTATGGCGTCAGTTTGGCAAACTCCACTGAAAAAGAAGAACTTGCTAGCAAGATAATCCCACTGCAAGCGCAAAATGGTGCTGGGTATGTGTTTGAACAAAATGGCAAATTTTTTCTGGTTTCAAGCATATATGAAAATCTCAATGATGCCGAACTTGTCAAAAACAACCTTCAAGCAAGCGGAACAGAGTGCGAGGTGGTCAGTATTGGACTTTCAACCATTTCGGTTGAAGGCAATTTTTCAAATGATGAGAAAAATATTTTGACAAATTGCTTGAAAGCAAAAATGGATATTTTCAAAAAACTTTATGATGTTTCCATAAGTCTTGATACCAATCTTTTGGATGAAACCAAAGCCAAACTTGAATGCAACAGCATCTATTCTTTTGCTGTGACAACAAAAGCAAACTTTGACACCTGTTTTGGCACGCAGACCAACAATGTCTCTTTGAACAATCTGCAACAATTGCTCGAAAAAACAAACACCACTCTCGAAAATCTTATAAATGAAAATTATGATAATGACAATCAAACTTTTTCATCGCTCATAAAACTTTCCTATTGTCAAATTTTGCTTGACTAGTCTTGTCACAAAAGATTGATGAGCATCCAAATTTGGTCAAGAATTTTCAAACAAATAAAAAATAGTGGAAGCAATTTATGCCACTATTTTTGCAAATTTTAAAGTTCATATATCTTTTTTGATATTTTTCTAATTTAATGCCGAAAAACATCAAAACTCTTTGACAACAACATTGTGCTTTTCATCTGCCAAAATGCGCACACCAAAGACCTTGTCTTTTATGCAACGCACTGTCTCGCGTGCAAACTTATCCGCCATGGCAAGTTCTTTTTTCGTTGGTTTTCCACCCCTTTGTGTTCTGCCGACAATCTGTGTTTTGACAATAGGCTCACCTATCATTTGATTGAGTTTTTCCGCAATCTTGTCAATGTCCATGATATTTTCTCTCACCACAATTTTGGCACTTTCTCCAACTCTACGCCTTGCCAAGATGACCTTTTTCATGTTTTCAAAATCAAGTTCGTTTTCATCCGCAACGCAAAAGTCTGCCTTTACCTTTTTTGCCACTTCTCTGCAAATTGCACCATCCTCTCTGCCCATGGTTTCAAAAAGACAGGCATTCAAAAAAGCATCAATGCTTGGCATGGTGTTTTCAATCGTGTAGCAACATTCTTTCACAGCAGTGGAAAAACCTATGCTGTATGCACATTCGTTTACATCATTATCAATTGTTCCAGGCACAAAGATGGTGTTCACATTGTTTCTATAAAGTTCTTCTGCACCCTTTTGTGAACCATTTCCGCCAATGATGATGACCACATCAAAATCTTTGGCATTTTTAAGTCCCTTTGCAAACACTTTTGCTTCCTTAAATTCAGGCAAACGCGAGGATTTTGTGACAGTGCCTGCATAATTTTTCAATTTTCTATCCACAGCATTTTTGAGTGGATAAATTTTGTTATTTACAAGCCCGTAAAAACCAGCATAAGCATAAAATGTTTGCTTTTTAAACTTTTTATACACATTCCAAATAAATCTATTCATTCCCGGGGCATCGCCACCGCTTGTCAAAATCAAAATTTTCATCTTTTCACCTATTGAAACACAATATTTTCATTCCCAATAATTCCACGAAGTTCATTTAACAGATAATTGTTCACACGAACGTGTTGTTGATAATTGAATGCTTTGTTTGTCGAAGAACACTTTATAACCACCTGTGTATCGCCCGGATATGAGGCAATAGAATTTTTCACCTTGCTATAAACATCTGGATTTTTGGTGTCAAACTTCAAAAACAATCGTTCTTTTGGCTTTGGCTTTTGTTCTTTTTCTTCTTCGTCCTTCCAAAGCAACACAACTTCTCCGACCGCACTTGGTGGCATACCATCGCGGATGTTGATTCTCCCCTTGACAGTCACCAAATTGTCTTCTTCTAGTAAATCGCGATATCTTGAAAACGCATTTGAGAAGAAGGTAAGTTCGATTGTGCCCTTCAAATCTTCAAGTTTGACATAACACATCTCTCTGCCACTCTTGGAGCGCTTGCGATTGACCTCTGTGATGATTCCTCCACAAATGAAAGGTTGTCCATCTTGCAAAGTGGTTTCGCTTGTAAATTTATCATCTTGATATTCATCACTTTCAGACAATTCATCATCATTCTCTTGTGCAAGCATATCAGAAGTAAGCGTGTAATTTTCAAATTTTTTGCCATAATCTTGAAGTGGATGTCCTGACATATAAACGCCAATGATGTCGCGTTCATTTTTCAGCAATGTCTTTTTGTTAAATTCCTTGATATCAGGATAATCAGTTGTATCAACAATTTTGTCCTCACCAAAGAAGGAAAGTTGACCGATTTGATTGCTCTTTTTATCCTTGTTTGCTCTGTCAACAAGTTTTTCATACACCGCCATATATTGCGAACGAGTGTGACCAAAACAATCAAATGCTCCACTCAAAATCAAACATTCAATGGCTTTTTTGTTTATGCCAAGTTTGACTGCGCGCTTGATAAAGTCATCAAAATTTTTATATTCTCCATGTTCTTCGCGTTCTTTAACAATGTTGTCAGTCAGTGCTGTTCCGACATGTTTGAGCCCGCCAAGCCCAAAACGAATGCTCTTTCCTTCAACATTAAAATCCGACATACTCTTGTTGATATCCGGTGGAAGAACCTCAATGTTTTCGGTGCGCGCAAAGGAGACATACTTTTTGATGTCATCCGCATTTGTTATACGGTCATTGAGAATTGCTGTGATAAATTCCACTTCGTAATAACACTTGAGATACGCTGTTTGATATGCCACATAGGCATATGCAGCGGCATGCGACTTGTTGAAGGCGTATTTTGCAAACTCTTTCATTTCATCAAAAATCTTGTTTGCAACTTCTGGGTCATGTCCAAGTTTTATCGCACCAGGGATACTCTTTTTGCCTTCTGGGTCAACCCAACCATTGATGAACTTTTCTCTTTCTTTGTCAATTTTGTCAACCTGCTTTTTGCCCATGATACGACGGATGTTGTCGGCTTGTCCAAGGCTGTATCCTGCCATGACCTGCACAATTTTCATAACCTGTTCCTGATAGACAATGCAACCGTAAGTGACATCCAAAATGCTTTCAAGACATGGATCCTCATAAACCACTTTTGATGGGTCTTGTTTGTTGCGCACAAAGGTTGGAATAAAGTCCATAGGCCCTGGACGGTAAAGCGAAACGCCGGCAATAATATCATCAAGACAACTTGGTTTGAGTTCTTTCATAAACTTCTTCATGCCGGCACTTTCAAGTTGGAACACTGCATCTGTCTTTCCACTGGCAATAAGATTGTAGACATTAGGGTCGTTGTATTCCATACTGTAAAAATCAATCTTCACACCATAATCTTTGTAGATATAATCACACGCCTTTTTGATGTCAGTTAGAGTTCGAAGTCCCAAAAAGTCCATCTTCAAAAGTCCAAGGTGTTCAAGCTCTATCATGTTGTATTGTGTCACGCGCTCGTTGTCTGATTTTGCCACCGGTACAAAGTTTGAAACCGGCTCTGGAGCAATCAAAACACCGCAAGCATGTTGTGATGTGTTTCTTGGCACACCTTCAAGTTTGATTGCCATGTCGGCAATGCGTTTGATGTTTGGGTCGCTGTCATAAAGTTCGCGGAGTTCTGGGATGATATACTTTTCATTTTCTGGCTTGCCCGTTGTGCCAAAATAATATTTGAGCACAGGTGGTTTTTTGATACCATCCGGCAGTTTGTTTGGAATGAGTTTTGTGATTTTCATAACTTCCGGATTTGGCGTGCGCAAAACTCTTGCCACATCTCTTATGGCATTTTTCGCCTGCATACAACCAAATGTCACAATGCAAGCCACATGGTCCTGCCCATAGCGCCTTTTGACATATTCGATGACTTCACCGCGTCTATCCATACAAAAATCGACATCAAAATCGGGCATGGAAACACGCTCTTTGTTAATAAAACGCTCAAAAATCAAGTTGTACTTCATCGGGTCAACTTTGGTGATGCCAGAACAATAAGCCACCAAACTGCCCGCACCGCTTCCACGGCCGGGTCCAACCGGAATGCCCTGACTTTCTGCATAGTGAATGTAATCCCACACAATCAAAAAGTATTCAACAAACCCCTGTTCTTTGACAATTGAGAGTTCCATTTCCAGCCTTTCCAAAAGTTCTGGCGTGATTTCTTTGTATTTTTTGTGCAAGCCTTCAAAAGAGATTCTGCGCAAAAAGTCATATGGAGTTTCTCCTGTTAAAGTTTTGTAAACAGGGATATAGTTTTTCGAAGCCGGAAGTTTATATTTTTTGTCAACTTCAGGAATTTCTCCAAGCGACTTTGTTTGTATGATAACTTCACACTTGTTGGCAATTTCCACCGTGTTTGCCACTGCCTCTTCAAATCCGGTCATAGCATCCATCATCTCATCATAAGTTTTGAGATAAAATTCATCCGTTCCAAATTTGAGTCGGTCAGTGTCATCGAGATATTTCCCCATCTGCACACACATCAAAACATCTTGCATTTCAGCATCTTCTTTGTAAAGATAATGCACATCGTTTGTTGCCACCATTTTAATTCCAAACTTTTTGGACATTTCGGCAAGGTGCTGATTGACAATTTTTTGTTCAGGAAGGTTGTGATTTTGAATTTCAAGATAAAAATCTCCTTCATCAAACATATCTTTAAGTTTCAATGTAAGTGCTTCCGCCTCATCATAACGCCTTTGCAAAATGAGTGAAGGGATATGTCCTGCAAGGCAAGCGGACAGACAAATAACCCCCTTGCTGTGCTGTGCAAGAGCCTCATAGTCAATTCGTGGTTTGTAGTAAAATCCTTCGCAAAAAGCAATCTCATTGAGTTTCATAAGATTGTGATAACCCTCATTGTTTTTTGCCAGCAAAATGATGTGTCCAATGTCATCCTTGCCCTGTTTTCTGTGCAAGTCATTGCAGATATAAAATTCGCATCCCAAAATTGGCTTAATGTTGGCTTTTATGCACTCTTCATAAAACTGCAAGGCACCATACATATTGCCGTGGTCGGTGATAGCAACAGCACTGTAGCCACGCTCTTTTGTGATTTCTACCAATTTTTTTATGCGCGCAATGCCATCCAAAAGCGAGTATTCTGTGTGAACATGCAAGTGAACAAAATCTTTCATCATTCCTCCAAATCGTGTGCAATTTTGATAAGTTTTCTAAATCTGTGATTGAGCCCCGAACGTGTCAATTTAATTGTGGAAAGTTTCAAAAGTTCATCCAAACTCTCCTCTTGATTTGCAAGGCGCAACACTGCCACTTCCTGCAAATCTTCCGGCAAACTTTCCAGTCCAATCGTGTTTATAATAGTGTTTATGGCATTAACCTGTTTAAGTGATGCCTCCACCGTTTTGTTAATGTTGGCATTGATGCAGTTTACCTGTCTGTTGACCTTGTTTCGAAGTTCGCGCGTGACAATCTCATTTGACAGTTTGAGCACGCTTTCACTTGCTCCCACAAGAGCCAACAAATCTTGAATAGTGTTGACATCTTTTATGTAAAGCACAAACGCGTTTTTTCTCTCAAAAATTTTGCCGATGATGTTATACTCCGCCAAAATGCTAGAAAATTCCAACAAAAATTCGTGACTTGGTGAAGAAAATTCCATATGATACCCCGAACCACAACTCTGCGCCGAGTCCGTGGAGAGTTTGATTGAAGAGGTGCTTGCTCCAATGTAGACACCTTTGATAAATGCTCTGCGTGCTTCATCTTCATGCAAAAGGTTTTTGTCAATTTCAAAATTGAAAGAAAGCCCATTTGTAGCATCCAAAATTCCGACATCCACAAGCATCTGCTTAAACTTTTCCACATCAAACGAAATCTCATAATATGTGTTTTTGTTGATGTTGTTATAACTCTCTGCCACTTCCGCCTCAACATTGTCACCATAGAGTTTTTTTATAATCTTTTGACAATATCCAAACAGTTTGTCAACATCCGACACAATCTTGACATAAACATGATTGTTTTTCTTTTCAATTTCTCCACAGGAGTGCAAAAGACCGGACAAAAAAGCAAGTGATGCACTGTCATCTTCTATGTCCGTTTTCAAAATCTCTTCTTTTGACTCTCGTGAAAAACTCATCTAATTCCCTCTTTTCTTGTGAAATTTTGGCAATTTGTCAATATTGACCACCTGTGAAAGCGGAATGTCATATTTGTAAATCAAATTCAATCCTCTGTTCACTTCGCCGACATTTTCTGGTTTGTGAGCATCAGAATTGACAATAAACTTCACTCCTTCTGCGCTCATTGTGCGGATTTCATCTTCAGTGAAATTGATTCTCTTGCCATTAAGTTCAACATAAATCCCCTTCTGCTTTGCCATTTTTGCCACTGCAATGGTGTCCGTTTGAAAACCATAATTCAAATGCGTTATGACATCAATTGGATATTTGTCCATTGCCTTCAAAATGGCGGTGGTGTTTCTGTTAGTGCGCTCCTTACTCTCTCCAAAATGTTTGCCAATGTTGTTTGCCCAACAGAGCAAAAATTTGTCTCTCATCGAACTTGTGTGCACCATTCTGTGATATCCCATCAGGAAAATATCCAAAAACTCATAATCTTCTTCTTTGACATCAACATCCCCATCAAGTGATATAAGGTTTGCTTCCACACCAAGCAAAATATCCACGCCAGTGATTTCCTTGGCATTTAAGATATCCTCTTGCAAAGATGGAATATTTTTTCTGCGAATTCCAAAAAACTCATGATTAAAGCCATGGTCGGTGATAGCAATCTGCTTCAAACCCTTGTCGGCAGCGACAGAAGCATTTTCAAGCACCGTACCTTTCCCGTGATGATTACGCGAATAGGTTGTATGAGTATGATAATCTCCATACAAAAGCATAAAATCCCCCTTAATAAAACAACTACACTAATTATATAATATTTTGTCAAAAAGTCAAACAAGAAAACAAAAAAGGTCCTTTCAAAAGAAAAAAATGATGACCAAAGCCATCATCCCTTTAAAATCTAACAATTCCCACATGTCATTCTGCCGTTTCGTGACCGTTTTGTATAAAACAGCACAAGGTACCAGTCGTTCTGATGGTCAAAGAGCGGTTTTTTTCTAATATCCCTGTCATTCTGAGCCGTGCAAAGCACGTGTCGAAGAATCTCGGTGTTTTATTTCTCTAATATGAGCGTGAATGGTCCCTGATTTTCTTGCACAATCTTCATGTCCGCACCAAAAACTCCCAATTTGACAGAACAGCCATAATCACCTTCCAATATTTCTGCAAGTTTATGATAAAGTGCATTGGCACGCTCTGGAAGTTCCGCAGTCACAAAACTTGGTCGGTTCCCATGTTGACAATCTCCCGCAAGAGTAAACTGTGACACTAGCAAAATCTCGCCTTTCACATCGGCAAGTGAAAGATTTGTTTTTCCGTTTGAATCAGGAAAAATTCTCATGCCGGCAAGTTTCTTTGCAAAAAATAAAAGTTTGTCTTCGCTGTCATCCTTCTCTACACAAAAATAAACCACCATGCCCTTGCCAATCTTTGACACGAGTCTTTCTTCCACTGACAACTCGGCACCATTTACTATCTGCACAATTGCTTTCATTTTTTTCTCCTTTTCGCTTGTCCAAAACATTCAAAGTGGCAAAAATTTCACATAAAAATTGTCAAAATGTTCAAAAAACAGGCTCCGCGATTCACTTTTTTGAACATTCGTTTTTCAAAACAACAATTTCTCTTTCAGGAAAAACACCCAAATTTGCCAGTTTGTTTTCCAAGAATTGCACAAGTTTCTGCACATCTTCGCTTGTTGCTCCACCTGTGTTGACTACAAAACCTGCGTGCTTTTTTGACACTTCTGCTCCACCTATTTTAACACCTTTCAGTCCCATGTTGTCAATCAATTTTGCGGGGTAGACAATTTCCTCCTTCGTAATCACTCTTTTAAAAACACTTCCAAGCGATGGCAAATCGCATGGTTGCAGTCGGCGTTTTTCTTCCAAAGTGGAGAGCATTTTGGCTTTTATCACATCGGCATTGTCAAGTCGCAAACGCAGTTTCACTTCCAGCACAACACAACTGTCTTTCAAACTTGAATGGCGGTAAGAAAATTCTATCTCATCTCTCTTTAAGGTCAAAATCTGCAAATCCTTCAAAACTGTCACTTCTTCCACAAACTCACATATCTCATGCCCAAAGCATCCACCATTGCAAACAACAAACCCACCCAACGTTGCGGGCACGCCATAACTCCATTCCAAACCGCTCAAGTTATTCTTTTGAAGATACAAATTGAGATAAAACAAGTTCATTCCGGCACCAATAAATGCACTTTCGCCGGAAATTTTTATGTCATTAAAATGTTTAAGGTTGACAAGCACTCCATCAAAACCGCTGTCATCAAACAGAATATTGCTACCATTGCCGACAACATAAAATCTCATCCCTTGTCCGTGGCAAATTTTCAAAACTTTGACAAGTTCCCTTTTGCTGCGTGGAAAGACAATATATTTTGCCCTTCCGCCTGTTTTCATAGTGGAGTAGTTTTTCAAATCAACATTTTCAAAAAAATCAAACCCCCGAAATAGATGTTTATTTCTCATGACATCTATATATGCAAGCAAAATTCAAAAGGCAAAAGAAAAAACAGAACCTACGCAAGTTCTGTCTTTAAAACTTTCATGATTGTGCGATAAGATTTTTCTTCTTCGCCATGTTTTATGCTCTGTGTCCACTTTATGTCGCCATATGTGGTGTTTGTCAGAAACTCAATCGCTTAATATCAAAACACCCATAAATCAATATAATTATTACAGCAAATTTATAAATTGTAATTTAGTTTTAAATAATTTTTTTACAGTAATTTAGGTGCAAAGAAATGTTTTTATTTTTTAAAAAAAATAAATAATCAATTTTTTCGGTTGCATTTTTTACCTAATGAAATCAATTATTTATTTTAATGAAAAACCCATCCAAACACAAGGTGTTTGAAGAGATTTGTTATTCAATTAAACAAGTTCCAACAAAGCCATCTCTGATGCATCGCCACGGCGAGTGCCAAGTTTGATGATTCTTGTGTAGCCACCACCTTGTCCGCTTGTCTTTGCTCTTTCTGCATATTTTGGTGCATAGACATTGAAAATCTTTTCAATAATTGGATGATTAATTCCTTCAATGCGTGCCTTGTAAGCAGTGATAGATTCTTTTGGCTTTCTCTGTTCTTGCAAATCATAAACATAAGCCATGATTTTCTTTCTTGCTGCAAGTTTCTTTGGTCCATCATTGAGAACTTCTTTCTTTGTCTTCTTTCCATCAGCGCCCTTGACTTCTTTGACCACTCTTGTTGTATCTTGGTAAGTATTGATAGCAAGTGTCAAAAGTTTTTCAGCAACTCTTGCAGTTGACTTTGCTTTTGCCAAGGTTGTTTCAATCTTTCCATTCCAAAGAAGAGAAGAAACCTGTCCACGAAGCATGGCATCTCTTTCTTTTGATGGTCTGCCCAATTTATCGTTAGCCATAATTGTGCTCCTTTTAAAATTTTTCTAAAATTATTCCTCGTCCGTTCTCAGACTAAGGCCATAACTGTCAAGTTTTTGGATAACTTCTTCAACAGATTTTGCTCCAAGGTTTCTCACCTTCATCATGTCGCTCTTTGACTTCTTGAGCAAATCTTGAATGGTGTTTATCCCTGCTCTCTTCAAGCAGTTGTAAGAACGAACCGAGAGATCCATTTCTTCAATAGGAAGTTCCATAAGTTTCACTTGTTTGTCTTCTTCTTTTGAAACGAGAATTGACATGTTGCTCATTTCTGCGCAAAGATCGATAAACAAATTTACATGTTCATTGACAATCTTTCCTGCAAGCGCAACAATTTCTCTTGCGGATGTTGTGCCATTTGTTGTCACTTCAAGTGTAAGTTTGTCAAAATCAATGCTGTGACCAACTCTGGTTGCATCAACATTGAAGTTAACTTTCTTGACAGGCGAGAAAATGCTGTCCATTGCAATGAAGTCAATGTTGTCAAACTTCTTTTTGTTGTCTTCGCTTGAGACATATCCACGACCATTTCCAATCATGACATCCATATCCAAAACGGCGCCTTCATCCATTGTGCAGATGTGAAGGTCTGGATTCAAAATTTCTACTTGGTCATTTGGTTCAAAGTCTTTTGCAGTCACTTCGCCTGGTGTGTTTTTGCGAAGTTTGAGATATGTGACAAAATCTCTGTCTTGATTTGTGCATTTTACTGCCAGTCCTTTCAAGTTCAAAACAATGTCCACAACATCTTCTGTCACTCCACGAATTGTTGAAAATTCATGTGCCACACCTGCAATTCTAAATGCGATTGGTGCAGAACCTGGAAGTGCAGACAAGAGAGTTCTTCTCATGCAGTTTCCAAGAGTGATGCCGTAGCCCTTTTCAAGAGGTTCAACAACAAATCTTGCAAAAGCGCCACCATCTGTTTCTTCACAAGTGATTCTTGGTTTTTCCATTTCCATCATAATTAAATCCCCCTAATATTATCTCGAATACAATTCGACAATGAGTTGTTCTTTGATGTCAGAATCAATATCTTCTCTTGTTGGCAAAGCAACAATCTTTCCTGTCAAGGTTTCAGTGTTGAATTCCAACCACTTTGGCATAACAATCTTCATACCCTTGAGATCCTTGAACATTTCAAGGTCTTGCTTGTTTTCTTTAACAGAAACAACATCTCCAACTTTGACTCTGTATGAAGCAATTGTCACACGCTTGCCATTTACACAGATGTGTCCATGGTTTACGATTTGGCGACATTCTGCTCTTGAAGCACCAATACCCATTCTGAAAATGACATTGTCGAGTCTTCTTTCAATGAGGGACAACATATTTTCACATGTGACACCCTTCATCTTTGTTGCATCTTCATAATATTTTCTAAATTGTTTTTCCAATATGCCGTACATTCTCTTAACTTTTTGTTTTTCGCGAAGTTGAAGTCCATATTCAGTAACTCTCTTTCTTGAAGCACCATGTTGTCCAGGAACAACAGGTCTTCTTTCCATAGCACACTTTTTGGTTGTGCATCTTTCACCTTTAAGGAAAAGTTTGCGTCCTTCTCTTCTGCATTGACGGCAATCTGGTTCAATAGTTCTTGCCATTTTTCTCTCTCCTTTTAAACTCTTCTTCTTTTTGGAGGTCTGCAACCGTTATGAGCGATTGGAGAAACATCCTTAATAAGTGTCACATTGAAACCAAGAGTTGAAAGGCAACGAATAGCACTTTCTCTGCCATTTCCTGGTCCTTTTACATACACTTCAACGGTCTTCATTCCGTTGTCGAGCGCAACCTTTCCTGCTGTTTCAACACAAGTCTGTGCAGCAAATGGTGTGCTCTTCTTTGAACCTTTCAGCCCAAGTCTTCCTGATGAGCAAGAAGAAATTACATTACCTTCCATATCAGTGAAAACGATAATGTTGTTGTTGAAAGAAGTTGTGATATGCACTTGTCCTTTTTCAACATTTCTATTTACTCTTTTTCTTGTCTTGACAGCCTTTTTCTTGTTGGCTGTGGTAGCAGTTTTTACGTTTGCCATTATACACCTACCTTACCTTTCTTAGCGCTTCCGCTAACGATTTTCTTTGGACCCTTTCTTGTTCTTGCGTTATTCTTTGTGCTTTGTCCACGAACAGGAAGTCCTTTTCTGTGACGAATACCACGATAGCAACCAATTTCGTTGAGTTTCTTGATATTCATGCTAACTTTTGATTTAAGTTCACCTTCAACGATAAGATTGTGTTCAATATAATTACGAAGTTTGGCAACTTGGTCTTCTGTCAAGTCCTTTACGCGTATGTCCATTGAAATACCTGTTGCTTTGCAGATATTTCTTGATGTTTCAACGCCAATTCCGTAAATATAAGTCAAACCATATTCCAATCTCTTTTCTCTTGGAAGGTCAACACCAGCAATTCTTGCCATTATTTTGTTCTCCTTTTGAGGGGCTCGCCCTTTTTTGTTTTTGTTTGATTTTTAAATGCAATATATCTTTGAAAAATTAGCCTTGTGTTTGTTTATGCTTTTTGCTCTTGGAACAAATAACCATAACTTTGCCATTTCTCTTGATAACTTTGCACTTATCACACATAGGTTTAACCGATGCTCTGACTTTCATTTTTTGCTCCTTTTTAACCCTTTTCTCTCCAAGTGATTCTTCCTTTTGAGAGGTCATACGGACTCATCTCAATTTTCACTTTGTCGCCTTCAATGATTCTGATGAAATTTTGTCTAAGTTTTCCAGAAATGTAAGCAGTGATAACATGCCCATTTGACAAGGTGACTTTGAATGTCATGCTTGGCAAAACTTCTGTGACAACTCCTTCAAATTCAATTACATCTTCCTTTGACATAAAAGGCTCCTTTCTTTTAAAAATTTTCGAATTTCCGCATTTGTTTTTTCCTGTTCAGATTTGAGTTTCTGCGCATCAAACCCAATTTTTGAAGCCTTCTGAACATGTTTGAGGCTCTTTTTTTTCGGTTTAGTCAATTTAAGTCGGTCGCCATCAACCAAAAAGCAAAATTTGTCATCAAGTTTGGCTACCACAAAAATCTGATTTTTTTCTTTTCCGGCAGTGGCAATGACAACATCACCTGTTTGCAAATTCATCATCTTTCTCCAAAGTCAAAATTTGCACTCCTGTCTTTGTGAAAAGAACAGTGTTTTCATAATGTGCCGAAGGTTTGCCATCGCGAGTGACAATTCCCCAGCCATCACGAAGCATGTAGATTTCTTTCTTTCCCGCGTTTATCATAGGTTCAATCGCAAGAACGGCATTTTCTGCAATGATTGGACCATCTGTTTCTTTCCCGTAGTTCAAAACGGATGGAGCCTCATGCATTCTTCTGCCAATGCCATGTCCACAGAGTTCACGAACAACCGAGAATCCGTTTGACTCTGCATGAGTTTGAATAGCATGAGAGAGTTTTCCAAGTCGGTCGCCAATACGAATGTTTTCAATACCTTTGAAAAAACATTCTTTGGTGACTCTAATCAGTTTTTTCTTCTCTTCGCTAATCTCGCCGACAGGGTAAGTTCTTGCAGCATCACCATGATAGCCTTTGTAGGCAACCACAAGGTCAACGCTGACAATGTCGCCTTCTTTTAAGATTATGTCCTTGCTAGGAATGCCATGAACCACCATTTCATTGACTGAAATGCAGGTTGCAGCCGGATAGCCTTCATAGCCCAGACATGCAGGCGAACCACCACTTTCTATTATAAACTTTTCTATGGATTTGTCAATATCATAAGTGGAAACTCCTGGTTTTATCAGAGTTTTCGCATACACCAAAGCATCGCGAGTAAGTTCGCACGCTTTTTTGATAAGCACAATCTCTGCAGGTGTCTTTTGAATCAACTCAATCACTCCTTTTTAAAAAGTTTTTCACAGGTTTGTATGTTTCTTGAGGAGAATTCTCTCCTTTGACAACAAACAACCTATCAGCGTAGAAGTTTATGAGTGGTGATGTCTGTTTTTCATAAACTTCCAGACGATGATTGACTGTTTCCAAATTATCGTCATCTCTTTGGAACAGTGGTGAACCGCATGCCTTGCAAGTAGTTTTATTATAGGTAGAAGTGTTGTAAATCTCACCACATTTACTGCACACCCTTCTGCCTAGACATCTGCGTCTGACTTCGTCAAACGAAACATCCAATTCAATTACAGCATCAATTTTTGCTATCTTTTCGAGCGCTTTTGCTTGCTCAATAGTCCTTGGAAAGCCATCAAGCACAAAACCTTTTTTGCAATCTTTTTGTGATATGCGCTCTTTAAGCATCGCAATTGTCACGCTGTCCGGAACAAGTTGTCCTTTGTCCATATAAGATTTTGCCAGATTTCCAACTTCTGTTCCATCTTTTATATTTTCGCGGAAAAGGTCGCCAGTGGAAATGTGCACCAAACCAAAGTCTTTTGCAATTTGCCTTGCCAGCGTTCCTTTGCCTGAAAATGGAGCACCGAGAAGAATTAAATTCATAATTCAACCTCCGTGATTTGTTTTAATTTAAAAAGCCTTTATAGTTTCTCATAAGCATCTGTGCTTCCAAACTCTTGTCAAATTCAAGTGCAACAGAAACAATAATCATAAGTCCTGTTGTGCTGAATGCGTTGATAAGACTTGCAAGTGTCACATCATCAATAGCCTTAAATGCTAAAGATGGAATGAGGGCGATAAACGCCAAGAAGATTGCACCAAAAAGCGTAATCCTTTTTGAGATTTTTCGCAAATAATCCGAAGTGGTTTTTCCTGGTCTAATACCTGGAATAAATCCGCCTTGTTGTTGCATACGCCTTGATATGTCATCCGTGTCAAATGTGATTTGAGCATAGAAGAACGCAAATGCCAAAATGAGCAATGCCAACAGCACAATGTAAACCCAAGAGCCTGTGCCCAAATAGGTGTTATACCAATTGAGTGCACCTTCCCAAGAAGGAACAATGCTCATAATAAGTTGTGGAAGTGTCAAAAGAGATGTCGCAAAGATGATTGGCATAACTCCGGAAGCATTCAATTTGATTGGAATGAATGTGTCCTGACCACCATACATTCTTCTGCCTTTAATCTGTTTTGCATACTTAACCCCCACTCTTCTTTCGGAAGAATCGATGAAAACGATAAGCCCGAAAATCAAAACGAGTGCCACAAGATAGATGATAACCATCCAAAGATTTGTGATGTCGTTTCCTACCTGTGAAATAGCATTTGAAATGCCATTTGCAGATGATGAAATGATACCAACAAAAATCAAAAGGCTCATGCCGTTTCCAACACCAATTTGTGTGATTTTTTCACCAAGCCAAACGGTAAACATTCCGCCTGCTGTCAAAATCAAGACAATTCCTGCTGCAATCACCCAAAGTGGAAGATTGAGAATGTCAGTGTCGATATAACTTTGGAAGGAAACCACAATTCCAATTGCCTGTGCCAAAGCCAAAACCAAAGCACAAATACGAGTGTAAAATGTGATTTTTCTTCTTCCATCTTCACCCTGTTTTGACAATCTTTCAAGTGATGGTATGGCAACTGTCAAAAGTTGAATAACGATTGATGCCGTGATATAAGGCGACACGCCCAGAGCAAGAATCGAACCATTTGACAATGCATCACCAGAGAGCAAATTCATAAGTGAGAAGAATGTTGTTCCTTCTGCTGAACCGCTTTCTGCAATCGCACCAGAAAGGTCAAATCCAGGACACACCAATGCACAACCCACTCTGAAAAGAATGAGAAGACCAAGCGTGATGAGAATTTTCTTTCTCAAATCCTTGATTTTAAAGGCATTTACGAGAGTCTTAAACATAGATTACTCCTCTATTTCGATTTTTCCACCTGCTTTTTCAATTTTTTCAATTGCAGATTTTGTGGCCTTTTTAGCCTTGATTGTGAGAGGTTTTGTAATCTCTCCATCGCCAAGCACTTTAAGTCCATAAGGTGCTCTCTTGCCGATAACTCTGTATTCATACAAGAGTTCTTCGGTGATAACTGTGTTTGGTTCAAAAATCTCCAAATCGCCAACATTTACTGTGGAGTAAACTTTGCGATAGTTGTAGTTATTGAACCCACGAATTGGAATCTTTCTGATAAGTGGAATGTTTCCGCCTTCAAATCCAGGCTTAACACCGCCACCACTTCTTGACCATTGACCCTTTTGACCTTTTCCAGAGGTTTTGCCAATGCCAGAGCCGATTCCACGACCAACTCTAACCTTTTTAGTTGTTGAGCCAGCGGCAGGTTTAAGATTTTCTAATTTCATTTTTGCCTCCTTACTCTTCAACCACTTCAACGAGGTGTCTTACATGGAACAAACTTCCACGAATGCTGTCGTTGTCTGGTAAAATTCTAGTTTGGTTAAGTTTTTTAAATCCAAGGGCTTCCAAAATTTTCATTTGGTCTTTGTTATAACCAATATTACTTCTAACCCAAGTGACTTTCAATGTTTTCTTGTTTTTCATAACGCCCTCCGATTAAATTTCCTCAGGCTTTTTGCCACGACGAGTAGCAATTTCTTCTCTTGTTTTGAGAGAAAGAAGCCCATTCATAGTTGCTCTAACAACATTGATTCTGTTTGTAGAACCGTGAATCTTTGTCACAATATCCTTAACGCCAGCAACTTCCAAAACAGCTCTGGCAGCACCACCAGCGATAACTCCGTGACCTTCTTCAGCAGGAAGCATCAAAATCTTTGTTGTGCTAAATTTTCCAACTGTTTCATGAGGAATTGTTCCGTTTACAACAGAAATCTTCCTCATGTTTTTCTTTGCAACAACTGTTGCTTTGTCAATTGCGTTTGGAACTTCAGCACCCTTGCCGATGCCCATTCCAACATTGCCCTTGCCATCTCCAACGACAACAAGTGCGGAGAAACGCATGGTCCTTCCACCCTTGACAACCTTTGTCACACGGCGAACATGGACAAGTCTTTTTTCCATGCCATCATCTTCTTTTTTGACAGGTCTTTCACGACGGTTGTTTGCAGGTCTATCTTCTCTCTTCTTCTTAATTTCTTCTGCCATGACATCCTCCTAAAACTTAAGTCCTGATGCTCTAGCACCATCAGCGACTGCCTGAACTCGTCCTGTGTAGATGTAGCCACCTCTATCAAAAACGACTTCTTTGATTTTCTTTTCCACTGCTCTCTTGCCGATAACTTCACCAACAATCTTTGCAGCTTCTGTCTTTGTCTTGCCTTTAATCTGTTCTGCAACTTCTTTGTCGAGAGTAGAAGCAGAAACGAGAGTCTTGCCGTTTTCATCATCAATGATTTGAGCATAGATGTTTGTCAAACTTCTGTAAACATTAAGTCTTGGTCTTTTTGCAGTGCCAACAACTGTTTTTCTTACTCTTGCATGACGAACAAGTCTATCTTTGTTCTTATCTTTAACAGTAATCATTTCTCAATTTCCTCCTACTTCTTTGCCTTGCTTGCAGCCTTACCAACCTTTCTTACAAGGTGTTCACCATCATAGTGAATTCCATAGCCATGATAAGGTTCATATGGTCTTTTGCTTCTAATAACAGAGCAGAATTTGCCAACACTATCTCTGTCAACGCCTGAAACAACAATTTCAGTTGCGGATGGGCAAGCCACTTTCAAATCAGAAGGAATGACAACTTCAATTGGATGAGAATAGCCAAGTCCCATAACAAGTTTATTGCCAGAAACCTGTGCCTTATAACCAACTCCGGCAATAACAAGTTTCTTTTCCCAACCCTTTGTCACACCAACAACCATGTTGTGAACAAGTGCTCTTGAGAGTCCTTGTTTTGCGCTCAATTCTTCATTTTCATACGTGAAATGAACTTCATTGTCCTTTACTTCTGTTTTGATACCTTTGTCAATCACAAATTTCAATGTGCCCTTTGGTCCTGAAACAGTGATTTCTTCTCCATTTCTGGTGAAAGTTGCACCATTTTCAAGTTTAACTGGTTTATTTCCTATTCTTGACATAATGCACCTCCTTACCATACATAAGCGAGAACTTCGCCACCAACATTCAAACTTCTTGCAACCTTGTCAGTCACAATGCCCTTGTTTGTTGAAATGATAGCGATTCCAAGCCCGCTTATAACCTTTGGAAGATGTTCTTTGTCAGAATAAATTCTAAGTCCAGGTTTTGAAATTCTCTTCAAACCCTGAATGACACTCTGTCCATCTTCATCATACTTGAGTGTGATTTCGATGTTTTTAAAAGAACCAGAGTCAACGAGTTTATATTCTGCAATATAACCTTCATCCAAAAGGATTTTTGTTATTTCCAATTTTTCTTTTGATGCAGGAACTTCAACAGTCTTATGTTTTGCACTTATAGCATTTCTAAGACGAGTCAACATATCTGCAATTGGGTCTGTCACAAACATAATTCCCTCCTTACCAACTTGACTTCTTCACGCCAGGAATTTCCCCGCGGTTAGCCATTTCTCTAAAACAGATTCTGCAAATGCCATATTTGCGAAGCACTGCGTGAGGTCTGCCACAAATAGAGCAACGAGTGTATGCTCTTGTTTTATATTTAGGTGTTCTTTTCTGTTTTGCAATCAATGATTTTTTAGCCATGAACTTTCCTCCTATCTAGCGAAAGGCAAACCAAGTGCCTTCAAAAGTGCTTTTGCCTCTGCATCAGTTTTTGCAGTGGTAATAAAAGATACATCAAGCCCTCTAATTTTTTCCACTTTGTCGTAAGCGATTTCTGGGAAAATAAGTTGTTCCTTAATGCCCATTGAGTAGTTTCCTCTGCCATCAAATGACTTATCGGAAATTCCTCTGAAGTCTCTCACTCTTGGAAGTGCAATTCCTGTAAGTCTGTCGAAGAATTCATACATTCTTCTGCCACGAAGTGTGACCATTGCACCAATCTTGAGCCCCTGTCTAACCTTGAAGTTTGAAATAGCTTTTTTAGCCTTTGTTGCAACAGGCTTTTGTCCAGAGATAAGTGCCAATTCTTCAACGGCTGTGTTAAAACTCTTTGAATTGTCCTTAACATCTCCAAGTCTCATATTCAAAACGATTTTAACAAGTTTTGGAACTTCATTTACGTTTTTATAGCCAAACTCTTTGACAAGTGCTGGAACAATTTCTTCTTTATAACGCTTTGCTGTTTGATTTTGTTCTTTCATCTTCCACCACCTTATGCTTCTGTTTTAGCAGCTGGTTTCTTTGTCGACTTTTTTGTTGTTGAGGTTTTTGCCTCTTTTGTTTTGCTTGCTGTTGTCTTGACTGTCTTTGAAGTGTTCTTCTCTTCAGTCTTCTTTTCTTCTGCTTTCTTTGTTGTCTTTGCAGTTTTTGCATTTTCAACCTTTGCAGAAGAGATGTTTTTCTTTGCATCTTTCTTTGTTGCTTTCACAAATTCTTTGTCAAGAGAAGCGGAGCATTTTTTGCAAACTCTAACTTTCTTGCCATCAATTTCTTTATGTCCAACTCTTGTAGCTTTTCCACAAGTTGGGCAAACAACCAAAACATTTGAAGCCTCAATTGGAGCAGTTTGCTTTACAATTTCACTCTTTTCATTTTGCTTTCTTGCCTTCTTGTGTTTTGTCACAATGTTGACACCATCAACCAAAACCTTGTTATTTTTTGGGAAAACATCCAAAACTTTTCCGGTTTTGCCCTTTTCTTTTCCTGTGATAACCAAAACGGTATCACCTTTCTTTATTGTCATACTCATTTCGATGTTCTCCTTTTAAATAACTTCCGGAGCAAGTGATATTATCTTCATGTATCCTTTGTCACGAAGTTCTCTTGCAATAGGCCCAAACACACGAGTACCCTTTGGTTGTTTTTGATTATCTATAATCACAGCAGCATTGTCATCAAAACGGATATGAGAACCATCAGGTCTGTTCAAACCCTTTGTTGTTCTGACAATAACTGCCTTCACAACATCACCTTTCTTAACTGAACCACCAGGGATGGCTTTCTTGACAGATGCGACAATAACATCACCGATGTTTCCGCTTCTTCTAAAAGAACCACCAAGAACTCTGATACACATAATTTCTTTTGCACCTGTGTTGTCAGCAACTTTAAGTCTTGTTTGAGGTTGTACCATATCTATCCTCCTATTCCGCTTTTTCTACGATTTTAACAACTCTGTGATATTTTTCTTTTGAAAGAGGACGGGTTTCCATAATAAGCACGGTATCCCCAACTCCACATTCATTGTTTTCATCGTGTGCTTTAAATTTCTTTGTTTTTTGAACGACTTTTTTGATTTTTGGATCCTTAACTCTGTAAGTGACCTTAACAACGACAGTTTTGTCCATTGTGCCAGCGCTTACAACAACGCCTTGTCTTGTATTTCTCAAATTTCTACTTTGTTCCATCGTTGTTTCCTCCATTTGCTATTTCCTTTTCTCTGATAGCAGTTTGAACTCTGGCAATTTCTCTTCTCACATTTCTGATTGCAAGAGGGTTTGCCAAGTTTCTCGTAGCATGTGAAAAACGAAGATTAAAGAGTTCAGTTTTAAGTTCTTTAAGTCTTGCGTTCAATTTATCAAGAGAAAGAGTTTTGATTTCTTCATTCTTCATTCTTCTCACCACCTTCTACGGCGTTTTCCTTCTTGACAAATTTGGTCTTGCAAGGAAGTTTGTTTCCAGCAAGTCTGAGAGCTTCCTTAGCCGTAGCTTCGGAAATTCCTTCAATTTCAAAAAGGACTCTGCCTGGTTTTACAACTGCAACCCAAAATTCTGGATTACCTTTTCCAGAACCCATACGAGTTTCAGCCGGTTTCTTTGTCACTGGTTTATCTGGGAAAATCTTAATCCAAACTTTTCCACCGCGCTTGATGTATCTTGTAAGAGCGATACGAGCAGCTTCAATTTGATTTGATTTAATCCAGCAAGGTTCGCACGCAATAATGCCGTAAGTGCCATAAGTCAAGGTGTTGCCCTTTGTAGCCTTTCCGGTCATTCTTCCACGCATAACTTTTCTTCTTTTAACTCTCTTAGGCATTAACATTGTTTTTGTCCTCCTTTATAGGTTGTTTAGACAAAATCTCGCCCTTGTAAATCCAGCATTTGATTCCAAGTTTTCCATAGTTTGTAAGTGCTGCTGATTCTGCATAATCAATGTCCGCACGAAGAGTGTGAAGTGGAAGAGAGCCTTCCATATACTTTTCTGTTCTTGCGATTGAGTTTGCGCCATCAATAACACCACTAACTTGAACCTTGCAACCTTTTGCTCCTGCCTTCATAACTCTTTGAATGGCCTGTTTCAAGGCTCTTCTCCAAGCCACACGCTTTTCAAGTTGTGAAGCGATTGAATCAGCAACAAGTTGCGCGTTAAGGTCAGGTTTTTTAACTTCCTTAACATTTAAAACAAGGTTTTTAACAGGTCTAACAATCTTGTTAAGATCTTTCTTAATTGCCTCGATTCCTGCACCCTTTGTGCCGATAATCATACCAGGTTTTCCTGTGTAAATATCGATTTCAAGTTTGTTTTCTGTTCTTTTGATTTCAACTTCAGCGATACCTGAATTTGAATGTTTTTTCTTAAAGTAAGTTCTTACATCATGGTCTTCTTTAAGATTTTTGGCAAAATCTTGTTTATTGGCATACCAAGTTGATTGCCAGTCTTTGTTGATACCAATTCTAAGTCCGTATGGATTAACTTTCTGCCCCATTATTTTGCCTCCTTCAACTCGTCCAAAACGATTTTGATATGACAAGTTTTCTTCAAAATTCTGTCTGCTCTTCCTCTTGCTCTAAAAGAAATTCTCTTCATAAGTGCACCGGAAGTGGAATAGCACTCAGCAACATAAAGGTTGTCTGCTGAAAGACCTTTGTTGTTTTCAGCATTTGCAATCGCACTCTTCAAAACTTTCAATGCTTCACTAGCACCAACCTGTGGCATGTAAGTAAGAATGGCAACAGCCTCGTTTGCTTTCTTTCCTCTGATGTTGTCAAGAACAATTCTAACCTTTGATGAGCTCATGCGAACATCTTTTGCAACAGCATAAGGACGATTGTCTTTGTTTGTGGCTCTTTTTTCAGCCTTTTGTCTAATTCTTGTAGCCATTTTTCTCTCCTTATTGACTCAATTTTGCGGCAGTTTGTTTTTGTCCCGCATGTCCTTTGAAAGTTCTTGTTAAAGAGAATTCGCCAAGTTTGTGACCAACCATATCAGCAGTCACATAAACAGGAATATGTTTTTTGCCATTGTGAACAGCAAATGTAAAACCTACAAATTCTGGATAGATTGTTGAACTTCTTGACCATGTCTTGATAGGTTTTTTAACACCGCTTTCTGCCATTTCATTAACTTTTTTCAAAAGTCTTGGGCTGACATAAGGCTTTTTCATTTCTTTTTTCATTTATGGCCTCCTCCTTAATTTACTCTCTTAACCATCAAACGGTTAGATCTGTTTTTCTTCTTTCTGGTCTTAAGACCAAGTGCAGGTTTGCCCCAAGGTGTCACAGGTGACTTCATACCAACAGGGCTCTTGCCTTCACCACCACCATGTGGGTGGTCGTTAGGGTTCATAACAACACCACGAACGGTTGGGCGAACACCCATATGTCTTGTTCTTCCAGCCTTACCGATAGAAACAAGTTCGTGGTCAAGATTTCCAACAGTGCCGATTGTTGCACGGCAGTTGAGAAGAACTTTTCTCATTTCTCCTGATGGAAGTCTGAGTGTTGCATAATTTCCTTCTTTTGCCATAAGTTGCACTTCTGCACCAGCAGAACGAGCAAGTTGGCCACCTCTTTTTGGTTCAAGTTCAATGTTGTGAACAAGTGAACCTACAGGGATATCTGAAAGTGGAAGGTTGTTTCCAACTTTGATTTCCACTCCACTTCCGCTCATAAGCACATCTCCAACCTTAAGTCCGACAGGAGCAATGATATATCTCTTTTCTCCATCAGCATATGAAAGCAGTGCGATGTAAGCGGTTCTGTTTGGATCGTATTCGATTGCAACCACCTTTGCAGGGATGTTGTCTTTGTTTCTCTTAAAGTCGATGATACGATACTTTCTTCTGTTTCCGCCACCCTTGTGACGAACAGTGATCTTTCCTTGTGCATTTCTTCCAGAATGTTTCTTCTTAACAGCAAGGAGAGACTTTTCAGGTTCTTTCTTTGTCAATTCTTCTGTCGAAAGTTTTGAATAAAATCTTCTTCCGGCTGAAGTTGGATTACTTTTTATAATAGCCATTTTCTCCTCCTAATTAAGACAAACTTTCAAAGAATGCGATTGGCTTTGACTTTTCTGTAAGTGTGACAATTGCTTTTTTGTAGTCACTTGTCTTGCCAACTGTTCTTCCTTGTTTTGTGTTTTGCGATTTTTCATGCCCTTTAACGATGCATGTGTTGACTTTTGCCACTTCGACATTAAAGAGTGTTTCAACTGCATGAGCAATTTGAATTTTGTTTGCTCTCTTATCTACAACAAAACCGTAAATCTTGTTTTGAATGCCTGCATAACTTTTTTCTGTAAGAAGTGGTCTGATAATGATTTCATTTGCTTCCATTATGCGTTTGCCTCCTCTAAGAATTTAACTGCGGACTCTGTCAAAACAACATTTCTGTTTGAAACAACATCATATGTGTTCAAAAGTTCAACATTTACGGTGCTGAGATTTGGGATGTTGTTTGTTGCTTTGAGTTCTTTGTCAGTGTTGTTTGCAGAAACAACCAAAACTGAACCATTAAACTTGAAAGCGTCCATAAATTTTTGAGCATCCTTTGTCTTTGCGCTTGCCACCTCAAACTTGTCCAAAACTGTAAGTTCTTTCTGTGCAAGTTTTTGGCTAAGTGCTGACAAAAGGGCTGTTCTTTTCGCTTGCTTGTTGACTTTCTTTGAAAAGTCTCTTGGCTTTGGAGCAAACACAACTCCACCACCAATGAATTGAGGTCCTTTTGTGGAACCCTGTCTTGCTCTACCTGTTCCTTTTTGTCTGTAAGGTTTTGCAGAGTGTCCTCTCACTTCACTTCTTGTAAGTGTGCTTTTGTTCCCTTGTCTTTGGTTTGCGTTGTAAGCAACCACAACTTCATGGATGAGAGGTTCGTTATATTCTACGCCGAAAACTTCATTTTTGAGGTTCAAAGAACCAACTTCTTCGGCTTTCATGTTATAAACTTTAACCTTTGCCATTTCCGTTCTCCTTAAATTACTTTACAGATTGTCTGATAGTAAGGATGGAACCTTTGCTACCTGGAACATTACCCTTTATCAAAAGTAAGTTTCTATCTGCATCGACTTTGACAATTTCCAAGTTTTGAATGGTCACCTTTTCGTTTCCATATTCACCTGGCATATGCTTGTTTTTGAAAACTCTTGATGGAGTGGAGTTTGCACTCATAGAACCAACTTCTCTGTGAACAGGTCCTGTTCCGTGAGTCATCTTAAGTCTGTGTTGGTTCCATCTCTTGATAACGCCTGAAAATCCGTGACCCTTTGTTATTCCAGAAACATCAACTCTGTCTTTTGCACTGAAGATATCTGCCTTAACAACTGCACCAACTTCCAAATTTCCGTCAAGCGCAAATTCTCTCAAAACCTTGAATGGTTCGGTCTTTGCCTTGTCAAAAATTCCCTTTTGTGGTTTTGTCACATTTTTCTTCTTCTGGTCAAAGGCACAAACATAAGTGTCATAGCCATCAACTTCTTTTGTCTTTTTCTGCACAACTGTCATTGGACCAGCTTCAACAACAGTCACAGGTATAACCAAACCGTCATCAGTAAAGACTTGTGTCATACCGAGTTTTTTACCTAATATACCTTTCACTTCTCTTTACCTCCTTACAGTTTGATGCTAATCTCAACGCCGGCAGGCAATTCAAGTTTCATAAGTGCATCAATAGCCCTTGCGTTTGGATTGTAGATATCAATAAGTCTTTTGTGGGTTTTGCTTTCAAATTGTTCTCTTGAATCTTTATCCTTGTGTGGAGAACGAATCACAGTGACCACTTCTCTGTCTGTTGGAAGTGGAATAGGCCCAGAAACCTTTGCACCATTCTTGCCAGCAGTTTCAATAATTCTCTTGCAAGCTTCATCAATAAGTGTGTGTTCATAGGCTTTAAGTTTAATTCTCATTTTTTGTGTTGCCATTTTTCTTTTCTTAACCTCCTGTATCAACTTACTCAAAATGTTGCATTTTTTCAAACGGGTGATGTGTTTTTTGTGCAAGCATTGTTCCCACAACAATTTTTCTTGACAGTGTCGAACACTATCCCGTGTGTGTCATGCTGTTTGACTTAAAAAAATGTCATTTTGGTCGCCCCGGCATCTTTGACCGAAACTCTGGTCCATGCAAATTTTCTTGTTGTCGCTTGTTTGACACAAGTAACCTTGCACTTCATCCCATAAATAACAGCAAGCTTATTATAACAGACAAAACATCATTTGTCAACACATTTTCAAAAGAAAAAAAATTTCTTGTCATTTTCCAAAATTTTAATATATTTGGTCAACCGTTATATATTTTAAATTTAAATATATCAACATAAAGAAAAACCATATATCTCACACATCTCAAAATAAAAAACAACCATTTTAGGCTGTTTTATAAGTTGTTATTTGTTTAACTCATCATTAAAATCATTATATGGAGGTTTTTTAGGTTCTTTCTCATACATTTCTTCAAACCAGTCAAAGCCATACTCTCTCTTGCGCTCAACACGATTATCTACTAAAATTTCAAACTTGTCAAAGTTTTGTCTGCTGTCCCACATTTTCTTCAAATCAGCAGATACTAGATTCACAACAAATCCCTCCATTTTCATTCCTTTAATTTTTTGATTTACTCGTGGAACGACAAATTCTCCTGGAATATTGTCAAATAAAAAGACCCAAAATGCTTCTTTCAATTCAAAAACGGCATTTTTAATGATGCCTTCCAATTTTTTGTTGACCATAAAAGGTCTCAATTCGCCATTTTCACCTTTTTCTATTTTTGTAGTAAATTTAACTGTCGGATCAATCTCTGCAACATATTTGCCAGAAAAATAAAGTTTGTATATTCTTTGGTCATAAATACTGTTCCCAAGGACTTTCAAAAGCCCCTTAAATGGTCTTTCAAATTCTACCTGCCAATCTAAAATGGCCTTCTTTTTCTCCATATTTCACCCCTTCAACAAAGGAATTATAAATCACGTATAATTATAAGTCAATAGTAAAAAGTGTTATTTCCCATTAGAATTGAAAATGAATTGTTTTACAATGACCAATTACATTTGTCTTTGTCAATGTTCTGAAATATTTTTCCGCTTGGTCCTTGCAATAATTTTTGTTTATGGCATTTTCATCCATAACATTTTTAAATTCCATTTTTTGTCTCTCAAAATAAAGCAAAACATTATCAACAAATTCATTATTTTCGATACATTCTTTTGGCATTGATGCACAAAAATGCTCATACCCTTGCATACTTTTTGTGACATCATATGTGTTTAAAAGAGTGGAAACTGTCATCTCAATTTCACGATTATCAAGCAAATCATCCACACTTTCAATGTCAAGTTTTTTGGAAAATTGTGGATATCTCAACACCCCGTTTCTGTGTATCACAGAAAGGTTTGTGCCATTCTTGTTTTCCACTAAACAAAAATTGCCTTCAAAATAACCATTTTCAATCGCATATAATCTTACATCAGAATTTTTTGAGATATAAATACGATTTTCGTTTTTAAATTCCAAATAAATGTACTCCCAGTTTGGTTGTGATACAACATAACAATTTGGAAAGTTTTTCACCTTAACACCCAATGCTTTTTCAAAAGGAATTCTTTCGTTGAGACCATTGTCAATGTCAAGTTGTAAATAATTTTCACTTAAGTTCCTCATAATTTTCTCCTCAACCGCAAAATGCGGACAGCCAATATTCTATCATTCACCTATATAAAAGTCAATAGCTAAAAAATGCCAAATTTGTCGAATTTCTTCAAGAGGCATCTGATTTTTGAAACAATTTTTCTTCCTTTCTTGAAAATCGTGCTAAAATATTGTGAAAAAAAACAGATTGTGCTAAAATAGCACTATCAAACTTTCGGAGTGTAGCGCAGGGGTAGCGCGCACGGTTCGGGACCGTGAGGCCATGAGTTCAAATCTCATCACTCCGACCAAAAAAATGGTGCTCTGTTTTGCGCCATTTTTTATTTTATTTTTTGATAATTTTTCTTTGTTTTCCGTTATTTTTAAATATTCTCTGCCAAAAACATGGTTTTGAATTTTTCATTGCGATTAAACAATTCATCAAACGTGCCGGTGTCGATGATTTTTCCTTCATCCAAAAAGAAGATTTCATCGGCATCCTTGATTGTTGAAAGCCTGTGCGCAACAATCACCACTGTGCTTTTGCCCTTCAGTCCATCAATACTCTCTTTGATGGCATTCTGTGCAAAATTGTCCAGCGAACTTGTGCTTTCATCAAAAATGATGATATTTGAATTTCGAAGTAGTGCCCTTGCAATTGCCAAACGCTGTTTTTGTCCACCTGATAGTTTTATTCCGCTTTCTCCAACCTTTGTGTCCATGCCCTTTGGAAGAGAGGAAACAAATTCATCCAAATTAGCCTTTTTGATAGCATCCCAAACTTCTTCATCGGTGGCATCTTCTTTTGCCAAAATCAAATTTTCTTTGATTGTCATGTCAAAGATGTAAGGAAATTGATTTACAAGTGAAATTGTGCTACGCAAAGTTGATTTGTCAAGTGTGGTTATGTCCACACCATTAATCAAAACCTGTCCAGAGTCCGCTTCATACATCTTGCTCATCAAATTCAGAATTGTCGATTTCCCACTTCCGCTCTTTCCAACAAATGCTACAGTGGTGTTTGGCTCAATCTTAAATGACAAATTGTCAAAAATTTTGTTCTCCGATACAAGATTTTTAACAACCTTGGCATTTTTCTTCTTTTTTCCATCTTCATCATTTTCTGTTTTGTATTCATATTCTCGGAAAGTGAAGGAAACATTTTTAAATTCAATTTCGCCGGCAAGATTGTCGATGTGGCGTGTACCAAAATGCTCGGTCACAAACTCATTTTCATCAAAGAGTGAAAACATTCTCCTGTGACAAACTTTGATGTTGACAAAAATATTTCCCAAATTGCCGATTCCATAAACAACATGCCACAGAGAATCTCTGTTTGAATAAACAATCAAAAATGCTGTCAAAGTCAATAATCCCTTATCCATGAGATACAATCCCAAAATCAATACACAAAATGTGCCGACATTTATGATAAAGTTTCTCAAAGACCAAAAAGATGTGTCCACCATGTCAAGTTTAAATCTGTGATTTCGATAATCCTCATAATAATCATTTGAGACTTTTGACAACTTTGTCTCCAAACCAAGAGATTTGATGTCCTTTTCACTTCTAACAATTTCTGTCGTCAAAGAATGAACTTTGTCATTTTTCTTTCTGACAATCCATCTGTTTTTCCTTCTGATTTTCACACGAAGATACTCAACAATTCCCGCAATGATTATAATGCCCACCATTGCAATGGCAATCCAAGGATTGAGCGTGATAATGTAGATAAGCATAACTACAGCAGTGATGACACTTGTTATCACATCAACAACCGTGGCAAGATTGTCCACAATTTGCGCAGGATCTTCAACAATTCTCTGCACAAATGTGCCGGTGTCGTGATCATTGTATGTTTTTGAATTGAGTTTAAAAGCCTGTTTTGCCAAATCCAAATTTAGGTCAGCCATGATTCTGTTGGAATATTTAAAGTAAACAATATTTGTACAATACCAGCAAATCCTTTGTACAACACATATTCCAATAATAATCAAAAGCAAATAAAGTGGTCTGCTAAAATCTGATGAAACAACCGAGACACTTATTTCATCAATCAAATTTGCTAAAAAAAGTGTCAGGAAAATATCACAAACACAAGCCACAAGTGTCAAAAAAATATACAGCGCAATCCATCCATTGTATTTTTTTAGATATTTCCAAAGACTTGGTTTTTGTGTTTTCTGCACCACCGATTCGGTTTTTTGTGCATTTGACTGTGTTTTTGCTCTCATTTTTCTCCATAATTGGCATTTTTCAAATGTTTTTCCCCGTTTAATATAGCATCAAAAAATCATTTTGTCAATATTTAAAAAAACTATAAAAAAATGTGGAATTTCACATCCACATTTTAAATATTAAAGTTGTTTTTCTGCCCCTTTTACAAGATGATTGTTGATGTACTTTGTCATTTCTTCTTTCATCCTCGCTCGGGCTTCTTCCACAGTCTTAGTCATAAAAAGCACCCCAACCAAATCTTTTTGCTTCTCACTCCAAACACCAGCAAAATATTCGGTCTTTGCCGATCTGTTTGGATCTTTTTCAATTACTCCATAATATGCTGTCCATTTTCCATTTTCTCTAACTCTCTTCATGAAGTAGACCTCTGCTTCTCCACCATTCCGCCTGCTGTTATCCTCAACATAAGAGAGAGTGTCGAGCATCTCCGGCGACAACTCCCTTATTTGTTTTGGTGTCAAATTCAATCTCATATTTTATCCTCCCTTTTTCATATAAGTTTATTTTATCACAATTATCTTTTTATGTCAATTTTCATTCGTTTTATTTGATGAACTAGCATCTGTTTGCTCATTATTTTCATCCGGGACATTAGTTTTTTGAACATTTTGATTTTTCAATTCATTTTGTTCACTAATTTCCATATTCTCTTCATTGGATATATTTGAATCTTTTTTCGTTCTCTTTTTGCTTTTATTTCCTTGTTTCTTCTTGTCCTTCTTCTTACCAAAATGGAAAATACTCAAAATCTTCCCCAAAATCAAAATGATTTGATCGGCATGCTCCAGTGAGTATCTCTTCATAAATGCCTTGCCAGAAATAAGAAGCGCCGCAATCACAGCCGAAACAAGGGAAGATACCACAACGCCCATGATGTCGCTCATATTCTGTGTGATTAGTGCGGTTGCTACGGCAGCACCAGCCGCACCACTCAAGATTGAGCATATATCGCCCAAAATGTCCGCAACAATGCTTGAAACCCTGTCCGCGTTTTTCTGCAGAATGATTGCTTCCTTCGCCCCTCTAACCTTTCTTGATGCCATGGCACGATAATTCTTTTCATCGCACGCAGTGATAGCCACTCCAATCATATCTGTCAAAATGGCAATCACCAAAAAGACCACAATGACCACAATTGCCACAGCAATGTTTGCACCATTGAGTGCCACTTCGCTCAAAACACCAAATGCCATTGAAAGCGAAAATGACAAAACCAGCACAATCAGTGGCCAGCGAAAATATTTTTTAAATTTGGATTCAGTTTGCTTTTTCTTTTTGGGGTGCATAAATTTTTACTCCTATTATATTCTAAAAATAAATTTGTTTTGTCAGAAACTTTTACATTATAACATGAAGAAAACAAATTTACAAATAATCAAAAATAGAGCCATGCTTGGCTCTACTTGAAGACAGCAAAATCAGTAAACCTTGTGTCATAGGTTCGGTCGGATTTCCCGTTTCCGCACTCCATGTCACCATGTGAGCAGTTTCCTTTTAAGCAGAAACAAACACCGAATCGCCACTTAGAACACACTATAATCCTGTTTTTGCTTGCAAAAATGCAACAGTCTAGAAGTTTTCCTTGACAATTTCAGATGTTATTATCTTCTTTTGCAGACATAGTTTCATGAGCAGATAACAGTTTGTGTTGGCCGACACGAAACAGTTATGAAAACCTCAATTCCCATTATGTCCACTCAAAGCAGGCTACACTGCACACAGTTATTCCCGCAATGCAGGTTCTTCCCTAGAGAGTGGAGAATTTGTAATTCTGCACCCTGTTAGGTCTCCACGAAAATTGGGTCGCCAGCTGTATGCCATTACAACCTGCCCAAAATTCTTAACTTCCAGCACCTGCCCCGATTTGGGCAATCAAAGCACGCACCAGAAACTTCATCGGTGTGCCCTTCAACGCATTTTCATCGTCTTTCTAACAGTGAAACTGACTAGAATACTGCATCTTCAAGATATATTATAACATATCTATGTAAAAAAATCAACTATTGCATTTTGACTCTTGTCACTATCAAAATTTTCAAATAAAAAATAGTGAAACTCATTTTTATCCACTATCTTGTTGATTGAAAAATTGACAAATTAGTTTTATCTCAATATAAATTTTCATGCCATTTTTCAGTATTATGTAAACTGCCTAAAAGGCAGTTTTTTATTAGTTAATGGCATCTAAATCAATATAGTGTGAAAGGGTTTCAATGTCAAACGTTCTTTAACTGCAAATGTTGGTTTTGTCATCCGTTTCGGCAATTTCTTCTGGCAAAACAAAATGAACATTTTTGAGCGTAATGTCTCGGCAACAGTCACCATTATGCGCAAATGCAAACTCTTTGTGTCCTTTGATAACTCTGCATCCACCTGTGGTTTCATAAATCTTAATGCCAAGAGCAACCTGCTTGTTTGGAGCAACATTTTTCACTGTCAATCTCAAAGTCAGGTATCTTCCAACATTTGACAAATCTTGGGGTTCCAGCACCACACTTTTGTTGTTTTCATATCTTTCAAAGGTTATTGCGTGAGTAATTGTATCATTGACATCAATTACCATTGAGCCACTAACTTTTTCTTCTTTTTCGCTCATTTAATAACCCCTATTAACATCTTATTTGACAGCATAAAAAAATTGTGAAAGCAATTATCGTTTGTTTCGCTTCGCGTTCAGCCTGTGGCTGTTAACGCTTTCGCAGAAAGCACATCGCTTTCGCGATGTCGCAA
>CALVTJ010000005.1 GCA_944362545.1 uncultured Clostridia bacterium
CTGGATGTTGTGCCATTCAGTGTTATAATCTTTGTCTTTTCATCGTATGTCATACTTACACCATTGTAAGTGCCATCACCACAATATGAATCCCACTCAACCTCAGCATAACTCTGTGGATATTTGCCATCTTCGATGTAATAATTCCCATCACTGTCCTGCTGTAAGTAGGTCATCTGTATGGTGATTGTGTCTGCGTAATCACTTGATGCACCAGTCATGATTGCTGTGTATGTCCATGTTCCATTTCCATTATCTACAAGTGCTCCACTTGTGTTGCATGTCACACTCTTTAAATAATAACCTTCTGTTGGTCTCAAATTTGAAATTGTAAATGACTGCAAATAATTTATCTTCTTTGGTGTGCCATTGACAACATATTCGCCAGATTGATTTGTGTATGATGCATCTGGATATTGCAGGTCAATCAATCCACTTGCTCCATCTTGCACCCCGGCTGGTGACATAATGTTAATATCAATTCCATAACTGTTTATTGCCCACTGTGCGTAGAGTGTAAGGTTGGAGTTTGTAGAATAGGTCGCTCCGTTGTTGTAATGCGTGCCTGTTCCATCTGCTTTTGTGTTCCAACCGTTTGCCGTATAGCCCGGTCGTGTGAGATTGTTTGTGCCAAGTGTCAGACTTGAACCATATATCTTGTATTGTGTGCTCGGTGTAGATCCACTTCCATTGTTTGAATTGTATGTCACCGAAAATCTTTCTTTATAGAAAAGATTGACAGTTGAATTTGCGTTTGGTGTCCACGAATATGAATATGCTCCGATCACTATCAAGCCTGAAGAGTTGAGAATGCCTCCTTCATGAAATAAATATGTATAACTACTTGCAGTCGGTTGTGAACTTGCACGGAAATAATAATCCTTGCCATTTGCAGTCCCATTAAAAGTGATACGGAAAAATGATCCTGTACTGGAGGAAGTTATTGTCCCTGGATTTACATATATGCCTTGTGCTCTTGCCGAATATGTGGTGGTATAGGTGTAATAATAATCTATTCCACTTGGACCACTTCCCGCCATATAATACCATGGTCCACTTACGCTCAAATTTCCGCCGCTCGAATTTTGGAAGGAAAGGCGTGGCGCCGTCTCTGCTTGATATCCAATATTTATTGTCAGTGTATAAGAATTTATTTGCCATTGGGCGTAAAACGTGTCGTTTGATGTGGTGTATGTAAGATATCCACCCAAAATTGTTCCATTTCTGTTTATTAACTGTGCGGCACCAAGCTTTGAAGAACGATAATGTTGAAAAGTGTAGCCTGTGCGTGTCGGTATTCTAACAGAAGAAATGGATATGGTTGCACTGCTGTTTGAGTACCAACCGGTGTTGTATTTGAGATAGATTGTTCCTGTTCCACCTGAACCACCATTGTCATCAAGTGTGATTGTGTAAACATTGGCTTTCCAAACTGCATACAGGGTATCATTTGCTCCTGTGTATGATGATGGCAATGTTCCGCCTGCACTCCAAGAAGCAGACGAGGCACTTGAAGATGTTGACCATCCCAAAAATGTGTAGCCTGTGCGTCTAGGTTTTGTTGAAGAGAGAGTTTTTGACAAGCCAGCATACATATATTGTGATGATGGCGATCCAGAACCGCCATTTGCATTGTAAGTCAAAGTGCTTTCTCTGCGGAAAACAGCATAAAATGTTCCTTTCAAATCTGTGGTTGCTTTTGACTTGGCTGTTTCTTTGCTCGTCGTGATATATGTGGTTGATGAACCGCCTACACCATAGATATAATAAGAACCTGAACCACTTCCTGATCCACCACCATAACCTGCAGTATCTTTCGGTGAGCCACCAGCAGTTCCGTTTTTATCTAATCCAAAAAATCTATAAAAATATCCACCTTTATAAAGAGGCGTCAATGTATAAAATTCCACATATCTCTTTGGATAATAGAAAAAGTTGGCAGGCTGTGAATCAACATTCTTAAAATAACTGCAATTATATGCTGTTCCATTACCTACACTTGAATCATACCATGTTGCTGCAGATGTCATAGTTCCTCTCAAGCAACCATTTGATGTTGTTGAGCCCCACCCTGCCGTATTGCCATTTTCATCGCGCCAATAAACACTAAAGCCACCATATGTCCCATGACTGCTTGATGAAGAAGATGCAGATGAATTTATAGCACTGGTTCCATAATAAACAGTGGTACGGATGGTAAAGTTATAGTCACATCCATAAGCTTCTATAGGCGTGTCATTTCCATTGTCAGTGGTGTCATCAGTTGGAGTGTTTACATCTTCATCCGGCTTGTCAGTGTTATTTTCATCATCGGAAGGATTTTCTATTTCTCCAGAGTCCGAAATCTCCCCGCTTTGTTCAGCAGATGTTCCACAGGATGTCAAAAAAAGTGTTCCACCGCCAACCACAGTGAATCCGCACAAAATCACTAAGATAACCGCAATTACCTTTTTCATGCTTTTATTATAACAATAAAGATATCTTTTTACAAAACATTTTTCGACATTTTTCTGAATTTTTCCGGTTTTTCTTCACTTTTGTCATGTTGAACGCAGTCGAGGCACCATGTGCCTTTTTAAAAAACACAATAATAAAAACAGCCACGGGCTGAAAAAAATCTATCCGCTCGGGATAGACTTTTCTTACTTCTTTGAACTTTTCTTGTCTTCAACAACAGTCTTGTTTTTGTATGTTCCACAATTTTTGCAAACAGTGTGTGGTTTCATAAGTTCGTGGCACTTTGGACATTCAACAAGTGTTGGAGCCTCTGCCTTGAAGTTTGCAGAATTTCTTGTGTTTCTTCTCTGTTTTGAGACCTTATGCTTTGGAACTGCCATTTTTCTTCTCCTTTTTGCAAATCTACATGTTTGCACTTTTATTTTCACAAAAGACAAATCTTTTGGACATTTTGACCTGTTTTTTGTTGTTTTGCGTGTCTATTTTAACCGATAAAAACCTTTTTGTCAAGTTTTTTTGGCTGACTTTTCATGTCAAATCAAACTTTCTTGGCAAAAGTGTTTACTTTTTCTTTTTTGATTTGAGATTTTTTGCAATCTCTTGTGTGTCGCGCGCCATCATGAGTTCTTCATTTGTTGGAACAACATAAATCTTGACTTTTGACTTTTTGGCAGAAATGAGTTCCACCTGTCCGCGCTTAAAATTTTTGTTCTTCTCTTTGTCAAGCACAACGCCCAAATTTTCCATGTCACCAACGATTGCTTCTCTCGTTTCGGCACCGTTCTCGCCGACACCGCCGGTGAACACAATGGCATCAGCACCGTTGAGCACGGCAAGATAACTGCCGATAAACTTTCTGCAAGAATATGCCACCATGTCAAGTGCAAGTTGACAACGTTTGTTGCCTTTTGCAGCGCCTGCTTCAACACTTCTCATGTCGCTGTCAACACCTGAGATGCCAAGCACACCGCTCTGTTTGTTTAAGTATGTGATAACTTCATCAACATTCATCTTTTTGTTTTTGCAGAGATATTGCACAACAGTTGGGTCAACATCTCCAGAGCGTGTGCCCATGACCATGCCTTGAAGTGGTGTGAGTCCCATTGTTGTGTCAACGCTCTTTCCGCCTTTGACTGCAGTCACGCTGGAACCATTGCCGATATGTGCAACAATGATGTTGACCTGATCGAGTGGTTTCTTCAAAATCTTTGCCATTTCAAGTGTGATAAATCTGTGGCTTGAGCCATGAAAACCATATTTTCTTATGTGATATTTCTGTGCATCTTCATATTTGATTGCATACATATATGCCTTCTCTGGCATTGTTGCATGAAAAGCGGTGTCAAAAACAGCCACATGTGGGACTTTTGGCATTGCACTCATGCAGGCACGAATGCCGGCAATGTTTGCTGGCATATGAAGTGGGCCGAGTGGAATGAGTGATTCCAAATTTTTGAGTACCTTTTTGTCAACAAACACAGACTCTTTGTAAATCTCTCCGCCATGCAACACGCGGTGTCCAACAGCTTCAATTTCATCCAAATTCTTGACAACACCATATTCTTTGTTTGTCAAAATTTGCAAAACCTTTTCAATAGCTTCTTGATGGTCTTTTGCCCCTGGAAATTGCATTTCTTTGCCATCATGCTTGTAAGATATAAATGGCTTTGTCAAGCCCACTCTTTCGCAGTTTCCTTTTGCAATCACTTTTTCTGTTTCCATGTCAAGAAGTTGATATTTAAGTGAGGAACTTCCTGCGTTTACTACCAAAATTTTCATTGTTTGTTTTCTCCTTTCTTTTCTTTCTCTTCGCATTGAAGTGCGGTTATAACGCTTGCCATGACAATGTCATTCACAGAACATCCTCGCGACAGGTCGTTTACCGGCTTTTTTAGCCCCTGCAAGATTGGTCCAATGGCATTGAGTCCACCGACATATTGCATCATCTTATAGCAAATATTTCCCGCTTCAATGTTTGGAAAAATCAATACATTTGCATTGCCTTTGAGTGGACTTGTTGGGCATTTGTGTTCTGCCACTCTCGGCACCATTGCTGCATCAAACTGCAATTCGCCATCACAGACAACATCCTTGTCTTTTTTCTTGAATTTTTCATAGGCATTTCGCACTTTGTCAATGTTTTCGCTCTTAGCACTGCCCTTTGTGGAATAGGACAAAAATGCCACTCGTGGCTCTAAACCAAACTGCTTTGCACTCTTCACACTCTGTTGTGCAATCAGTGCAAGTGTGTCAGCATCTGGATTTTCCAAGACTCCGCAATCTGACAAAATCAGTGCTTCATTTTTCAAAAACTTGTTTTTGCCATACATCAAAAAGAAAGATGACACAGGGTCTTTCTTGTTTTTGGATTTGATAATTTGAAGTGCCGGTCTAACTGTTGTGGCTGTTGATGCCTCAGCCCCCGCAACCATTCCATCAGCATAGCCACATTCAACAAGCAATGTCGCAAAATAATATGGGTCCTTTTCAAGTTCATCCGCTTCTTCCAAAGTCAAGCCCTTATCCTTACGCTTTTCATAAAGTGTTTTGACAAGTTTGGCTCTGTCAGGAAATGTCACAGGATTGACAATATCAAATTTTTCAAAAATCTTGTCTCTCAAAATCAGTGCGCTTGCATCTCCGACAAGAAGCACCTTAACAATCTTTTTCTTTTGCAAAATTTTGACCGCTTCCACCGTTCTGTCAGAAAAACTGATCTCTGGAAACACAATGGTCTTTTGTCTTTTCTTGGCAAGTTCCACCAATCTATCAACTTTAAACATATCTTCTCCCACTTCTTTTTTTGTAAAAACAAAAATAAAATAAAAATAACAATCATCAAATTTGGAAATTTGAATTGATTAACATGAAAGATTTCATCAACTTTCTAAATTATTATAAAAAAGTGCAACGCTTGTTGTCAAACAAAAAGGGGAAACAATTTGAAATTTTCACGCAAATTTATCGCAAACTTTTCTTATATCTTCTTTACCATTTTGGTTTTGTTTTTTCTTGTCTGCATGATTGCAAATCCGGCAATATTTATCACGCAATCTCTAAATGGCATCTCGGCATGGGCATTTAATGTTTTGCCAAGCGTTTTACCTTTCATGTTTTTCACAAGGGTATTGTCCGCACTGGACATCATTCCAAAGTTGGTTCACCCGCTCTCTCCTGTCAGTCAAAAACTTTTCAAAACTCCGCCAATTTCTCTTTACGCCTTTGTCTTGGCAATTCTCTCTGGCTATCCGGTAGGTTCAAAAATGGTCGCCGATCTTTTTCTTCAAGGCAAGATAACAAAACAGGATGCCTTCAAGATGTCCGCATTTTGCTCAACTTCTGGACCGATGTTTATTGTCGGTGCTGTCGGCATTGGAATGTTTAAAAGTGCACAGATTGGCTACATTTTGTTTTTAAGTCATGTTATTGGAGCAATTTTGAATGGCGTTGTGTTTAGAAATCTCAAAACCGGTCAAGAACAAAAAAATCTCTCACCCGCTTCCGTAAATTTGGACAAGCCATCTTTTAACCTTTCCGACATTGTGCTCGGCTCTACGCTTTCAATCTTGTCTGTAGGCACAATCATTGTCATTTTCTTTATTGTCATTGAATGCTTTTCGCCAATTTTGTCACTGCTTCCGCAAAATGTGTCTTTCTTTTTTGAAGGTGTGATTGAAATAACAAAAGGCTGTCTTGACATCTCCGCCATATCAAACAAAATTTTGGCAGTGTGTCTATGTTCATTTGTGATAGGTTTCGGCGGTATATCCACCATCCTGCAATCTCTCACCATGCTCGCACAGGTCAAAATGCCGGTCAAACTTTTTGTGCTTCAAAAAATTTTTCATGCACTTCTGTCAACCTGCGTGACCATTCTGCTTTTGTTTATCTTTCCACTTTAATCATGACTTTTTTAAAGAAAAAAGATGAGCCTTAACCCATCTTTGCAATTTCTTCTCTTGCAAGTGCATCACAGCGGTTGTTGTTTTTGTTGTCGCTATGTCCCTTGACCTTGAAAAACTCCACATCAAGCCCATCCATAGCACGCAAAAGTCTTTGCCAAAGTTCTTTGTTTTGCACTTCACCCTTGTCGCTTGTGCGCCAACTGTTTCTTTGCCAATTGTCAATCCACTTTTGGTTGAACGCATTGACCACATATGCACTGTCGCTAAACACTTTGACAGCATTTCCACTTTTTATACTCTCAAGGCCCATAATGACCGCCATAAGTTCCATGCGATTGTTTGTCGTGACCTTTTCTCCACCTGACAGCACCTTTTCTTTCCCCCTATAAGACAAGATTGATGCCCAGCCACCCGCACCAGGATTGCCCGAGCATGCACCATCAGTGTAAAGAATGACACAGTTTTCATCACTCGGCAGATTTTCATTCTTTTCTTCTTCGGCAAGTTTCAATTTTTCACAGACATCCTTCATGTCAGCACCACTGCCCGAAAGTTTTGGAAAAACCTTTTCGCCATCATCGTTCTTTCTTGGCAAAATGTGAAAATGAACATGAAAAACTGACTGCTCTGCTGCTTTTCCACAGGCGTTTATGATGTTAAACCCATCAAGGCCACAATCTTTTACATAATGAGTTCCAATCTTTTTGCAAACTTCCAAAATTCTAGCAAGAGTCTTGTTGTCGCAAGTCATAACATTTTCATAATGTTTTTTTGGAATAACCAAAGTGTGTCCATAGATATCGTTTGAAATATCCAAAAAAGCATAACAAAAATCATCTTCATAAATTTTATAAGAAGGCATTTCACCATTTATAATTTTGCAAAATACGCAGTCTTTCATCTGTTTTCTCCATTTTCAAATTAATTTTTATACCATATTTTATTATAACAGTTTAGCTTTTAAAACACAAACAAACAACCGAAAAAAAAGAAAAAACACTTATGTATTTTTTCTTTTTCATATTATGCAAATTTAATCTGCATTGTAAACTCTATACGAACCTATTGCCAAAACATTTGGTCCTGTGTGGGTAGCAATTGAAAGAGCAAGCTCATCGACAAATTCAAATTTTACATTTGGAAATGCTTTCTTAATTTCTTCTGCAAAAATTTGAGCATTGTTGCTATTGCTCGTATGTGCTACAGCCAAACGCATACATCCATCATTGACCAAGCTTCTAAATCTGCCTTCAAAGTCCTTTTTCATTGCAGAAATCATCTTTGCTTTTGCTGCCTTAATATTCATCACCTTAGCATATTGGTCAAGCTTTCCACCTTGAATTTGAAGCACTGGTTTGATGTTTAAAACAGTGCCAATTGCCGCAGCGGCAGGAGTGATTCTTCCACCCTGTTTAAGATATTTAAGCGTATCAACAACAAGATATATTGAACTATCGCTTGCAGTTTGTTCAAGATACTCTTTGATTTGTTTAGCAGTCTTGCCATCTTTAGCCATGTTAAGAGCATCAATCACAGAAGCTTTCATTGTTATAGAAACGCGTCTGTTGTCCACCACTTGAACCTTCCCATCAAACTGCTCAGCAAAACTCTTTGCAGTTTCACAACTTTGACTGAGACCACTTGACATTGGAATGTGCACAATCTCATCATAATCTTTCAAAATTTTTTCCCAAAGATTGACAATTTCGTTTATATTTGGCTGTGAAGTTGTGATCCTTTTGCCACTCTTTTGAATTTCATAAAATTTGTCTTTTGTCAAACTGATGTCTTCATAATAAATCTCTCCATCGATGATAAATGGCATTGGAACAACAAAAACGCCCCATTTATGCGCCTCTTCCACTGAAATACCACTGTTGCTATCTGTGACAACTGCTATTTTCTTCATTTTTTCCTCGCTTAAATAAAATTTCCAAGTGTGATTATAGCACACAAGGATAATATCTGCAAACGATTTTGATTATTTTGAAACAAAAAGTGGACCAAAGAATATAAAATTACAAGGAGAAGTAATGTTTACCATAAGTCTTTGTATGATTGTCAAAAATGAAGAAAAGACACTGGGGCGCATTCTGAAAATCGCTCAAAATTTTGCCGATGAAATCATCATTGTTGACACAGGCTCAACCGACAAAACCAAAGAAATAGCAAAAAATTACACCGACAAAATATTTGACTTCACATGGTGTGATGATTTTTCGAAAGCGAGAAATTTTTCCTTTTCAAAAGCCACCTGTGATTATCAAATGTGGCTTGATGCCGATGATGTGATAACTGATGAAAATGTTTCAAAAATAATAGCCTTGAAAACAAATTTTGACACATCAGTGGATGTTTTTGAGTTTAAATATTCCACCGGTTTTGACCAAAACAATCATCCTGTTTTGACCTATTTTCGAGAACGACTTTTAAAGCGCAATGACCATTTTTTCTGGCAAGGCTTTGTGCATGAAGCCATTGCCCCGTTTGGAAAGATTGAATATCTTGACATTGAAATTGAACACCGAAAAGAAAAAATAGATGATGACAAACGAAATTTGAATTTATACCGCAAAGCAATTAGGCGAGGTGTTAAATTCAATGCGCGAGAAAGATATTATTATTCGCGTGAACTTTTCTACAATGGCTATGTCACTTCCACTATCAAAAATCTGAAAAAATTTTTGAAAATGCCAAACATATATCCACCCGACAGGCGTGGTGCACATATCATGCTTGCCGATTGTTTTTTGATGAAAAATAAACTTGAAAAAGCGGTGGAGATTTTGCTCAAATGTCTAAAAAACCACACTCCCGATGCAGAAATTTGTTGCAAACTCGGTCATTTATTTGATTTAAAAAATGAAAATGAAAGTGCAATTTTTTGGTATAAATCTGCCCTTGTCTGTCCGCCACAAAAAAACGGATTTGTCATGCGTGACTACTCTGATATCACACCTTTTTTAGAACTAACAAAACTTCTTTACCACACCGACTACAAGCAGTCAAAACTTTTCCATGAAAAAGCAAAAAATGTTCGCCCAAACCACCCTTCCGTGATTTTCAACGAACAGTTTTTTCGTGATTAAGTTTTCAAAATTTAAGCACATGAAAATCAAAACAGTCCTGTGATGTTTCCGTTTTCATCAATCTTCATGTTGAGATAATTTGACTTTTTCCCAAGTGCTGGCATCAAAAGCATGTTTCCAGCAATGGCAACAATCATCCTTGCCCCACTTCGAATTTCAATGTCAGTCACATTAAAGACAAAATCTTTTGGTGCACCGAGCAAATTTTTGTCATCCGAAAAAGAAAATTGTGTTTTTGCAATATTGACAAAAAACTTTGAAAATCCAAACTTGTTTGCAAGTTTGATTTTTTCATTTGCCACATCACTGTAAACCACCCGTTTTGCTCCATAGATGTTTTTTGCAATCTTTTCAATCTTTTGCTTTATGGTGTCATCCATGTCATAACAATAATGAAGACTGCTCTTTTCTTTTGATTTTTTCACCACCACTTTTGCAAGGTTGACACAACCTTTTCCGCCCTTGTCAAAGGCATCGCAAACCACTGTTTCCACTCCTTGTTTTTCACAGAGAACCTGTAAAAGTTTGACATCTTCTTCGCTGTCATCACTATGTCTGTTTATTGCCACAACAAGTGGAAGTTTGTAAAAATCTTTGATATTTTCAATGTGTTTTCTGACATTTTCAAATCCTTTCACAAGGTCGCCACCACCATGTTCTTTTGTCACCTTGACCACCACAACAAGCACCACAACATCCGGTGTCTTTTTCAAAATTCTGGTCTTGATGTCCAAAAATTTTTCGGCTCCAAGGTCACCTCCAAACCCGGCTTCTGTCACACAAAAGTCCGCATGCGAAAGAGCAAATTTTGTCGCAATCACACTGTTGCAACCATGCGCAATGTTTGCAAATGGTCCAAGATGAACAAGTGCCGGTGTGCCAAGCAAGGTCTGCACCAAGTTTGGCTTTATTGCATCCTTCAAAAGCAGAGTCATAGCATCTTCTGCGTGCAAATCTTTGGCAAAAATCGGTTTGCCTTTTTTGTTTAATGCAACAAGGATGTTTCCAAGATTGGTCTTTAAATCTTTCAAATTTTCACTCAAACAGAGAATCGCCATAACTTCACTTGCCGCTGTGATGTTGAAACCTGTTTCCATCGTTTTGTCGCCTATTTGATAACTTATCTTCCGCAAACTTCTGTCGTTTACATCAAGGCAACGCTTGAAGAAAATTTTGTCGGTGTCAATGTCAAGTGAATTGCCCTGAAAAATGTGATTGTCAATGATTGAAGAAAGAAGATTGTTAGCCTGTGCAATGGCATGAAAATCTCCAGTAAAGTGCAAATTTATCTCATCGCTCGGTTCCACCTTTGAAAGCCCGCCACCTGTTGCTCCGCCCTTTATACCAAACACCGGACCCATTGAAGGTTCGCGAAGCGCCAGCATAACATTTTTCTTCAAAAGCGAAAGTGCATCCGCAAGCCCAATTGAAATTGTTGTTTTGCCAATGCCGGTCTTATTTGAAGTCATGGCGGTCACAAGCACAAGTTTGCCATTTTTCTTTCCTTTTTCGTTTTTTACCTTTGCTATGTATTGACCATGCAAGCTCAATTCATTTTTTTTAATGCCTACTCTTTTTGCCACTTTTCCTATTTCTTTCAATTTTTGCATAACATCACCACCTTTTGCAAGATTATATCACAAAAGCATCCGCATCCAAAACAAAAAACCTGTTTGACAAAAGAAAAGTGCACAGACAAATCTCATGCACTTTGATTTTTTAAATATCTTGCAATTCAACACTTCTATTTGACAGAATCTCTCTTGATGTTTTTCATGTCTAACTTCCACCAAAATACCTGTTTGAAATTTCTTCGGATAAAGATTACAACCATGGTTTTTACGCCTTGAACACTCACTTTTGGGGCAGTTTATCCTTCCGCTTATTCTCTTTCTTGTACAACCAAAATTTCCGAAACATCGACAAAAATTTCCTCGCAGTTTATCAAGCAAGCAGATATCGCAAACATAACTTACATCAGGAAACACTGGCACGATCGGCTCCGGTGTTTCAAGAATGGTCGTCTGCACTGTGTTGCTGACAAAAATCGTTGGTGGAAAGGTGAAAGTGTCGGTCACGATGGAAAAATTTGAAACAACAGCCATGTCAGTTTACCGTCACATCAAACTCTACGACCGTGCTTGCACCAACCGCCAAATTGGCAAGTGGAAAACCATTTGCAGGATTGTATGCCGGCTGTGCGATTTGTCATCGCTTCAATAAGTGCCGGCACACCTTCGACAGAATATGTGCCATTTCCGGAAGTTTGAAGAATGGAAGTGACATTTGCCGAACGAACATAAAAGCCAACTGTGATGTTGTTTACATTGATGTTGAAAGTTTGACTTGTCAGCACATCAGGAGAGATGACTTCTGTCCCACTTGGTGTCGTGAAATTTATTGAATTGTCGATAAGATTTGAAATATTGTTTGCGGTTGATCGAAAAAGACCACCCCAAACCAATTCGGCATACAAAACCGAACTTCCAACAGGAAGGTCTAAGATTGCGCTTGAACCATTTTGCAAATAGTTTAAAGTTGTTCCGAGGGGGAAATTGTTGACTTGAAGAGTGTTGTCAAGTGAAGTAAACCCCCAATAGAGCCTTGCACACCTGCACTGTTTGCGTTTGCAAGTTTGCTTAACCCCAAGGTGTTTCCAACAAAAACAATTCCCCCACGCCTTATATTTGAATATCTTTGAATGAATGACATATTTTTTCTACTGTCAAAATCATTCTATTCAAAAAAGTCAAAGATGTTTTTCAAATATACTCCCAAATCGAAAAATAAGATGTTTTGTCAATCTCTTTCTAACGAGCACAAAAAAATAGTGGAAAATCCACTATCTTTTCTTATTCTTCATCGCCCTGACCATCATTTTCGCCATCTTCGGCAAGATATTCATAATAATTGTAAATTATATCATTTAAATCATCCACCAAATGTCTGACATTTTTAAATTTCTTTGCAGTGTAATTGAGCCCAATAATCAGCCCATTTATAACCATCAAATCTCTCTTTTCGCTTGCTTTAATAATGGAATTTACCACAAATTCAACATCATCCAAAACATCTGTTCGTTTTTTCTCAAACTTCAAAATTGCCAATATTTGATTGCATGATTTGACAATTTCGGCAAGGAGTTCATCAAGGTGCGGGAATTGTGCTTCTTCCTGTTTTTTCTCTTCTTCTTTTTCAAACAATTTTTCTTCTTCTATCTGCTTTTTGATATCCTCAACCGTGATATTTGTGTCAAGTGAGAAAAACTTGCAAATTGTGTCCCTAAAAGGTCTTATTATCTTTTCCAAAAAGTTTTGCATTGGTGTCAACTTTTTGTCCTGAAAATAGGTTTCGAGAAATTGGTTGGCATTGAGTTTGTCATTGATAATATCATTGAAAATTGTCACCGACAAAGCAAGTCTTTTCTTGTCATCAGTTGGAATTGTCACTTTGGTGCTTCCGCTCTTTCTGTCAAGAGAAAAAGCCTTGGAAAATTCGGTTTCTTCATCAAAGTTTTCCAAACATTCTCCCAAAAGGTCCAAAACATCTTCACTTTTTGTCATAACGGACAAAAATTTGTCAAGTTTTTTGTTTAAATCCAAAAACTTTCCTGTCAACATATCATTGCAAGCAACTACAAACTTTTCCACATCCAAAATGTTTTTTGCTTCCATGAATCCTCCCAAGCCCTTTTGTGACTTCACAAAATCTATTCTTAAACATTTTAACACATTATCACAAAAAAACAAATAAATTTGCAAACAAGGCAGAAAAAATTGCTTTTTTTTGCAAATTCATATAAAATCATTTATAGACAAAGTTATAACAATCTTTAACTTGGAGTTTTTATGGATTATGATGCAGTCACAAACAAATTGATAATTCTCTTCTGCATGGACAAAATGGAAATGCCCCTGACAGAAAACTCTATCATTGAGATTTGTTCTGTAAAAAACAATTGGATAAATTACATGGACTGCCTTGACCTTCTCTACCAACTCTCCGAAGCAAAACTTATCTACAAAACCGAGTGCAAAGAAGGCGAAATGCGCTACAATCTCACATTTGAAGGCAGAGATTGCCTGTCTTATTTTTACAAACGCATTCCAAATGCTCTGCGTGATGAAATCACAAACTATGCCAAGGCAAATCGCCTGTCCATCAAGCAGTCGCAAGAATATTATGCAAACTACACCGATGCCGATGATGGTTCTTATCTTGTGACCATGCGCATTTACGAAAGTTTGATAAGCACCCCACTTTTTGAAATCAAGGTCAAAGCACCAACCCGCCAATCAGCAGAAGAAGCCTGCAAAAAGTGGAGACAAAATGCCCCAAACATATATGAATATATCTTTGAAAATTTGATAAACACAGATTAAGGCCTTTCAAGCCTTTTTTCTTTGTCCAAATTTAAAGAACAAACTCTTTACTTTTCGGCCGGTTTTTGGTATAATATTTTTATGAGCGAAAACAAAATTCTTGAAGTCAAAAATCTCACAGTCATGATGAAGGAACGCTTTCTTGTCAAAGATGTGAGTTTTTCTGTGGAAAATGGCGAATGTGTTGGCATCATCGGACAGGATAGGTCAGGAAAAACCAGCCTTATAAAAGCGATTGCCGGTTCTCTTCCAATCAGTTTTGGACAAGTGATAATCGATGGAAACGACATCTCTCAAAATTCACAAATTTTGAAAGAAGTGAGCATTTGTCTCGACCCGCCTATGTTTTTCAAATATCAATCTGTCTTTGAAAACATGAAGTTCTTAACATCTCTCAACGAAGACACAACAAAAGAGGACATCTTGAAAGTGTTGAGTGATTTCGGTCTTGCACACAAAAAAAACACAAAAGTGTTGTTTTTGTCCTATTATGAAAAGAAATTGATGGCACTTGCGCTGGCATTTTTGACCAAGGCAAAACTCTTTTTGCTTGATGAACCTTTCAAAAGTCTGCCACCCGACAATGTGGATGACATTAAAAAACATATAAAACAAATAAGAAAACAAGGCACAAGCATCATCATAACTTCGCGAAATCTTGAAACAATAGAAGATATGTGTGACAGATTTATTTTTATGGAAGACAGAAGCATCATCAGTTATCTTTCAAACGAACAGTGTCAAGATTTTGATGAAAACAAAACTTATGCCTTTGTTGCCGTCAAATATCCGCACTATGCAGGCAAACTCATCACCGACAGTTTTGGCATGAATGTCAAACTGCTTGGAAACAAAGTCCTGTTTGACACGGATGAAGACACATTGGCTGATATTGTCAAATTTCTCACAAAAAACCGCATTACCATCTTCAAAGCGGGATATTTGAGCAAAAAAGCGGAAAAGATTTTTGCCGACCTTGCTCCTTTTTATAAGGAGGTTAAGTCATGAAAAAGATTTTCAAAATAGCCTCCTATGATTTCAAAAGACTGATGTTCAACCCCATCAGCATTGCCGGACTTGTTGTTGTGCTTTTGCTCTGTGTGATTTTGGGTTTTTCATACAAAATCACCCCATCGACAGATTACAGCGCAAATGTTTCTGGCTCGACAACACAAAATGTCTATGAAAACTTCACCTATCGTCTAAATCCAGATGAAGACAACAAGCATGACCTTGATGCACTTTTGACAGATGCGGAAAATTATTTAACCGCAATGCAAAACAGCCTTGATTACGAAACGCTTGACTCAATCAACAGAGACTTTCAAACCCTTGATGATTTTTTGGAGAAAATTTCAATCTATGATGACCCAAGTTATGCGGATGAAGAAGAAGTGGAAAACTATGTGCAAAACTATGCAATAGCACCCACTCAAGACCTTCACGATTTTATTCTGTATTTTGATGCACTGGGAGAATTTGAGAGCAATGTCATCTTCTCCACAAAAGATTTTGCCCGCCTGAGTGAAATTTCGGACACCTTTTTCGATATCATAGCAAGCAGTGACACCATAACCATTCTTGATAATTTTGGTGCAAACAGAGGACTCATTGAAGAAATGAACCGAATTGTCAACGGAGCGTTTGTAGAAGGGCGTTTAGACAGCCAACTTGTGCAGGATTTACAGACAAATTACATAGACAAAGCGCAAACAAAACTTGCTGACATTGAAAACGAAATTGAAAACTTAAACAGCTCTGTCACCTCCTATGACACCACTCACAGAGAAGAGATGACAAGTTTGATATCAAACTACAAACTCACTTGTGAAAGTGCAAAAAGAGGCGTGGAACTTGAACTGCACCTTTTCATAGCAGATGCCATTGAAAGAAAGTTTGGAAGTTCCACAGAACTAACACACTTCACACACATTACTCAAGAAGATGCACAAGTGGCTCTCGCCAAAATAAATTATTTTTTGGATGATGATGGTCTTTATTACACCGCCTATCAAACACCACTCAATTTCAACACTGCATCCTTTCAAGTCACACTCTATGACCAAGCATATTTCTTGATGGCAATCATCGGTTTTTTGACAGTGATATTTGGCATCTTTCTCACATACAAACTTTTTGGACTTGACCGCAGAAACGGCAAAATGGACACCATTCTTTCGCAAAATGTCACCTTTGGACAGGTTTTTGTTGGAAAATTTTTGGCAATTATCTTCTGCACATTGTTTGTGCTAGTAGCCTTTTGCATTGTCAGTTTAACACTTGGTTCAATTTTTTATCCAGCGCTTCCAAACGGGATATTGGCAGTTTTCAACCTGTCATCACCTTACATCATAAGCCCATTTTTGTTCTTCCTTATCAAAATTTTGGGCATTGAATGTCAAGTGATTTTTTACAGTGTGATAACTCTTTTCCTTATGAACATCTCTCGAAAATTTGATGTTTGCTTTGTGATTGCACTCGTTATCTTTGCGGCTGCCACAATTTGCAATATCTTCTTGAATGGCTCGCTAGTTTACTGCTTGTTTCCATTCATCCACGCCGACCTTACAGCCTTTCTCGGTGGTGGAACAATGCAAACCGGTTTCTTGCAAACATCACTTTATACATATGGAAATTTCTTCATTTCTCTTGCCTATTATCTTGTGGTTGTGATTTTGCTTTTCAGTTTCACAAAACAACTGTTCAAGAAAAATTAAATCAATTTGATGCGAACAAAGGCATGTCATGCAAAGTCATTTTTTTTCGAAAAGCATATTAAGAAAAAATTAAAAATTTTTAAGTTTTTGACCGAAAAATATTTGCCATAACACACGATTTTTGATATTATAAAGATGTAAATATTTATAGGAGAAACAAATGAACTACAAGATTGTCACCGAAGCATCAGTTGATATGCCAAAGGGTTTTGCCGAGGCAAATGATATAACGGTTTTGCCGATTGAGGTCAATTTCAATGGAGAACTCTATCCAGAAGGTTTGACAAACGATGAATTTTACAAAAAGTTGAAAGAAACTGGGGTTATTCCAAAGACCAGCCAACCAAATCAATACAAATTTGAAACAGCACTCACCCCTTATATAAACAAGGAAGATTGGTTTGTTTTTGTTATTGTCATCTCATCCGATCTTGCAGGGACAATTGCACAAGCAAAAAATGCGGTGGAAGGTTTGAACATGAAAAATGTCTACATTTGCGATAGCAGAGTGACCACTTTTGCAGAAGGAGCAATCATCGTAGAGCTTGTCAAATACCTCAAATCACACAAAAATATTACCCCACAACAAGCAATTGACTATCTTGAAAAACTCAAAAGCTCGGTAAAACTTATTGCTGTAATTGGTGATTTGAAATACCTCAAACAAGGTGGAAGGCTCTCTGCTACAAGTTATGTTGCAGCATCAGTTTTAGGTATCCGACCAATCATCAGCCTTGATGGTGGAAAGGTCAACAACATTGCCAAAAAGATTGGTGAAAAAGCAAACGAATATATGGTGGAATGTGCCAACAAAAGAAATAGAGATTTCCCAATTTACTTTGGGCATTCTGCAAACGAACAAATCATCAAAAAATTTATCAATAAATATGCTTTCAAGCTTGGCATTGACCCAGAAACGGCATCAATAAATGAAATTGGTTGTGTTGTCGGCACTCACGCTGGCCCAAATTGTTATGGAATGGTTTATTTCGTATAATCGCATAAATAAATAGAAAAACGGAAAGAACAAAAACACCAACAAAATTGGTGTTTTTTCTTTAAAATTTTTGCAAAATGCGCAAAAAACAACATCACACACATAACTTTTTCGCGCAAATTAAAAGAATTTATTTCCGAAAGGTTTGATTCTGCTAGCCTGAATTTCGACATTAAAAACAAACCTGTCTCCCTCCCTTCTAAAACGCACAACAGGTTCTTCTGACAGCAGAAAAAAATTGTTTGCCACAGGCAATATTTCCTCTTTCAAAACTTCCGCCACCACTTGCGGACTTGTGAATTTGTCCTTTATTAAAAGTTCTTTTACTCTATCCATTTTCTCTCCCTTTTCAAACAAAATTTTCTTTAAACATGTCTTTTGATGCTACGCTTCAAATAACCCACAAGTCCACGATATTTGTAAGTGCAATCATAGATTTTTCTGCTTCCATTATGTATGTTTTCGGCAAGCAGAGTAAATGCCCTTGCACTTTCGCAATCGGTCATAATTCTTCCATCAACGGACATTTTTGAAACGTTGTCATCTTCAGGTATCACTCCCAAAAGAGAAATCCCCATGGCCTTGACAATGCTTTCAATGTTTATCATCTCACCAGAAAGCAGCAAATCCCCACGCATACGATTGATGACAAGTCCCTTGCTTTCAATGTTATATTCGCTCAAAAGCCCAATCACCTTGTCAGCATCGCGTATACTCGACAGGTGTGGAGTCACCACAATCAATGCTTCATTTGCCGGATACACTGCCCTTTGAAAGCCCGCTTCCACACCAGCAGGGCAATCAATCAAAATATAATCAAACGAATGGTCAATGATGTCCACCACATTTTTGAGATGTTCGCCGGTGATTTTGCTGTAAGCATAAGAATGTGAAGATGGTAAAAGATAAAGCGAAGGATAATTTTGATTTTGCACCAACGCCTGTCTAACCCTACACTTGCCGGATACAACATCTGTAATATCAAAAACAATCTGCCTTTCAAGCCCCATTATCACATCGAGATTGTTAAGTCCAATGTCTGCATCAATAATCACCACACGAAAGCCCAGCCTTGACAGATAAACGCCCAAATTTGCGCAAATGGTTGTTTTTCCAACACCACCCTTGCCACTTGTGACAACAATTTTTCTTGCCATACAAACCCCTTTGTGACAATTATAAACTTTAGCATACAAACATCAAAAGAAAATCGTTTCAAAATAGCACGAAAATTGTCTGTTTTTAGAAAGTGTCTAAAATTAAATTTTTGGAATATTTCTAAAAAAAACATCGTTTAAAATGATTTTATTTTTTACAAAATATGGTATAATTTGATAATGAGGAGATTGAATTATGAGGATTTTAAATAAATTGTTGATGCTAGGATTGTTTATTCCTATGGCAACAATTCTAGTTGCTTGCGGAGATGGAAATCGTGAACCTGCTCCAGACAGCACAGTTTATACAGTCACCGCACCCGAATCAGATTTTTATAATGTAAATGGGCAGACAAAGTCAGCAACTGCAGGCATAAAGGCTTATGTCAACATTGCCCCAGAATTTGAAGCAGTAAAGATTGACAAAGTGATGTTCAATGGACAGGAATGCTCAAAAAATGAAGCAGATGAAAACAGATATGAATTTGTCATGCCAGCCGAAAATGTGACAATCACCGTAGATTTCAGTTTTATTGACAACAAAACAGAGAATTTTTTGACTTGGGACACATCAAATGAAAAGACTTTTGAAGTGTTTATTGAAACCGAAGATGATTTCTATTATGCCCCATCAGATGATGGTGAATTGAAAGCCAATGTTTCCAAAAATCCATCAGGCACTAGCGGTTATTTCACAAATCATGATGAAGAAGCATTTTCAACAAACCAAAATGTTGTGCCAAATGAAGCATTATCTGTTTCAACCACAACAAAATCATTATCCAATAGTGCTATATCATTTACAGTCAACATTGACAGGACAAAAATTCATGCCGGCACCACACAAATCATTTTAAAAGTGGACAACAATTACAAATTTGGAGATGCTTCCTTGCTTGTTTGCACAATTACTGTCACGGAAAGTACAGTTGCTTAATGCAAAACAAAACTTTTAAGAACAATTCTGATATAAAAAAGATGATACTTATTTGCGTATCATCTTTTCTATTTACAAATTTTTGATTATACCTGCAAGAAGTTGCTGGTCAGTGAGCAGTTTTCCTGCACCAAGAATTGTGACATTGTCAACATCTTCACTTATTTCAAATGGATAATTTAGATGTTTTTTTAAATAATCATCAAGTCCTTGGATTTTTGCACACCCGCCCACAATCAAAATTTTATTGTTTATGATATCTGCTACAATTTCTGGTGGCAATGCGTTTATTGTGGTGTCAATGGCACGCACAATCTCGCTGAAAAATGGCTCAATTGCTCTTTGCAAATCGTTGGAAAACATAACAACTGTCTTTGGTGATTTTGTGCTGGCATCAACGCCGGTAATTTCCATGTTTAATGTATCGTTTTTATATAAACTGCCCACTTCGTTTTTTAGCATTTCGGCCGTTGGAAGACCAATGACAAGTTCTTGTGTGTATGCCAAAAAGTTTACAATGGCAGCATCAATGTTTCTTCCGCCAATGCCAAGTGTTGCTCCTTTGAGAATGGAACACATGTTTATGGCAGCGATCTCCGTGGTTGTTCCGCCAATATCCACCACCATATTGACTTTTGAGCCATCAATATTTCTTCCTTGTCCAATGCAGGAACACAAAACGGATGGGATGAGTTCTACATAACCCATGTTTGCCCCCTCACAGACATTTAAGATATTTTCTTTCTCTCTTGTGCTCAAACCGCATGGAACAATAAACAGTGCGTTATCTTCATATTCATGAAAGCCGACCTTGCTCAAAAAATGTTTGAGCAAAATGACAGAATATTCATAATTTGAATGTTCGCCGCTTGCAGAAGGTGTGAAAATTTCAACATTTTCCTTGGTCTTGCCGACAAGTTTTTTGGCATCAGCGCCAAGTGCAATGACCTTGTAGCCTTCTTCAGTTGGTTCAGCAGCAATCAGGGTTGGCTCTTTGAGTGCCAATCCTTCGCCTTTGACATAAATGCAGGTGTAGCCACCACCCATTTCAATTGCATACTTAAATTTTTTCATGATTACTCCTTAAACCGTTATCGTTTTGCTCAAAAGTTGGTCATCAAGATTGTTTACATTTTGATAATACACTGTCACAGTGTCACCCTCATCAAGCCCATAAAATGCTTGCATTATATTCGCTCTTTTATCCCCCAAATATGTGTTGCCATTGCTAGAAACGCTGAAAATGCAGTCGCCGGCGTTTAGGATTGTTTCTCCATTGTAAGTCCAATCTTCAAGGACATAAAAACTTGGTGTTGTGTTTAAGTAATAAATCTTTGTCATTTCATCAGTGTAAACATGCCATGCTCCATCAAACCAAAAATTGACTTCTTGTCCAGAGTTTTCGGTTGATACATCAATAAAAATGTCCAATTCTGCATGGTCAAAACCAACAAGATTGTCAGCCAATTCGTTTTGATAAGTCTGTCCATTTTGATATGCCTCAACTGCATCAGCCAAAACCAGTCTTATTTTGTCAGCCGGAATGACCACATATTGTCCATTTTCCAACGAACCACCATTTGCCAACCCCAAAAGGTCACCTGATGTGTTTAAAACCGGCCCCCCAGAAAATTGTGCATCAGTCTTCTTTTCCAACAACAAAACATAACAATCTTCCAACACATAGTCAACAGCTCTCCTGTTGTCAATGTTTATTTCGCTGTAAACATCCATTCTGTCATTTTCTACGGCCACTGCCTGCCAAACATTGTTATCTTCGCGCGGAGTTGAGATTGCCAGGACAGATTGAGCATACAAAATGCTGGATGAAGAACTTGCAATTGAAACATATGGCAATTTTATTCTTCCTTCACTTTCAAGCACATTTTCAAGTTTTATGATTGCAAGACTAAAATCTTCATCACCATAGAGCAACTTTCCACCATAAACTCTTCCGGAATTGGTGTAAATTTGAAATGTAGTTTCCGGTGTGCAAGAGCAAAAATCATGATAAGGTGCAACAACATAACCATCTTCACGCACATTGATGCCGACCACTTGCTTTTCTTCTTCTTCGAAAGTGACTTCATTTGTCACCGTGAAATCAATCTCCACCGTGGCATCAAGATACATCTGTCCAATTTGTTGATTTGAAGAAAAAGGCCAAACAATAAGTTTTGCCGAAATGTTGTTTGGAGAGATATAATAAAAATAGACAACGATAAACAAATAGCACAAAATCACTGTGACTATTGCAAACAAAACATACCAAATGACCTTTGCATTGCTATTCTTCTTATCCTCTCCCATAAAAACCTTTTACAATTAGATTATTTGCAAACTTTTCTTAAATATTTTTTTGAAATCATCCGAAATTTTCATGCTTTGCATAATTTCAAATGATGGATCAGCGTTAACCACCGTTTTCATGATGATTGAATCGCCCAAAATGTCACAAACAATGTCTGAAATAATATTTTTTCGAGAAGCATTGAGATTGACTGCCAAGTTTACCAAAACACCAAGTTTTCTTATGGCATCAACATCTTCATCAGTCAAAATTTCTTTATATTTCATAATCTCTGGCAGATTAAAATTGTCAAGATTCTGGCAGGTGCAAGCAAAAGCAGCAATCAAAATTTCTTTTTGAGTTGCCCCCGCAATGTCCGAATTCAAAATTGTATAAAATGAATGTTTTTGATAGTTTGTGAAATTGATAAATTTTCCACAATCAAACATATATGAAGCAATCTTCAAAGGTTTTACATATGCCCTTGGAAGTTTGTGCACAACTTTGAGTTGTTTGAAAAGCAAAATCGCCATGTCATAAACATGAACATTGATGGCAAGCCCTTCCTTTTTAAATTCATAATAACTGTCAAGACTGTTTTGAAGAAGGTCAGAATATTTTTCATTTGCCGTCCCAACAAGATTTGACAAAACTACGCCTTCAATTGTGCTTGCAGTAGAAACTGTCACATTTTCAAGTTTCATAACTTCATAAAGTGCATTAATGATAGCAAGCCCACCATTTATGCTTTCCGTACCTTCTGGACCAAGCCCCTTGATTTTTTTTACTTTTTGAGTGTCAAGTGTTTTGATAAAATCAACAACCTTTTGTGTCGCCTCTGCCGAAAGGTCATAATTATTGTCCATGTCAATAGGATAACGTGTCAGTTTTTTGGCAATTCTTGAAACATCCACAAAACTTGGTCCACAACCAATGATTACATCATTTTCATATGACTTGACAAGGGATGCTTTCTTGAGTTCTTTCTTCACCATCGCAGTCATTTCAGCAACACTACGACCTGTGCTTGTCAAGTTTGTGTATCCATAAGGGATGACATTATATTCCACAACATTTCTTCTTGTAAATTTCAAAATATATGTTGAATAGGAGTTTACATCGACAATGTAGCCTTTTGATGCATCAATGTTTGCCATACACGAAAGATAGATATTTTTGACAATATCATCATCGTTTAAGATGATGAAGTTCATGCCGGTGTTGGTGTAGATCTCATCCAAAAAACCACGATAATTTCTTGCTTTGACAATGATGTTTGAAGCCACCGCAATCATTTTGCCGACATTAAATGTTTCGATTGTGTAGCGATAGATGTTCAAAATTTTCAAAATGTCGGTCTTGGATTTTGGACTCAACAGACAATCTTCAACAATGTCCTGTGTCAAATCATAATAATTTTCCACCTCTTCCAAAGTTCTGTATCTTCCGTTTCTGCTTTGGACAATCAAAAGTCGAACCTTTCTTTCGTTGAGCTGGATGTAAGCAATGTTTTCCATAAATTCCTCTCTTTAAAATTGTTATTTGTTTAAATCAATTGCTCCGACAGGGCAACTTGCTTGGCAAGAACCACAATGTATACACTTTTTCTTGTCAATTTGAGCCTTTCCGTTTCCATCAAAAGAAATTGCTCCGACAGGGCATATGGCAACGCAGGTGCCACAGCCAATACACTTTTGTTTATCAACCATAATTTTTCACCTCACAAATTTTTCATTTGATAAAAATTTTGAGTTTAAAGAGAAAAACCTTTATCAAATTTACGATATAAATATATCATAAAAATGATATTTTGTAAACTATTTTTTGAATACTTTTACAAATTCCACCACTGCCAAAACACAAAGAAAAACGCCAAAAATCATTTTCAAGATTTTGGATGGCAAAAATGACATCAAAACTGATCCCAAAATGGAAAAAACAACTCCGAAAAAAATAATCCAAAAGAGATTTTTTGTGACAATATAACCATTTCGATAATGTATGTAAATGGAGAAAATTGCCATAACCAAAAAACTCAACAAATTGATTCCCTGCGCAAGTTTTTGGTCCATGCCCAAAAAGATAGTCAAGATTGGAATAAGTGTTGTTCCACCTCCCATTCCAAGTCCGCCAAAAATGCCTGAGATAAATCCTGCCAAAATATACCAAAAATAAAGCATAAAATCTCCCCTTTTTCTCACTTTTTGCACAAAAAATCAATTCCGTGATGTGTTTTTTGAACATTTGCACAATTTTGCATATACAAAAACCTGTCCCATTTTTCAAAATAAAAGTCTTATTCCTCCAGCAAGCATAACAAGCACAAAAATGATTCTAATTATTTTTGATGGCAAAAATTTCAAGGCATACGAACCGACTATGCCACCCAGCAAAACACCGCTTCCGATGGTCAAAAATGGAATGGTCTGCAAATTTCCACTCAAAAAATAAATTATGGTGCTAACAAAAGAAATTGGTAAAATAACCACGATTGCTGTCGCATGTGAATATTTATTTGGCAAATGAAGCACCTTTTCAAGTAGAGGGACACAAATCATTCCTCCACCACCTCCGAAAAAGCCATTTATAAAACCTATCAGTGCACCACATAAGCACAAAAGAAGTTTCTTTTTTGCCGGCAGTTTCTGCTTGCTTTGGTCAATTTTCTTTTCATTTTTCCTTAAAACCTTGGTTTTCATGCTATTATTGTTTATAATTTTGAAAAAAATATTTGATTATTTATGATAAATGTATTATAATATGCTAGTTATACAATTATTGAGAAAGGAAGAATTATGAAGACACTCAAATCAATCAAAAGCAAAATCATTATGTTTATCCTTGCGTTGATATTTCCATTGACAGCATCAGGATTGGTTTATTCTTTGAATGACCTAAATGTAGCAAAGGCGGATGACACAACATCTTCTGCTCATTATTATTCTGGCTACATGAACGAAATCTCTGTGACAAACAACAATTTCAATTCCAGCACATCATCCTATTCTATCAGCACATCGCTCTCTGGTTGGACAGGACAGGTGACAAACAGCAACACCACCGCTGGAATTATCAACACAGGAAACACCTTTCAAAACTATATGACAGGGACATATCATCTTTCAAAAAATCCGCTTGCAAAAGCAACGGATAGATATATCCTTATGATAAATTCCAAGACCACAGATTCCAATTCCACAACATCCAACGATGCTTATAAGACAGCAAGACAGGGCTATAAGTCATCGACAATTTCTTTGGATGCAAACTCTTTTTATTCCTTCCAAGTGGCATTTAAAAACGACACAAATTACAATCCAATCACCACTTACACCCATTTATCAGACTTGGATGAAGAAGTGACACTTTCACAGGATACATTTGACAATGTCGCATTTAATGAAGATGGCACAGTCGCCTATCTTCCATTCTCATACAACTCTCGCACTTATTATCTTGAAAAAAGATTGGAAGAGCATGAAACACTTTCCGGAAGCATTGAAAACATCACACCTTTCTATGAAGATGAAGCATTTCTCGGTTTTATGAAGGATAACACTCCTGTTTATGTTTCTGTAGATGACATCACAAGACAAGAAGTTGAAGTTAATGAAGAAACAGAAACACATATCAATGTAAACAACGGAGCAATCCTCTACACCTGCCCAAACATCACCTACAATTCATCCAGCAACAACTACACCGTTCCAACAAGCACACCATATTACACCACCAACACAGAATACACATCACTCAATGACTATGTTTATGGTTCTATCTACCTTTCAGGTCTAACAGATGAAAATGGCGATCCTGTCAAAGCAGAATATGTTCAAGTGACCTCAAAAGAATGGGTGACCTTCTACTTCTTTGTTGCAACAGGGAACGAAGACCAATCAGTATCACTTGACCTGTGGCTCGGCACAAATGTTCCAGGGCATGAGAGCAGTGGCGTGGCATTCTTTGATGATGTTCATGTTTATAAATATAGCGAAAACACCTTCTGGAACACATATAAATCCTATTTTGGCAGATCTTACACCCAAGAAATAACAAACAATGATGTGACCACCGTTCAAGAATTTGATTGCGTAAGTTTGGTTGATTTGCGCACAAAGGATGTTTTGGAAATCCCTGACAGCAACTTTGACTTTGAAGAAGGAACATTCAACGATAACTTGTCATCTCTTAAAAATTGGACAAAAGTTGGTGCTGGCAATGCACAGGTGTTCAACACAAGAAGCCCAGAATATTTCAAGAGCGTGACTGGTTATGACTTTGTTGGTTCTTCACTTTCCGCAAGTGTGGAAATTGATGGCGAAACAATTGATGTCACTCCAAACAATTATCTTCTTGGACTTTGGGCAAAAGATAACTATGTTAGCGTAAAATCTCAAAACATTGACATTACAGCAAATGAAATTTACAAAATCAAAGCTTATTATAAAATTTCATCTCTTGAAAGCGGAAATGTTTACTTGCTTGTAGAAGAAAACGACAGCGTAGTAAAAAACAAATATGGATTGAACCTAGATGAAAACAACACTCAATACACTCTCACCGCTCAAACAGCAAGCAGTGCAGTGACAGCAAATGGTGACAGTGAATATAACAACGAATATGGTGTAATTGAATTTTATGTCAAAGGTGGAGCACTTTATGATTCTTCCATAAACTTTTCACTTTCACTTGGAACGAACGAAGAAAATGCCACAGGTTGTGTTGTGTTTGATGACATTACCATTGAAAAGGCAACATCGGAAGAATATGATAATGCTTCAAACAAAGTTCAACTCAATTCCACAAGCGGAACACTCACCGTGCCAAACGGCAACTTCAATCTTGTGACAATTGAAGATGAAAACTATCCACTCACCGCACAAAATTGGACAGTGACAAATGGCGATGGACTTTTGTTTAATGGCGTTATCAACACACAACAAGACAGATTTGAAGGTTATGAACAAAGATATGAACAGTTGAAATCTGAGGGCGTGGATGACATCGACAACCCATTCTATTGGGCAAGTGCAATGCCAAATCCAAACAGCAGTTCAAATTCCACAACAGACAATGTGATGATGCTGGCAAATATTCATTCAACATGGCAGAGTTTGAAATCGGACAACATCTCACTTGAGGCTGATTCAACTTACAGACTGACTTTCAAATATAAAACCCTGGCAAACGAGAAGTTCAAAGTTTCACTCTTTGGAGAAGAAGGTTTCAAACTTTTCGAATCAGATTACATCACTTCAAATGGCACTTGGAAAGATTATGACATATATCTCAAATCATTCGCCGGTGCAAACAATGTCTATGTTGTCATTGACTTTGGAACAACAACAGAGTCGGAATATGGTTATCTTTATCTTGACAACTTCAACCTTTTGACAATTGAAAGCACAGAATATGATGACAAGGCAAACACTGCAAGTGACATAACCGACATTTATGGTGTAGTTGATATGACAGATTTCTATCTAAACATTCCAACCAACACCCAACAAAACAACTCTGACTATCTTACTACCCCAGCTTACACAGGTAGCATCTCATCCAACCCAAACAATATGGATTCAAGTGCTCTCACGGGTGGACTTGTCACAAGCGACAAGTGGTCAGAAGACAACTATTACTATATCCAAACCGACAGCGAAGAACCTGAAAATGTCTTCTTCATTCAAACTCAAGGCATTGGCACCTATACCCTTGAATCAAACTTCAACATTGATTTGACTGCCGACAGTTATTATGTATTGTCATTCAAACTCAAAACAAATTTTATTATGAATGAAAATGACAAAGACAAAGAACCTTTTGGTGTGACATTTGGACTTACAGGTTTTGACTATATGACTGAACTTGTTTCTGGTGAAGATTATCAAACCTACACAATGTATTTCCATCCAACCGAAGATGCTTCTGCAAAACTACACATTGCACTTATCAGCAGCACCCAAACACAAGGTGGGTCGATGGCAATTTATGATTTAGCGTTTGAAACAACTGATGAAAACACCTATAACAGAGCAAGCGACACAGTCAATGCAAGCGGATACGACATCAATGAAGACAGGGTTTACATCTCAAGTGCAGAAAACGCAGAAGATGAAAACCCAGATGAAAACCCAGATGGCAGTGAAAGTGAAGACACAAACAATAATAACAGCAATTTCACATGGCTTTTGGCAATTTCTACTATCATCACCGCTCTTGCAATCATCATTGCGATTGTTGGAACAGTTTTGAGAAAGGTTAAAATCAAAAAGATTGAAAGAAAGAGAACAGAATCTTATGACAGAAAGACCAGCCTTAATGTTGATGTAATCAAAGCAAAGGCAGAAAAACAAAGAGATGCCGAACTTGAAGAAGTTAAGGCTAACATCACAAGATTCCAGACCGAACTTGACAACCTTGAAAAACTTCACAAACAAAAAGTTTTGAACTTGCGTGAAAAGGACAAAGGCAAAGTTTCAAAGGAAACAGACAGAGAATTTAAACTCTTTGCTCAAAAACGAACGGTCATTGTTGAAAAGATTGATTCTCTCAACAAACAAATAGAACAAATCAAGTCGCCTGAATATTTGCTCTCACTTCAAAGAAAGGTTTATGCTCAAGAAGAAATGAAACAAAAAGAACTTGCTAAAGTTTCCAAAAAACTCAACAAAAAACAGTCAAGCGAAGAAACAAAAAATTCTTCAAAAGAGACCAAAACCGAAAACAAAAAGAGTAAAAAATAGGTAAAAGAAAAAGATAGTGATTCAATTTCACTATCTTTTTTTCATATTCATTAGACATGCTGTTTTTGTTTGTATCCCCCACTTTATGCTGTCATTACACAAAAAGAAAAGGATGATTTTTAGAAATCATCCTCATCATCATTATCATCATCCCTATCATCATTGTCATCATCATCTGAGTCATCTTCATCCTCATCATCATCCAAATCATCAAGGTCATCATCAAGTCCATCCAAATCATCATCAATGCTGTCATCAAAACCAATGCCTGTGTCAATGTCATTGTCAAGGATGTCATCATCCATATCACGAACAGAATCAATGTCATCGTTTTCATCATCCGCATAAGTGGTTTCATCTTCATCACGATTTGCATAATCTTCCCAATCGTTTGAATCATCAACACCCTCTGCCTGATGTTCTTTCAAACAGGTTGCACACATAATTTCATCTGGTTGGATGTAATTTGTCTTGCAGATTGGACAAAGTTCCAAGTCCAAATCGCCAATAAAGTCATCTTTCTTGGCTGAGAGTTCGGCTTTGCACACACTGCAAAGTTTGTCTTTTTTTTCAATATAATTAAGTTCGCAACGCGGACATCTTATATAAACGGGTTTTTTCATACTATCTCCTTCCTTTTTCGGTATGTATTCTACATACATTGAAAATGTTTGTCAACTGTTTTAATCAATCTTTTTCTGCTTTTTCAACAAATTGTCTTCAGCCTGTGAAAGTCGCAAATAAACCGGCTCCAACTGTTCGACCGTGACAAACTTTTTTGTCTTTTCCTGTTTTTCTGCAAATTCAAGCACATCTTGGCAGGAAATTTCAATCTCAACAGGTTTATATCCCTTCAAATCATCTTTGAGAGCAAAGATAGGCTCTTTTATCTTCAAAAACTGCTCTTTGTCTATCATCTTCTCATCTTTCAATTTTATTCCTGTTTTATCAAAATATGCCACGAAAAACAAATCTGACAGTGCATTTAATGCACAGACAAAATTTTCGTTGCAAAGATGTTTTTTCGCCACAATAAATGCCATAAGTTCCAAAGATGAAAGACTGACAAATTTGAGTTTCTCATTGACACATCCAAGTGCCTTTGCAATCGCCGTTCCAATGCGCAGTCCTGTAAAAGAACCCGGTCCTGTCACAACAGCCACTGTCTTGACATCAAGCACATCTACATCCGCTTCTTGACACATCTCATCAATGGTTTTAAGCACAACCTCTGAATGCTTGCTCTTGTCTTCAATATCTCTCAAAACAACCTTTCCCTCTTTGGTTTTAAGCGCCAAATTTGCCGTTGAAAACGCTGTGTTAATTGCCAGCATGATTTCCCTCCTTAATTGTCATAGTTCGCCTATTTTCCCCCTTCTTTTCGATGTCAATCTCAAAATCAACATCGCGGATGAGACCTTCCACATTTTCCGGCCATTCGACAAAGCAGACCCCATCAAGGCGCTGTTTGTCAAAATATTCTTCAAATCCGACATTCATTGCCTCTTCTGCCGATGACAAACGATACATATCAAAATGATAGATTGGGAATTTTGCATTGTAGGTGTTTAGCAGTGTAAAAGTTGGGCTTGTCACCAAATCTTTGCACCCCAGCGACAAAACAACACTTTTGACAAATGTTGTCTTTCCACTGCCTAAGTCACCTTTCAAAAGCACCACCATTGGCGGTTTTAAAATGTTAGCAAAGGCAGAAGCGAGTTCTTCTGTCTGTTTTAAACTTGTAATTTCAGTTTTTATTTTCATTTTCTTTCACCTTCTTTTTCTTTGAAGCAAAGTGCATAAGCAAAAGCCCCAAACTGCAAATCACAGCGGATATAATAGCACCTGCCAGCACATCTGTCAAGAAATGTTTTCCCAAATACATCCTTGACAGTGCCACCAACACAACATAAACACTGCAAGACAGCACAATTCCCACTCTCATACCGCGCGATTTGAAATATTGAAACAAAAAATAACCCAAAAAGATGGCAATGGCAGTTGCACACGCGACATGACCGCTTGGAAAACTGAAATCAGTGACTGTGTCTCCGATGTTGGCGATAGCATCTGTCACATTGAAAGGTCTGACTCTCTGCACAGTCTCTTTCAAAATGCTGACCGTAAGATACACAAACCCATATGACAGCAAATACCAAAAACAGAGTTTTGGCTTTTTAACCAAAAACAGCAGACAAAGAGCCACCACCCCAAGTGTGCTTCCAAGTGCGGAAATGATTTGAAAAGAGACATCAAAAAATTGACATCTTCCCGACTGCAAAAATTCAATTATCTCAATTTCAAAGTTCATGTATATATTCTAGCAAAATGTGACAAAAAACACAAACAAAACGGCAACAACACAAAAATATGTAAGAAAGTTTAATCTATTGTCAGCAAAAGAAAAATGCACACAAAAAATTCACAGACTTTAAACTTAAACAAAAAAATAGCGGAAAGATAATTTTTTCCACTAATTTTGTATTAACCTGAAAAATGATTGCCCAACAATTGCCTTTAACTCTTTTTTATGCAGACACTGACACCATCTTCAAAGTCGAAAATTTGAGTTTGAAAATCTTTGTCTTCTTTGATTTCCTGCAAGAACTTACGCAAATTTGTCACAATAGTGCGATGTTTGTGCTTGACAGTTCCATCTTGCTCCACATAACCATGAAACATGATATCATCCGCCATCAAAACTCCGCCCACATTCAAAAGCACTTTCAAAATTGGAAGGTATTTGAGATATTGTCCCTTTGCTCCATCCAAAAAAATGAAATCAAATTTTTGTTTCTCTGCCTGCAATTTTTCAAGCGCATCAAATGCATCCATATTCCAGACCGAAAAACGCCCAGAAAAGCCCATGTTTTTCAAATTTTCTGTGGCACAAATTGCCAGATTTTTGTCTTTCTCAACAGTGACAACATTGCAAGTTGGACAATTCTGCAAAATTTCCGAACACGAATAACCAATATATGTGCCAATTTCCAGCACTTGTTTTGGCTTGTGCATATCCAAAATTTTCAGCATAAGTTCCAGCGTTTTTGGCCGAATGACAGGATTGTATCCATCTTTCTTAAAGCCTAAAAGTTTTGTTTTATCTATCATGATAAGCACTCTTTTTATTAGTCAAGCAAAACAATTGTCAAAATCATTGGTCTGCGTTTTGTGCGCTTGAAAATGAAATTTGAAACATTTCTTCTTATAGTGTTTCTTATAACTGTTGGATCGCATCCACGCAAATCCTGTTCTTTCAAAGATGCAATAATCATGCTCTTTGTATCCTGCACAAATGCTTCGGCTTCATCTTGATAAACCACTCCGCGAGTGATAATAAATGGATCTCCAACCACTTCACCAGAAACATTGTTGATGGTCATAACAACAACGCAAATACCATCTTCGGAAAGTTGTTTTCTGTCACGAAGCACATTGCTGTCCATATCACCAATTCCATAACCATCAATAAGGCGTTGACCTGCTGTAGTGTAGCCCACCTTTTTGATGGAGTTTGGAGTCAATTCAACTTGCATCCCAAGTGATGGAAGAATGATGTTTCTTTCTTCCATGCCAAGTTGCATAGCAATTTGCTTGTGCATTTTCAAATGTCTAAATTCACCATGAATAGGCATGAAAAACTTTGGTTTTACAAGTGCGTGAATGGTCTTGATTTCTTCTTGACAAGCGTGTCCCGATGCGTGCACCTGTTCGAGTTCATCATAGATGACATCTGCACCCTTTTGGAAGAGTGAGTTGATAACATTGTACACGCTCTTTTCGTTTCCCGGAATTGGCGAAGATGAAAAGACAATCAAATCGTTTGGTCCAATCTTGATTTGTTTAAAATCGCCCGCTGCCATTCTTGTAAGAGCAGAGAGTGGTTCACCCTGACTGCCGGTTGTGACAATCAAGAGTTCTTTGTCAGCATATTTGTCAATCTTGTCGATGTCAATCAAAATGTCACGATTAAACTTTATCTCTCCGATTTTCATGCCAACATCAATGATATTAATCATGCTTCTGCCAGTAAATGCTACCTTTCTGCCATACTTTTCGGCAAGTTGTAAAATCTGTTGCAATCTGTGAATGTTTGAAGCAAAAGTAGCCACAAAAATTCTGTTGTCTGGATGTGATTTGAAGATTTCTTCCAAAGCACGCCCAACACTCTTTTCACTCATAGAATAGCCCGGTCTGCAAACATTTGTGCTTTCGCAAAGCAAGAGTGAAACTCCCTTTCTGCCAAGTTCACCAAATCTTTGGAGGTCGGTCATAACGCCATCAATAGGTTCAAAGTCAATCTTGAAGTCTCCTGTGTGAATGACATTGCCAGCAGGTGTGGAAATGCAAAGTGCAAGTGAACCCGCAATGGAGTGTGAAACTTTGATAAATTCCACTGAAAATGCCCCAATTTTCAGCACATTGCGAGGCTTTACAGTGATGGCTTTATATTTTACCTTTGGATGCTCTTTCATCTTGTTTTCAACAAGTGCAAGTGTCAATCTTGTTCCATAAATTGGAGCGTGAATTTCTTGCAACACAAATGGCAAAGCACCAATATGGTCTTCATGCCCGTGTGTCAAGATGATAGCCTTGATTTTGTCCTTGTTGTTGATAAGATAGGTTATGTCTGGTATAACCACATCAATTCCCGGCAAATCATCTCCAGGAAAGGTCATCCCTGCATCGACAACGATGATTTCATCGTTATATTCAAAGGCGGTCATATTTTTTCCAATTTCACCAACACCGCCAAGGAAGGTGATTTTAAGTTTGTTGTTGTTCATTTTAACTCCTTTTATCTTGATAAACATAAATTTAAAACGCAAAACAACTTTTTCCAACAAGAAAACACCAGAAAACTTCTGTTGAAAACAGAGTGTTTGCAAAAATAACCTCTTTTTTAATCAAAAAAGAATAAAAACAAATTTTACAGAATGTAAGCGGTTTTGTTTATATTGTCCACTTCTTCAAGTTTTTTTGGTGTCAAAATTTTATTGTCATTGACATAAAATCTCATGCCCTGACTTGAGAAAAAGACAACCATGTTATACACACACAAAAGTGCGGCCATGATTGGTGTGAGAACAAGCAAAACATACACACCAAAAACCATGGACAACGCCCAGAACAACAAGAAGAAGATAATGGTTGTTCCAAAAATTGACCAAAAATGTCTTTTCACCGCTTTAACACCCTTTCTGTAAGAAGAAAAGACATTTCCATCAAACACAATTGATGCCGAAGCCCAACCCATGATTATGATTTGATTTAAGGAAAAAAGCAAAACCAAAACCAAGAAAAGTACCCAAGGCAAAATGTAATTGACAAAAAACGCATCTTCCACACATGAAAATCCATAAACCACTGCCAAAACAATTCCCAAAAAGACAATGTTATAGGCAGTTTTGCAAAGTGCAAAAGGTATGGATTTTTTAAGGCTCTTTACAAAAGCACTAAAAAATCCAACCTTGGCTTTGCTGGTCATGTAAGAATATAACGTTTCGTTGAAGGTATATTTGCCGATATTGATAAAAAACGGCAAGAAGACAAAAGAGATAACCAATCCATAGATTGCCAAGCCCAAGTTTGCCTCAAAGACATCTACACAAATTGCCACGGCAGTTTGGATGATGTTGAAAATGTTTTGACCAAGACCGCCATTAAAGACCCCTACAAAACAATCAAAAAGACTGGCTGATTGAAAATCAACAGCCACGATACTTCTAAATTCAAAAAAGACCGGCAAAAACAAGACAAAACACAATCCCCAAATCACCACATAAAACAACAGAAATTTGAGAACTTTTGTCCAGTTAGAACCAAAGAGTTTTATTGAATTTACAAACATCATAACAAAAATCCCTTTTAAACGACAACAAAAGACAGAGCATCTTTTTGTTCAAGGTTTCCCACGAGAATAGTATAACAAAAATCAATGAAAAATCAAAGCGATTTTGTCAAATTCAACAAACAACATCATTTGTTGGCAAACATCTCTTAAACTTCAATAGCAACAATCTTGTAGTTGATAACTCCGCCCGGTGTCTTGACAGCAACAGTTTCTCCCTTCTTGTGACCAATCAAAGCCTTTCCGACAGGTGAAACATTGCTTATCACACCGTTTGCAGGGTCGCTTTCGGAAGAACCAGAGATGCGATATTCGACATCTTCATCAAAGTCCTCATCATAGAGTTTGACTTTGCAACCAACATTGACAACATCCTTGCTGATTTTCTTTGTGTCAATAACTTCAGCGTTGAGCAAAATATTCTCCATCTCGGCAATTTCCGCTTCAATCTGTGCCTGTTCATCCTTTGCAGCATCATATTCGCTGTTTTCAGACAAATCACCATAACTTCTTGCAATACCAATTCTCTTGACAACATCCGGTCTTTTAACGGACTTGTAAAAATTCAGCTTTTCTTCAAGTTGAGCCTTTCCTTCTGGTGTTAAATAGTGTTTTTCCATGATATTCTCTCCTTTAACTTTAAAATTTCAAAATTAAAAAAATCGACCACAGGGCCAATCTGTTGATATTTCTTCTCTTTCTTTTGACCGTATTATTATAAGTCAAAATTGCCCTAAAAGTCAACTAAAATTTTGAATTTCCTAATAATATATGTTTCAAAAACAAAAATATTCCAAATTTTTTGTATCAAAAATCCAAACTTTGAGTTATTTTGAAAATTTTTCAAATAATAACATCAAGGAGAACATCATGCTGACACTTATTGCCTTTTTGTTGACCATTTTAGGATGCGTAAATTGGCTTTTAATTGGACTTTTGCAATATGACTTTATCGCCGGACTTTTCGGCTTTCAGGCGAGCATTTTTTCACGAATGGTTTACATTTTGTTTGGCATCGGTGCTGTCTATCTTGTTCTTCGAGTTATCATAAACAAAGGCAACTTCAAAGTTTATGAGAGCAAAAAAAGGAGAGAAGAGATGAAGAAAGCAAAAAAACAACAAATTCCAACACCATCAAATGTCGAAGCAGGCTTGGAGCAGGCACATCAACCTTTACACAGTGAACAGCATCCGGAGCGCGAACAGAACAAATTTTCCTACATCAACAGGCAAAATGACCACTCCCTGCACACAGAAGGACACGAAAACCTTTTTGATGAACATTTTGAAGATGACATATAAGAAAATTTGACTTTCCTCCGAAAAAAATTGTATTCTTAAAGAGAATATAAGGAGAGAGCATGGTCACATTGGTTATTTTGGATGGATTTGGAGAAAAAAGACAAAAGTTTGGCAATGCCATAAAAAGTCAAGGTACACCATTTCTTGACAAACTCAAGAAGAAATATCCCAACACCCTGATTGAAGCGAGTGGAGAATATGTTGGGCTACCAAAGGGAGTGATGGGAAACAGTGAAGTTGGACATCTCACACTTGGCAGTGGCAGAGTGATTTTGCAGGATTTGAAACTGATTGACAGCGAAATTGAAAACGGCAAGTTTTTTTCCAACCCTGCTCTTATTAAGGCTCTTACACACGCCGAAAAAAACAAAAGTAGCCTTCATGTAATGGGTCTTTTGTCAAATGGCGGAGTTCATTCAAGCATCAACCACCTTTTTGCCATTTTGGCACTTGCCAAAAATTATAACATAAAAAACATCTACATTCACGCCATTTTGGACGGCCGTGACACCGGAGTGCAAGATGGCATCAAGTTTGTAAGACAAACAGAAGAAAAAATTGCAGGCACGAATGCAAAGATTGGCACTCTGATTGGCAGAATTTATGCCATGGACAGAGAACAACGCTATGACCGCCTGCAAAAGGCATATGACATGCTCGTTTTTGGAAAGGGCACGCTTGCATCAAACGCTGAAAGCACAATAAAGGCAAGTTATGCAGAAGGTGTCAATGATGAATATTTTGAGCCAACAATTCTCGACAAAAATGCCACAATCAAAGACAATGACAGTGTCATATTCTTCAACTATCGCTCTGACCGTGCAAGAGAAATCACCTTTGCATTAACTGACCAAGACTTCAAAGAATTTAAGACCAAAAAACTGAATAATTTTCTTTTTACAGCGATGACAGAATATTCTGACAAACTCAAAAGCCTAAACACCATGTATCCGCCGATTGTCATCAAAGATAATCTGTCAGCGGTGCTTTCACAGCATGGCAAAACACAATTCCATATTGCCGAAACGACAAAATATGCTCATGTGACATTTTTCTTCAATGGTGGAATTGAAGAGCCTTACAAGGGCGAAGACCGAAAACTGATTGACAGCATAAATGTGCAAGATTTTTCGGCATACCCAAAGATGCGCGCAGTAGAGATCACTCATGGTGTTTTGAACGCCATCGCCAGCGGAAAATATGACTTTGTTTTGGTGAACTACTCAAACACCGACATGATTGGGCACACCGGAAACTTCAACAGCACAAAAGAAGCGGTCGCATGCGTTGACAAACAAGCCTACGCCGTTGCACTTGCCACCTTGATGGCAGGTGGAGATTGCATAATCACCGCCGACCACGGAAATGCAGAAGAGATGATTGACAAAAATGGCAACAAATTGACCAAACACACCACAAATCCCGTGCCTGTGATTTTGGTGAGCGAACGACACAAAAAAGCAAGATTGAAAAAAGGAAAATCATTGACATCCATTGCACCAACTGTTTTAAAACTTTTGGATATTGAAAAACCATCCACCTATGATGAACCTTTGTTCTAATTTATAAAACGGTCCATGACCGTTTTTGTTTTTATCATATTCCCCTGTCATTCTGAGCCACAAGCAAAGCGAGTGTGTCGAAGAATCTCAGGGTTTTCTTTGGATGCTTCAACTTCGTTCAGCATGACAGCATATGACAGTTTTTAATTGTTAAAAAAAGGCACACGGTGCCTTTTTCTATGACCAAGTGGCTGTCATGGCAAAGCGAACACCAAACACTCTTGAAAGCCAACTAGATGTGTCCATGCCGGCTGCCGTGATTATCTTTCCATTGCCAAGATTTGTGCCTAGTGTGCGTGTCCAATAGTTTGCATATTGATTGGAATTTATTCCCAAAAGGAAACATACCAAATCACTCGCATATGCTCTCATGTCACTTGTGTTTTGTAAAACTTCATCCACGCTTGCCACTCTCATGCCATTCTCTATGCGATTTGTTGTGACAACCTTGTCTTGTTGCCCGGCATTGCCGTATCTATAATATGTCACACTGCTGTTGACATCATGTCCGGCATTTGTATAACTGTTTATTCCACTCATGTTAGAAAACATTTGACTTGATGTAAACGCCCAACCTTCACTGACAGTTTGATTTGTCACCGCACTTGCCAGAAGCACTTTGTCACTGACAAGTGTCTTGTTTGTCATTACGCCATTTGCATTGATAACACTCTGGTCTGTCACAATCCATCTGATTGGCTCAACATCAAAGAAATAATATCTGCCACTTGTGAATGTCACTTGCCCAACACTTGTCTGAATTGTTATGGTGTTTGTCGCTTGAAGTCTTGCATATTCATTTCCACCATATGTATAAATTGGAATGGACACATTTGATGTTCCATTGAAATATGTTATTGTCGAGCCAGATGCTGTTGCTGAATTTGATAGTGTTGTGTTCATGCTATTTCCAACATAACTCTGTGGATACTTTCCATCTTCGATGTAATAATTTCCATCACTGTCCTGCTGTAAGTAAGTCATCTGTATGGTGATGACAGCATCAAAGTCATCACTTGGCGTGTTTGTCATGGTCGCCGTATAGGTATAAGTGCCACCACTTTGCGATAATATTCCGTTATTGCAAGAAACACTCTTCAAATGGCACTCGCCTAAAGGAATAATGTTTGAAAGCACTATTGTTTCGTTGTATCTCACCGCATTGTATGGTTGGTCGGTGCAATCGCCGTATGTCTGCCCATTATAACTGTAATATGCCGTAAATGACCCAATGTTATCACTCTGTTCCCCCGCCGGAGATAAAATGTTGATATCAACACTGTAAACATTCTTCTCCCACTGTGCATAAAGAGTGGTGTTGGCATTTGTAGAAAAACTTGCGCCATTGCTGTAATGCGTGCCAGTGCCAGCGGAGTTGGTATTCCAACCGTTTGCATAATAGCCCGGCCTTGTGAATGTGTTTGTGGCAAGTTTCGCGCTCGTGCCGTAAATTTTGTAGGTACTTCCCACGCTTCCGGTGCCATTGTTGCTGTTATAATTTATTGTATATCTCCGATAGGCATAAACATACAGTGTTCTGTTGGATGTCGGTGCCCACCTGTAGTTATGTGAATCGCCAGATGAGTCAAACAGTGTCGAATTTGTCGATGGTCTTGTCGTTGAGGATGTGGAAAAACTCAAGTAATACGCATTGCTAGATGAGGCACTTGGCATTGTAAATCTCACACTCACACTTCCTGTTTGATAATCATGGTTTACTCTGTAAACTCGGTATGTTGAATATGTCGATGATGTCACAGTGCAACCAGTGCCCGTAATGTTCAATGTAGGCAGAGAACTATATCCATACGGATAAAACCGGACTGTAAGGGTGTATTCGTTTATCTCCCACCGGGCGTAAAGTGTGTCATCCTCTGCGGTGTATGTGAGTCTCCCACTGACAAACGAACCACTTGAATTGATTACTTGCGTTCCACCACTTGTTTGGGTGTAATACCCCTGAAAGGTATAGCCCGTGCGTGATGGTCTTGTGACAGAAGAAATGGATGTTGTTGCACCACTGTTTGAATACCAACCGGTGTTGTATCTGAGATAGACCGTGCTTGTTCCACCTGAGCCATTATTCTTGTTGAGTGTGACGGTGTAGACATTGGCACGCCAAACTGCATAAAGGTCAATGTCTCCTGAAAAGGTATAATTTGCGCCAGGTGTATAACTTGCAGAAGTTGCTGTTGAAGAAGTAGACCAGCCTAAAAATGTATAACCTGTCCTGTCTGGTCTTGAAGTTGATAAAGTTGTGCTCAAACCAGCATAAAAACTCTGCGATCCAGGACCATTATCCCCACCATTATCTCGATAATATAATTCATATTGCTCACGAAAATAAATATAATATGTGCCTGTTGTTGTTGAATTGCTACCACTCCTCGCTGTACTTTCATCCTCTGTCCAAGTGCTGTTGTAAATGTAAAAAAGATAAACATTAACACCATGTCCAGAAGAATCAACACCTCCTGTGTATCGACTTGTACAATATGAATTTCCCCTGTTTTTCGAAAAACCAAAAAATCCACAAGACGTGAAGGAAGCCGAGCCATTCATGCAAAGCTGTACTATTCCATAACGCCTTGGTGTCCAAATAAGTGTGTAAGTATAATGAAACCAAGTCAAATTTTCCACACTAGAAACATTTGCTGTTGTTGTGGTTTGCCTTGAACCATTTCGTCCCTCAAGTGAACCATCAAAATTTTGAGCTCCACCACCTTCATCACGCCAATATATGTCAAACCACGCATAAGCATTTTCCTCTCCGGGCTCCATTGATTCTGTCAGTGTTCCCGAACCTGTTATGGTCAAAGTTGTTATGTAAAAATTGAAATTTGCGTTTGCACTAATATCCGGCGATTGCATTGACTGGTCATCATCAGGATTTGATAAGTCCTCTTTCCCTTCATCTACCACTTGATCACCTTGAGGAGATTGTCCGTTTTGTTCAAATTCACTCTCGAAACCTACCAAAAATACTGTCCCTCCAAAGAGAAAAGTTCCACAAAAAAACACCAAAATAAATAACAAAAACTTCTTCATATTATGATTATACAAAATTATTTTAAATTTTACAAAACAATTTTACTAATTTGTACAATATTTTTCAATAAAAATGTAATTTCATAAATAAAACTATTTGACAACAAAAAAAGATAGTAAAACAAACTATCTTTTTCATTATGTTTGTATAACTATTCAAGCGATACTAAGTAATAATAAACCGGTTGTCCACCATTTGCAACAGTCACTTCACAATCTGGATACTTTTCTGCAAGTTCCGTCTGCAAAGCGTTTGCTTCATCCTCTCTTATGTCTTCACCATAGAAAAGTGTGATATTCATAATGGAATCATCAAACATTGCTTCAATAAGTTTTTCCGTGGTTTCATTTACAAGATTACCCTTTGCTAAGATTGCTTTATTATCAAGTCCAATAATTTCTCCTTTTGAAAGGTCAAATCCATCAACATGAGTGTCTCTGACAGCATATGTGACAGAGCCGGAACGTACGCTTTTGATTGCTTCAAGCATGGCATTTTTGTTTTCTTCAACAGAGGCATCAGGATTGAAAGCAATTGCAGCAGAAATTCCTTCTGGAATACTCTTTGTTGGTATAATAACCAAGTTTTTATTGGTCACATCATTTGCCTGTTCAGCAGCAAGCACAATGTTTTTATTGTTTGGGAAGACAAAAATCGTTCTTGCAGGCACTTTATCAGCGGCGGTAGCAATGTCTTCTGCACTTGGGTTCATGGTCTGTCCACCAACAATAATTTGGTCAACAGTGAGTTCTTTAAAAATTTGAGCAAGCCCATCGCCTGGAGCAACTGCAATCATGCCAAGTTCCTTTGTCTCTTCGGCAGCCTGTGCACGTTTTTTAAGTTCGCGGTTTTGCTCCCTCATGTTTTCAATCTTCAAATTATATAGTTCACCAAGTTCCAGAGCATAACCCAATGCCTTGTTTGGCTCATTTGTGTGAACATGAACCTTGACAAGTGACAAATCACCAATGCAAATGACAGAATCTCCGATTTCCATCAGTCTTTCTCTCAACTTGTCAATATCTGCTTCTGTGGTCTTTTTAAACATGTTGATAATCATATATTCGGTACAATAGCCATATTCAATGTCACCGAGTTTGTTGATGTCTGCAATGACATCATCAACCGATTGAGGTTTTGTGTCATCTTCAAAGGTATATTCCAAATCTTCTTCGCCAGCAAGATAGCGCTGAAACCCTGTAAAAATAACCAAAATTCCGCGACCACCAGAGTCAACAACTCCCGCCTTTTTCAAAACAGGAAGCATTTCTGGTGTTTGTTTCAAAATTTCTTCACCGGTGTCGATAACCTTTTTGAAAAAAACATCAAAATCATCAAATTTTTTCGCAAGAGAAACGGCATTTTCAGCCATAACACGAATAACGGTCAAAATGGTGCCTTCTTTTGGCTTTGTGACCGCTTTGTATGCAATGGTTGCACCTTCTTGCATAGCCTTTGCAAAGTCTTTTGTGGTGATTTCTTTCAAATTTTTTGTGACCGAACAAAATCCTTTAAAAATCTGTGAAGTGATAACACCACTGTTTCCTCTTGCACCACGAAGAGCCCCCTTTGCGAAAGCTTCAGATAAAGATGCAAGGTCATTATTCATGCACTTGTTGATTTCGTTTACAGCCGATTTCATTGTCAAAAACATATTTGTTCCGGTATCGCCATCAGGAACCGGAAAAACATTTAAAGAGTCAATATATTCTTTGTTTTGCTCAAGCAAACTAACGCCCGCAAGGACCATCTTTTTAAAGGTCGCCCCATTTATCGATTTTTGCATTTTATGCTCCTAAATTAAACACATACGCCGACAACATGGACATTGACTGTGTCAACAATCATGCCCGTAAAGTTTTCGACACTATATTTTACAGATTTTTTAAGCGATTCAGCCACCGCACTGATAGAAACACCGTATTTGAGAATACAGTGAATATCAATAAAAATTCTGTTGTCAATGTGGCTGACAGTTATACCTCTTGAATATCTTTCTTTTTTGAAAAGTTCTCGTGCGCTGTCACGAAAATTTTTTGCCACCAAATCCACCACGCCATAACAATCAAGCGCAACAAAACCAGCAACAGTGCGGATCGCATTGTCGCTGATTGAGATGTTTCCGTAATAGTTGTTGGTGTCAACAGTCACGAGATCCCTCCAAACATTTGGTATTTCGCATATATATAATACTACAAACAAAAAAGTTTGACAAGCGTTTTGCCCATTAAAACAAAAAATTTTGCATACAGGGGCACCACACTCCAACAAAACAGCAAAAAAAGAGTGTTAGACACAATATATATACCAAAAAAGTGACAGTTCTATGATAAAGTTGACAAAAAACAGTTGATTTTTGCAATTTAATATGTTATTATAAATAAGCAAAATTTAGAAATTAAAGGGAGTCGAGAAAGATGAGCAGAGTTTGTGAAGTATGCGGAAAGGGCAAAATGGATGGCAAAACAGTCAGCCATGCAAACAACAAAGCACCTAGAAAATATAATGTAAATTTGCAGAGCACAGAGATTGATGGAAAACGAGTTAGAGCCTGCACAAAGTGCATCAAGACCGCAAAGAAAAAGTAAAAGAAAAGTGGACAGATTGTCCGCTTTTTTATTTGTCGAAACCATGATCCGTATTTTTCTTTTATGTTTTTATTTTTACGACTTATAAACAATCATATTTTATAAACTTTGAATTGATAAATTTTGTATATTAGAAAAACATTAGGAAAATATAAATAGCATAAATTTTATCAACAAAATATCAAAGCATGATGTTGATGTTATATGTCATTTTTGTTTATGCATTAGAAACTATATCAATTTTGTAATTTCCTCATTTTTTCTGAAATCACAAGTTTTAATAACAATTTTCGTCATAGACAATTTTTTTGATAATCTTATAACTTTTATCTTGATTCTTGTGTTCTTTAATATAATATACCATTATTGACACAAAAAGCACTATGGACTCAATTAAGTCCAATATTGCTGATGTATAGAGTCTGTTAAAGAAACAATACACAACAAGTGCGACATTTGGGAAAAATATAGCCCATTTTACTGTAATCATTTTTTTCATCAATAAAGCAAGCATAAAAAATATTGGCGTAAACATAGTCAAAATATCCCAAGGTTTTTTATAAAATAAAATGCCAACACAAATATAAATCAAGCAAAACAAAAAGAAATAATATGCAGGGAATTGTTTATTTTTCTTTTCATAGTATAAAATTATTGCACATCTCAATATGCTAATAAAAGTGTTTATTCCTGCAACCAAAGATGATGATGCTAAAAAAGCCGCACCATAAAAAACATTGGATAAGATTTGAATAAATAAAAACTTATCCTTATTTAAAAAGTAAGAAATACATACTAAAATTAAAGCAAACGCTCCAAAAAGTTGAGATATAATAAACTGAAGCATATTATAATAATAACAAATAAAACATTTTTAAACAACTAAAAGACAAACTCTTTTCAAAAAAACTAAATATAAAATAAAAAATGTAGCAAAACAACTACATTCTTTTTATAATATTTTCAAAAATCATTAAAGTGATATCTTACATGATTATTTTGCTGTGATTTTCCACCGATTGCTGTTGCAGATTTGCCACATTTGACAAAATGGCAATGCGTTGACAGGACACCTCATATGCAGTTTTTGTGACACTTGTGCCATCTTCAAGTGTTTTGGTGTATTCTCTCGATTGAATTCTGCCTGTCAAATCAATTTTGCAACCAATGTTTTGACTTGCCATAAAGCGCGCATTTCTACCCCACATTATGCAAGGAATATAGTCAGATTTGTGAAAACTCGGTCGATTGACTGCCAGAAGCACATCACAGATTTCTCTGTCAAATGGTGTTTTGCGATAGACCGGCTCTTTGCAAACAAAGCCCGTGAGTTTGACCTCATTGATAAACTCGTGTTGTTCTTCGCTCTGCAAAATGGTCAATTCCTTGGCAAACAAATGCAAAATCAACCGACTTTTTTCCTCCTGCAACTTGTTATAACTGCGATATTCTCCAACCGCGTTGACAAAGTCCCCTTCTTTAAGTTTTTGTCCCAACACCGTGCGTTCTGACACTGTGACAGGGATGATGTCTTTGATTTTGGACAATCTTTCGACTTCAACCTTAAATTCATAAAAATTTTCGTCTTCAATTTGATGCGACATCTTTGGAGCGTCACAAATTCTTCCAGAAATTTGTGCAAAATTTGTAATGTCTTCTTTTAATCTATTGTAGTTCATTCTTCCCTCCTAATTTTTATGTTGAACACCGTTTCTGTCGATGGTATAGTTCTCTTGATAGATGAGTTCTGAAATACCGGTCACTTTGTAGCCCTGCACTTTCAGTCTGTTAAGCACCAGGCGCAATGCATCCAAAACATAATCGCTGTTGTTGTGCATCAAAATGATGGATCCGTTTTTTACCCTGCTCATCACACGACTTGAAATGTCCGAAGCCGACAAGCCCTTCCAATCCAAACTGTCCACATCCCACTGAATTGTTTTCAAACCCAATTCTTCGGCAGTGTCAAGAAGGTCGTTGTTGTAAGAACCAAATGGTGCACGAAAAAGTGATACCTTTTTGTCGGTGATGTTTTCAATTTTTGAAATTGAGGTCTCAAGTTCGCTCTTCATAGTTGTTTTGTCAAGTTTAACCATGTCAGGATGAGTGTTTGAGTGCGTGCCAATCTCCATGCCCGCTTCATCAATCGCCTTGACCATGTCAGGATAATCATCCACCCAAAAGCCGACCAAGAAGAATGTTGCAGTGCAGTCAAACTCATTCAAGATGTCAATAATGCCTTGTGTTTTGTCCGCACCCCAAGCGGCATCAAAAGAGATGGCAACCTGTTTTTCTTCGGTTTCGACATTGTAAATCGGCACTTTTCGTGTGGAATAGCCAAAGTATACCTGTGCAGATGTTGAGCTATCAATTGACAATGACAACAGCACCAAGACCAAAACCATAGCAACAAAAATTTTTAATGTTCTTGATTTGATAACACAAAAATGCATATTCAAACCTCGCTTTTATTTTAAACATTTGAAGATGACATAACAAGATTAAAAATTGAGAGATTTGGACAAATTTTGTCCTGAATTGTCGAATATCGCACGACTTAAAATATCTATATAAAATTTGACAAAAAAATAGAACCTACAATTTCATGTTCCGGGCAAAAATTTCACAAATTTTTTCTTTTGTCTATTGCAAAAGCATACAAAAAAACTGATTGAAAATTCAATCAGTTTTTTATCTTCAAATCTTATGCCCAATAAAACACTTTGAGTGTGATCGAATTGTTGACAATCAGCCAAATTGATGTGTCATATCTTGTCAAACTGTTTCCGTTATACAATCCACTTTCCGTTTGACCATCGGCAAGTGTGGCGTTAAACAAATAATTTCCACCTCTGTAATGAGCATAACAATTTGTGATTGTCGCACTGCCATTTGCAAAGTCAGCAACAAATTTGTTTGGATCACTCACTTCTTCATCTTCACTTTCTGTGTCAGTGCCAATTTTTGCACTTTCGCTGTGTGAGAAAGATTGGTCAATCGTTCCGCCATTTGAATAACCAACAAGCCCGCCAACATAGTTTACATAATTTGTGTCACCTATACCACAGTCAAGTGTTGCTCTATTCGAACAAGCATAGATGTCACAGTTTTCAGCATAGCCCACAAGTCCGCCAACATATTGTTGAACATCGACTGCCTGTGCCCCTCTTGAAGCGGTCATGTTGTGAGTTATCTCTCCGCCCACAACTGAATGGAACGGCAAATAGTTCGACACAACCTGACAACTATTGTTATTGAGATTTTGAAGTGTGGAATCTTTCGCATAACCGACAAATCCGCCTGTGTAAGCAAATCCTCTCACAGTTCCTCCAACCAAAGACAAATTTTTGATTGTGGCATTTTCAATATAACCGAAAAGACCGCGATATTTCAGTGCGTTTTCATAATTTTCTACTTTAGTTGCGAGATTATTACCCAAATTTTCTGTGGAAGTATATTCCAAATTTTCAATGACAAAGTTGTTGCCGTTATAAACTCCCATAAACGGATGCTCAACACTGCCAATTGGAGCAAATACGAGCCCATTCATGTCAATGTTTGCAGTTTGATTTATCGTGATGCCTTCAAACGTTCTGCCATTTGCCACCTGTGCACTAAGCCACAACAAGTCATCTGCACTGCTGATTGTATAGACATTATTATTTGGCTGACTGCCACTTCCTGTGGAGTCACTTCTAGAAATATAATTTGCATAAATTTCTATTGTGTTGTTATTATTTACATTTTCGTTTTCTGAAGCATATTCATAATGGTTGTAAATGAAATAATAATTTTCTTGCAATGACAGAAGAGAGCCATCATTCAAATACCAGCCAGCAAACTGATATCTATTCCCAGCAGGAACGGTCGTTTGAAGTCCGACCAACGCATAATTTAACACCGAATCAATCTCTGTGTATCTTCCTTGAGATTCACCGTTTATTTGTGATGAAAAACCAATACCGCTCGTTGTCTCTTGCTTTCCATAAATCACAATATCTATTTGAATGTCGTAAGTTTTCAAGTCGTGGAAAATATAAATATCAATATCCGTGCTACTTGACTTAAACTCTAAAATGTATTGATTGATAAAGAATTGTGAACCATATTCTACATCATCTTGTTGTGAATTATCCGGCAACACTTCATTTTTGTCATTGTAGAAAGACCAAGTCATACCACTATTATATCCAAGTTTACTGTTTAAAGCTGATATGATTATGCTTGGATTGTCTGTAATATTGAAAGTCCACTCCAATTGTCCATTTTCAAAGTGACTGACCATGTCGACATCATAAATCGGCATTGCAGAGCCATATAGATTTCTGTAAGCACTTGTGCTCATGTTTCCAAACAAGATTTCTCTCAAAGAACTTGTGTCTTTCATCTCTTGATAAGAACCATCATATGTTTGTGTCATATTGTGCAGAGTGATATCATAATCGATCGCCTCTCGTTCGATGAAAATTAAAAACGACTTTTGTTGCAAAGCATTGCTTAGTTTTTTAATGCCGGCTAGGATATCATCTGCAGTCAAAGTTATAGCCCCTTGGCTGTAGTCAAGTTGCACACCACTTTTCCCTGACATGACATATCTTGCCAACACCGACTCAGCTGGTGGATTGTTTAAATATCCCTCTTCATACCTGACAAGATAAAATGTGTATCTAAATCCATACTGTGCAAACCCTTGAGTGTTGTTGACATCTCGTTGAAAATTATAACCCTTATCATTTATGTTAAAATATCTATTATCAATACGCGAACTGTTCCCATCAATATATAGCACATGATACAAATAACTTATCGGCACAAAGTAAACATTTATTGTTCCATAATGATACCCATAGATATACCTACAATAAACAGAATTGCTTGGTTCATTTGAATCTGTATAATTTTGACCAGATTCGATTTTGCCTGTTATGATAGACATATTCCAATTTGCCTTTGCATTTTCAGAAACCTTATGTTCTTTCACCTCATAAAGTGTTCTTGTCGTTATTGTATTGTTTGCATTAAAAGGGGTGTAGGTTATTTTCCAAACTGCATAGCCCACATTGGGTGTTGCAGTAATTGACACATCATCATTAAGATAAAGAGCAGTTGATGAAGTACCTTGCCGTTTCACTGAGACTTTTCCGCCATCATCACTCAGCGAAGCCTCCGTGGTGTTATATGATTTTGATGTGTAAATGTCAATATCCTTAACATCAAGACTATCAAAGACCACATACACTCTTAATGCAAGAATTCGCGGGGTTTTAAATAACAAATTTACTTTATTGATTCCTGTTGTAGAAGTTGTTGATGTGGTATAGTTAAATTCAACTGATGAATCAGAGCATGTAATGCTATCCATGCTAAAATAAGTTTTTCTATAAAACACATCAAACAAACGCCTACTTCTTGCTTCATCTGTATAATCAGCACCAACCAAAAAATTGATTACAGAAGAAGTGGAACCTTCAGAATTCACATATGCATAATCACCATCATAGTCAGATAAAGAGTATGTTTCCGAACTACCTCTGTGATATTGTATTTGTACAGTCATTGAATCAATTATGTCGGTTGGCATAGGTAAAGGTTTTGAAGTGTTCAAACCTCTGCTTGACAATTCGCTTGATGAAAAATAGTTTGTCACAGCCATATCCCATGTGAATGTTGGCAAGTATGCCTGGTGTTTATCATATACAGCGCTTGTCCAATTTCCACTTGTGGTATAAAATGAAGTGTTACACAACTGAGTTATAGTTTTCGAGGTCCCATTTTGTTCATGTCCACCACCATTCACAGAATAGCAATTGTGAACCTTGCCACTATCTTCTGTATATCCTAAAATCTTGCGAACTTCATAGTTCCCTGTAATATTCGATGAAAAATTGACACAATTTGCTATTCTAGCATCATCACTCCACCAACTATTGTTTGCATAACCGACAATTCCGCCAACATTATGACTTTCTGTTCCTCCCTGTATCTTCCCAAAATTGATACATCCCGAGACCAAAGAGCTTGATCTCAAGTATCCTACAATGCCCCCAATCTGGCGCCTTTCTTGTGCTCCATAACAATAAATATTCCCATAATTTACGCATTGATAAATGTTGTTATCTCCTGCCTCCATATAACCTAAGATACCACCATACCCCCAGTCTGTGTCTGAGCATTGTTGAAAAGTTAAACTTAAGTTTCCAAGGTTTGCGCATTGGTAAATATTTATACGCGAAGTGATCTGTCCAATAATTCCACCTGCACGAGTGAAACCAGTTCCATCAATTGATAAATTGCCATAATTGATACAGTTATCAACACCTCCATAACTACCATCAGCTATATCCTTTCCTGCAATTCCTCCAACTAAAATACCTTTTCTGACATTTTCGCTTATATCAAACGATATATCTCCAGCAAATACACAATTACCAACATAAAAGCTATATGCTCCGCAAATTCCACCCAAAGCCATGTCAGCGCGCATATTACTTTCATCTACATCAAGAGAGACATCGGCGTAACAGTTACTATGCGAAACAACTGCACCGCCAACACCACCGACACATTCCACCGTTGTGTTGATATCAATGCGTGAATCTTCTATCTCGCATCGGTATATGAGGGCACCACCACTACTATAACCTACAACACCACCGACACCATATATTTGAAAAGTTTCATTTGATTGGTCAGAACAATAGATATTTACATTAGTCATTTTAATATTGTTAATATCCCATATTCCTTGCACAACGCCAGCAAATCCACCAATATTGATAACATAATCTTGCCAAAATTCAGCTCCATCAGATCCACTTATATTGATATTTACATCGTCGATATTCAAATCGTGTATCGTTTTGAAGTCCGAAGGAGATGAACCATCATCAATAACACCAAATAGACCAACTCCTCCAACATACTTGTCACCCAAAAACCACCAATGACCACCTGCCCTATACCAACCAATTTGATTGTTAAAATCTTGACGACCTGAAATAGTAATATGTATGCCAGAGATAGTATGCCCGTTACCATCAAAATAACCTTGAAAAGCATGAGAATATGAACCAATAGGAGTCCAATAATGAGCTGACAAATCAATATCTGCTGTCAATTCAGCATATCCTTCATTAAGCGTTTCCCCATTTTCTGCAGAAAATATGGTATTATGATCATCTCCTCCATTTATCATCCATGCATAATTTGCTAGTGCCTGTGCACTGTCAATAATATAAGGATCTTTCTTTGTGCCTTTACCCCCGAGACCGTTGTTTGCATAATCTTTCCAATAACCAGTCGCGGTTGATTCAATTGGAGCAGATTCTTCCTCTTCTGGTTGTTCTTCTGAAAGAGAACTTTGTTCCTGCGTCCCACAGCCGACAACAAGAAAAGCACTGCCACAGGCAAGTCCCAACGACATAAAAATTGTGAAAAGACTCAACAAAAACTTTTTCATAGTTTTATTATAGACAAAATTTGACAAAATTCCAAACAAAAACATAAGTTTTTTTATTAAAATAAAAAACTTGACAAAACTTATTGAAATAAATTCAACAAAATTCATTAAAAATAATTAAAAGAATCATTTTTTATTGATTTTCAATCATTTTTTTGTGGTAAAAACAGCAAGAAAAAACGGACAACACAAAATTGTCCGTTTTGTTTTTAATCAACAAAATCATAAACGCCCAAAAATCTCTTTTTCACTTCTTCTTGACCACATGAGAGTCTGTCATTTGAGATTTTATAGTCCGTTGCCTGCAAAATGGTGAATTTCAAACCATGGTCAATCACCGCCTTTGCCTTTATTCCAGCATAAGCCACTGCCTTGCCGTTCTTCTCAAAGTTGATATATTTCACTCCCTTTCTGTATCTTGCACAAATAGGAATTGACAGTGCATTTAAGCGCTTTACATATCCATTGTTTGTGACAATCAAAAAGTCATTTGAAAGGTTTTGTCCAGCATAAACCACACAGTCGTTTTCTTCAAGATTGACACCTTTCACACCGCCCGAAACTCTGCCTTGAATTGGCACTTCATTTTTTTCAAAGTTGACACAATATCCATTTTTTGTCAGCATGACAAATGTCTTGCCCTTGACTTCTTTTTCCACATTCAAAACTTTGTCATCTTCTGCCACTTTGAGCACTTGATAGAATGACTTCGCCACTATCAAATCTTTCTGTTCGCTTCGTTTGACCATACCTTTTTGTGTGAAGAAGACAATTTCTCCATCGCCTTCAACCTTCACAACCGCAACCGGTGTTTCCATGATATCAATTGACTTGTCAAGTTGTTTTAAAGTCACGCCCTTTTCACGCCACTTGCACTCTGGCAATTTGTCAACAGTCGTTTTTATGCAATTTCCTCTGTCTGTGAAGACAAGAACGGTGTCTGTTGCCTTTACCTGCAAAAGTGTGGTGTGGATATCAAAGAGTGTTGAACCATCGCCGATGTTCTTTGAAGATTTGGAATAATTTTTCATGTTAACCTTCTTCAAAGTCTTTCCAGCAGACAGTGCAATGAGATAGTCCTTTGTGTCTTCCATGTCTTCAATCTTGGCAAGTGTGATTTCATCATTTTTGAGTTCGTGTGAACGTCTTGGAGTGTTAAACTTTCTCTTAATTTCCAAAATTTCTTTCTTCACAACTTCAAGTTGAAGTTTTTTGGAATTCAAAATACCTTCAAGCTCTTTGATTTTGGCTTTAAGTTCGGCAAGTTCCTCTTGCAGTTTGTTTACTTCCAGGTTGACAAGGCGAGCAAGTCGCATATCCAAAATGGCTTGTGCTTGTTTTTCAGACAAGGCAAATTTTGCACGTAATCTCTGTTTTGCCTCAGTGACATTTGCCGATGTTTTGATAATCTTTATCACTGCATCAATGTTTTTGATGGCAATCAAAAGCCCCTCAACAATATGTGCCCTGTCTTTTGCCACATTCAAATCAAATCTTGTTCGGCGCACAACGACATCACGCTGAAACGCGGTGTAATAAGAAATGATATCCAAAAGTCCCATAAGTTTTGGCTTTCCGCCAGCAATGGCAACCATGTTTATGGCATATGACACCTGCAAGTTTGATGCTTGATAAAGATATGCCAAAATCTTTTTTGCATTGGCATCCTTTTTCAAACGAATGACCGCACGCATTCCGTTTCTGTCACTTTCATCGCGAATTTCACTGATTACCGACAGTTTGTCTTTGTTTTTTTCTTTAAGTTCGGCAATTTTCTGCAAAAGTTGAGCCTTGTTGACCTGATAAGGCAATTCTGTTATCACCAAACTTTGCTTGTCGCCGTTTTGTTCAATGCCCACTTTGGCACGGATGATAATTTTGCCCTTTCCTGTTTCATATGCACTTCGAATGCCATCGCCAAGCAAAAGTTCTCCGCCTGTTGGAAAGTCCGGCCCCTTGATGATTTTCATCATTTTGTCAAGTGTGATATTTGGGTTGTCAATGTATGCCACAACACCATCAATCACTTCGCCCAAATTGTGAGGCGGAATGTTTGTTGCCACACCAACCGCAATGCCAGAAGCACCATTAACCAAAAGGTTTGGAAAACGCCCCGGAAGAACATCTGGTTCTTTCAAAGTGTCATCAAAGTTGAGCCCCCATTTGACCGTGTCTTTTTCAAGGTCACGCAAAAGTTCCATGGCAAGTGGGGTCATTCTCGCTTCTGTATAACGCATTGCCGCAGCGCTGTCGCCATCGACTGAACCAAAATTTCCATGTCCATCGACAAGTGGTGCACGCATGATAAAGTCCTGTGACATACGCACCATGGCATCATAAACCGAACTGTCGCCGTGTGGATGATACTTACCCATGCAGTCACCGACAATTCTTGCCGATTTTCTGTATGGTTTGTCTGGTGTCAAGCCAAGTTCCAACATGGAATACAAAATTCTTCTTTGAACAGGTTTCAAGCCATCTTCCACTCTTGGAAGTGCTCTGTCCATAACAACATGCTCGGTGTAAGGAATCATGGAATCATGCAAAACATCTTCAAGCGACTTGAACAAAATTCCATCTCCACCATAAATTCTTCCACCACCATCTCCACTGCTTCCAGAACCACCATCCTGTCCGTTTGATGTTTCTTCTTTAAAACCTTCCGGCTTCTCAAAAATGTCACTTCCAACCGTTTCATCATTAGCAAAAGAATCCACACCTTCCATCAAAACACCATTTTCATCTGTGGCGTTTGACACTTTCACAGCGTGTGTTTTCTTTTCAACAATTTCGGTTATTCTCTCTTTTTTCCCCAATTTCTCTTTCACAACATCATCCTTTTTGTCAATTTGAGCATTTGAAGTTTTTTCCGCGTTCTCAATTTTTGATTTTTCATGTTTTTGTGCCACACTTTCAGCAGACTTTGACATACTCCAAAAATCCAACTGCCCTTCAAGCGTGACAGGTTTTTCTTCCTGCTTTTCCTCTTCGGGCTGTGCGGTCAAAAGTTCATCATAACAAATCTGTCCCTCAATTGGTTCGATAAAGACCGGTTTGTATTCTTCATCAACATGATTTTTCTTGTCACTCACCTTCAAATCCTCAACTTTTTGTAAAATTGCATATTTTTAAACACATTTACAAATCAACCAAATCCGCTTACAAATTTTTGTAATCTCTCGCAAAAGTGTCCTCTCTGTCAAAGTTGGCATGTTCGCTGATGTAAATTTTTCTCTCTTCAATGTCATCACCCATAAGAGTGGTTATCATTTTCTCCGCCTGCGCGGCATCTTCAATAGTCACTTGAATCAAGGTGCGCTTATCAGGGTCCATTGTAGTTTCCCAAAGTTGTTCCGGATTCATTTCACCAAGTCCTTTGTATCTCTGAATCATATAGCCCTTCCCGGCACTCTTGACAGCATCCGCAAGTTCGGCATCAGAATAGACATATTTTTCATAGTCCTTTTTGTAGACCTTATAAAGTGGTGGAAGTCCGATAAACACATGTCCATCAGTGATGAGCGGTTTCATATAGCGATAGAAAAATGTCAACAAAATCGCTCTGATGTGAGCACCATCTTGGTCAGCATCGGACAGAATGATAACTTTGTTGTAGCGAAGTGATGACAAGTCAAAATCTTCACCAAATCCGGTGTCAAGCGCAGAGATGATGGTTCTTATTTCCTCATTTGCCAGCACTTGGTCCACCCTTTTCTTCTCTGCATTGAGAGGCTTTCCGCGTAATGGCAAAATAGCCTGAAATCTTCTGTCACGCCCCTGCTTTGCCGAACCACCAGCCGAATCTCCCTCGACAATAAACAATTCGCTTTTGCTACGGTCACGCGAAGTGGATGAGGCAAGTTTGCCGACAAGGTTGAAATTCTCGGCATTGTTTTTGGCACGAGTCAGTTCCTTTGCCTTCTTTGCCGCAAGTCTAACCTTTGCCGCCTGCTTTGCCTTTTCAATAATGATTTCTCCATAGGTCAGGTTTTTCCTGTCTGCCAAAATTTTGCCAAGTTCCTGCAATGTGAGATTTTCCACTTCCGTTCTTGCTTCTGGATTTCCAAGTTTAGTCTTGGTCTGTCCTTCAAACTGAACATTGTTCATCTTGACATTGATGACTGTCACAAGCCCTTCACGAAAATCTTCGCCCAACAGGTTTGGTTCTTTATCCTTGAGCATGTTGTTTGCTCTGGCAAAATCATTAAACGCCTTGGTAAAGGCACTCTTAAAGCCAATCTCGTGCATTCCACCTTCGGTGGTTGGAATGTTGTTGACATACGAAAAGGTGTTTTCAGTATAGGAATCAGTGGAGATGAAACTCACTTCCAAATCCACGATTTTGCTTTCAGCGTAAAAATAAATCGGAGTTTTAAACAAGGCATTCTTACCTTCCACAAGATAAGAAACAAAGTCCTGAATACCTCCTTCAAAGTGATATTGACAACTTTCGTTTGTCTCTTCATCATTTACGACAATCTTCAAACCTTTGTTTAAAAATGCCAATTCTCTTGCACGCCTTGAAATGACTTCAAAGTTGAATTTTTGCTGTCCAAAAACTCTGTCATCCGGCAAGAAAGTCACACAGGTTCCGGTCGTGGTGCTTGTGCCAATCTCTTTGAGTGGAGCAACCGGCACACCACTATGTATTTTGCCATTTTCATCTTCATATGAGTGAAATTCTATAAAATATTTCTTTCCATCCTTGTTGACAACAACTTTGCACCAACGCGAAAGGGCATTTGTCACAGATGCACCAACGCCATGCAAACCACCAGAAAATTTGTAGTTTTCATTGTTAAACTTTCCGCCAGCATGCAAAGTTGTGTAAACCACTTCCACCCCGCTCTTGTGCAGAGTTGGATGCATATCAACAGGAATGCCACGCCCGTTGTCTTCAACGGTCGCACTGCCATCTTTGTTTATCGTGATTTTGATTGTGTCGCCAAAGCCATTTGAAATTTCATCAATAGCGTTGTCTACAATCTCCCAAAGAATATGATGAAAACCGCGCGCACTTGTTGTGCCGATATACATTCCAGGGCGAAGTCTAACCGCATCAAGTCCATCCAAAACAACTATATCTTTTGATTCATATTTCTTTCCTGCCATAATCTCTCCAAGTGCTAAACAAATTTTATTTTTCCTTTCATATTTTACCACAAAAAACAAAATTATTAAAACAAAAAATGTATATTTACAAAAGAAAATTTAACAATTTTTGAGTTCTCGCAAGTTAATATTTAAAAATAGTTGTGCATATTTATTCATTTTTGCGTATAGTTATAATATTTTGTCATTTTTTATTCAAACCAACAAAAACATTTATTTTCACAAGAAAAACGAAAAATTCATATATAAAAACTTGAATTGTGTGACAATATAAGAGTGGAGAAAAAATGAAAAAAATTGTTTTGACTGGTGGCGGAACGGCAGGTCATGTCTACCCTGCACTTGCGGTGGCTGAAAAATTAAAAGGATATGAGATTCACTTTGTTGGAAGCAGTGGCATGGAAAGGGACATCCTTAAAAATTTTCCATACATTAAATATCACGAAATCTCGGCAGTCAAACTTGAGCGAAAACTCACATTTAAAAATCTACTCATTCCTTTCAAACTCTTCTCTTCAATAAGACAGGCAAAAAAGATCCTTTTGCAAATAAGACCCGATGTAATCTTTTCAAAAGGAGGATTTGTCGCCGTGCCTGTGGCAATTGCCGGAGCCAGACAAAACATTCCAATTGTCAGTCATGAAAGCGACCTGACATTTGGGTTGGCAAACAAAATCATTCTGCGTTATTGCAAAATCATGTGCACATCATTTGAAGAAACTGCAAACCGCAAAAAATGTGTCTACACCGGCCAACCAATAAGGCAAGATATCTTTCAAGGGAAAAAGCAAATGTTCAATTTTTCAAACTCCCTGCCCACAATTTTGATACTTGGTGGAAGTTTAGGCGCCCAATTTTTAAACTCAATAGTTTTTGAAAATTTGGAAAAATTAACTTCAAAATATAACATTTTGCACATATGTGGAAGAAAGAATTTCAAAAATATTAAACACAAGAATTATCACAGTGTGCCTTATGCTGACAACATACAAGATTTCTATGCCACAGCGGACATTGTTATCTCGCGTGCTGGAAGTGGTGTGATAAATGAATTGTTATGTCTCGCAAAACCAATGCTTTTGATACCACTTTCAAAACAAAATTCTCGTGGCGACCAAATCGAAAATGCCAAACTTTTTGAGAAAAAGGGCTACTGCGAAGTGATAAAAGAAGAAGAATATAATTTCAATTTATTACAACAAAAAGTGGAAAAATTATTAAAAAATGCTGAAAAAATCAAACAAAATATGAAAAATACCGCAAAAAATGATGCGGTAAATAAAATCGCACAAATAATATCAGAATATTAAATAAAAATCTTACAAAAAAATCAATTTTTATATATTTTTCTTAATTTATTTTCATATTTTTTATTAAATATTTTTTCGATTTTGAAAAATGTTAAAAAAATGCGTTATGCACTTTTATTTTTTGATATTTTTCATGTTTGGCACTCCATAACCTTCCCAATTCATTTCAAAACCAAGTGGTTGACAAGATTGAAGCAAAATTCTCTTGACCTGTGCCGGTTTCAAACCGGGGTATTTTTCCAAAATCAAGCAACAAATGCCCGCCACCATCGGTGTAGCAACAGATGTTCCACTCAAAATTGTGTAAAAATTTTTTATTCCGCAGGAAATTATGTCAACACTTGGTGCGACCAAATCAGGCTTTGTGTTTCGAAAAGCTGGACCACGTGATGAAAAATCGGCAATTTCAAAATATTTTCTGTTGTAGTTTGAATCATCATATCTGTTGTCATCAATGCCTCCAACTGTGATGATGTTTTCGCTTATACCAGGTGATTTGATTGTCTGATATTCCGGCCCACTGTTTCCTGCCGCTGCCACCACAACCACACCATCTCTCCACAGTGCATCCGCGCCCAACATGATTGGGTCATTTCTGCCAAGCGGTTCGCTTCCAAAACTCATACAAACCACATTGATACCCAATTTTTTGTGGTTATCAAACACCCATTCCATAGCATCCAAAATTCTGTTCGCGCTCGCTTCTCCCTTTTCATTTAATGCCTTGAGTGCAAAAATTTTTGACTGTGGTGCAATTCCAGAATATCTAAATTTTGACAACACTCCATTCCCCGAACACACTCCACAAACAAAGGTTCCATGCCCGTTGTCATCATACATCTGCTTTTTGTCCGCCACAAAATCTTTGAAAACTTCCACACGATTTTCTCCAATCAAAAAATCACAATGTGGTGAAAGACCTGTGTCAATAAATGCCACTCCAACACCCCTTCCAAAACTTTCAAAACTTTGCACTCCCAAGATTTGCTTTGACACAAACATCATGCAATTTGCTGTTGCAGTCGAAAAAATAAAATCTACACTCTCCACATTTGAAAGTGAAAAAATCTCCCGCTGTGATGCTAAACAAAAGAAAGATTTTATGAATAAATATTCACTCACAATATGTATCTTCTTTTGTTTCAACACCCGCCTTGTCTTGTCAACATTTTTGGAATAAACAAAGCATGGAAGTTTTCTTTCGCTAGACAAAACGGCAATTTTATTTAAAAGTCTTTTGTCAATTTTTTCTTTTATCATTTCAAACTTTCAATTATCCTTATCATGTTTTCATATGTCTGCTGTGGCAGATAAGTTTTGATGGTTTCAATAGACCTTTTCAGTGCATCATAATCAAAACTGCCGTTTGATTTTTGAGATTGAATTTCTTTTGCAAGACGGTCAAAGAGTTCTTCTGATGACAAGTCTTTCAATTCATCATATGCTTTGTTTATGTCCTTTTTGGATGGTTTTGAAGAATGTGTAGCACTTATTTTTGCTCCACTGGCGTTTTTTGACATCTCACTCAGTTTCATGTTTACTCCTAAAAACAATATATGATAAATTAGAAAAAATCTACACAAACGCAATTTTTCAAGCATATAAATAAGCATGAACAATTTTATTTCCAATCAAAGTTCCCAAAACAGAGCATCCGTATATTATCCAGAAGATTTAAACATTGATGTCACCGGTGTGCCACGTTCAAACATCCAAAGTGTCGGCAATGCAGATTCAAGCAACACAAATCCTGACAATGTTTCCTCTCAATCATCGCAGGACACAAATCAATCACAAAATATCTTAGCCAACCTTTTGGAACAGTCTAAAAATCCCGACTTTTTGACATCTGTTCTTGCTGGAAATCTTCTAAATTCGAGCAAATCCCCACAAAGCAACCTTTTGGCGCAGGCTCTTTCAAAGTTGATTCAACCCAAAAAGAACAGTCCGGCAGAAAAGCCGAAAGAGGAAAATCTCGACAATGATGTGACCTTTGAAGATTTATAAAATTCCCAAAAAAAACAACCCACAAAATGAGTTGTTTTTATTTTTACTCGTTTCTAGTCATCCACAACTTTGCCATGTTCAAAATAAATCTTTCTCTTGCAGATTTTTTCGGCTATTTCCGGTCGTGTGCAAGCCAAAATCAAAGTTGTTTCCGGCAACTTAAGTTGTTTTATCAAATTCAAAATAGCATCAATATAAACATCCGAGATATCATCAAAAATGTTGTCCACCAAAAGCAAATCAAGTTTTCTAAATGACAGGCGGATGAGTGACAAGATATATTTATCTTCCTTTCTTATGTTTTTAATCTTTTCATCACGAATGCGCTCCAAAGAAAAGTCAATGATGGCATTGTTTATCATCTTCTCGGCTTCGGCAGGTTTGAAACCCTTTTTGTTCAATATATATTTGAAGTTTTCATAAACCGTTTTATTCTCCAAAAACACCGGGCAATATGGCACATAACCAACACTTATGTCAGTTTTAAAGTCGACTTTTTTGAGTGGAATTTTGTTGATATAAATCTCTCCAGAGTCAAAATCTTCAAGTTTGGCAATGACACGAAGAAGTGTGGTCTTTCCGCTGTTTTCTTCGCCGACAAATGCCACACTTTCGCCCGGAGCAACATCCAAATTTATATCTTCAAGTGCATAAAACTCTTTTGTATATTTGAGATAAAGGTTTTTTATTGATAACATAGCCTCTCCTGTTTTTCTAACTTATTTTATACCTATATGATACTATATCTCAAAAAAAAATGAAAGTAATTTCACTCACTTTAAAAAAATTACTTTCATATTTGTCATTATTAAAAATTATTCTTCCTGATGTTTTTTGACATCAACTTTCACTTCCTGTGAAATATCTTCACTCAAAACCAAAATCTGCTCGCCTGTGTCCTGATTGGTTTTGGTTTGTCCAGCAACCACCCTGAATGTTAGTTCAACATCGTTGTCAGCATAAAACAAAAACACACGGCTTCCAAAATCTTCATAAGACAGATATCCCGACTCACTTTGTGCGCCGTTTGTCTTGTCAATAAGATAGGTCAGGTTATACCAATAGTCACTTCTCGGCAAGCAAATAACAAAACTGTCCTCCATTTCTTGTCCAAAATGTAAAATTTGTTCTTCCTTGCTGGACTTAATTTGCAAATCAACAAACTTGTCTTGCATCCGCTCATCATTATCCAATGTCATTTTAATGCCATAGTCTGTGCTCAGTGCCCCGGTAATTTCGCTGATATGTGCAGTGCGAAGTTGTGTCTCGTTTTCACACCCCGCCATAAAACAAAAACAAACACAAAGAATAATCAAAACAATCTTTTTCATATTCTTATTGTGTTCGTTTTCATTCTTTTTATGCCACAGAAAAAACAACAGAATTTCTGCATTATGATTTTATAAAATTTGGACTAGAAGTTCACTTCAATCAAGCCATATTTCTTGTCAGAGCGTCTGTAAAGCACATTAACTTTGCCTGTTTCAGCATTGAGAAAGATGTAGAATGTGTGTCCAAGTCTTTCAATGGCATCCTTTGCTTCATCAACCATGATTGGGTCGAGTTCAAAGGTCTTTTTCTTGTAAATTTCAGGAAGTTTCAAGTCAGGCACTTCTTCCAAAAACTCAAAGCCGACATTCTTTGGAGCAGAACGCTTGCTTTGTGTCACTTTTTCTCTGTTTCTAACAATCTGTTTTTCAAGTTTTGGAAGTGCGAGGTCAATGTTTTCATACATGTTTTGTCCGGAAACTTCTGACCTGAACAAAAGCCCCTTGTTTGTGATGTTGATTTCCAATTTGTCAATCTTGTTCTGTCTGGAACATACGACTCTTGCGGTTGCCCCCTCGCCAAAATATTTGTCAAGTCGTGACAATTTCTCTGTCATGACATCCTTGAATCTTTTGGCGATTTTATACTTTTTTTCTACGAATGTGACTTTCATAATTTTCTCCTTTCTGCAATCATTGTAGCAAATTTCCAAAAAATCTCCAAATGTTTTTGACATCATTTCGTTTGAAGAAAGATTATTTTGAAGTGTGAAAAACAAGTTGGTCGCCATCAAGTTCCACTTCAATCGTTCCGTGGTCAGGGAGTTGTCCAAGCAGAATCTTTTCGGCAATTTTATCTTCAATTTCTTGTTCAATAAATCGCTTCAGCGGTCTTGCACCATAAGTAATGTTTGACCCCTTTGCCACAATATAATCAATTGCTTTGTCATCAATTTTCAATTTCAAGTTTCTCTCTGACAAACGCTTGTTGACATTTGACAAGATGATTTGAGCAATCTTGACAAGGTCTTGTTTTGTCAAAGAATTGAAGATGCAAATCACATCAATTCTGTTTATAAGTTCTGGTTTAAATCTCTTTTTCAGGGCATCCATATAGATGTCGCGCTCATTGATTTTTTCGTTTGCTTCAGAACCAAATCCAAGTTGTCTCTGTTGTCTGATTTCGTTTGCTCCAATGTTGCTGGTCATGATGATAATGGTGTTTTTGAAACTTACTGTTCTGCCCTTGCCATCGGTCAGACGACCATCATCCAAAATTTGAAGCAAAGAATTCAAGACTTCTGGATGTGCCTTTTCAATTTCATCAAAAAGAACAACACTGTAAGGTTTTCTTCTAACCTGTTCGGTCAGTTGTCCACCTTCATCATAGCCAACATATCCTGGAGGTGCACCGATGAGTTTTGACACAGTGTGGCTTTCCATATATTCACTCATGTCGATTCTTATGATGTTGTTTTCATCATCAAACATCGCTTCAGCAAGCGCCTTTGAAAGTTCTGTCTTTCCCACACCGGTTGGACCCATAAACAAGAAGGAACCAATTGGTCGTTTGTTGTCTTGAAGTCCAACTCTTGCACGCCTGATTGCCTTGGAAACCGCATTGATTGCCTCATCCTGACCAATAACTCTCTTGTGTAAAATTTCTTCAAGATGAACGAGTTTTTCTTTCTCGCTTTCAGTAAGTTTTGTGACAGGAATTCCTGTCCATTTTGAAACAACTTCTGCTACTTCGTTTTCACCAATCTGCTTGCTTCCGCTCTTTTTGATTATCGTGGCATTTTGCGATTTGAGTTCTTCTTCAAGATTTATGATTTCTGACTGCAATTTTGCTGCTTTTTCATAATTTCTTTGAAGTGATGCCTCATCTCGATTTGCCGACAGAGTTCTGATTTTCTCTTCCAAATCACGAACTTTCTGTGGCTTTATGGTGTAGTTCACCTTTGCGCGCGAACAAGCCTCATCAATAAGGTCAATTGCTTTGTCCGGCAAACTTCTGTCAGTGATATATCTGTCAGAAAGTTCCGCTGCCGCCTTGATGGCATCATCCGTGATGATGATTTTGTGAAAGGCTTCATATGTGTCTTTCAAGCCTTTCAAAATTTCGATGGTCTGTTCAACCGATGGCGGATTTACCATGACAGGTTGAAATCTTCGCTCCAGCGCCTTATCCTTTTCGATAAACTTGCGATATTCATCCGTGGTCGTTGCACCAATGGTTTGAAGTTCGCCCCTTGCAAGATATGGTTTGAGCATATCGGCCGGGCTGGTTTCGCCCTTTTCACTGCCTGCCTGTGCAAGTGTGTGTATTTCATCAATAAAGACAATGATATTTCCATCCTGAATGATGGTTTCAATGGCATCTTTCAGTTTTTCTTCCATCTGTCCGCGATATTTTGTGCCTGCCATAAGCCCGCCCATCTCAAGAGCATAAATGGTCTTGTCCTTGAGTTCTTCAGGCACATCTCCGCTGGCAATCGCCTGTGCCAAGCCCTCGACAACCGCCGTTTTGCCGACACCTGCCTCACCAATAAGCACAGGGTTGTTTTTGGTCTTTCTGCACAAGATTTCAATCACTCTTTGAATTTCTTCTTCACGCCCAATGACAGGGTCAAGTTTGTGTTGGCGTGCTTTCAAGGTTATGTCACTGCCCATGTCGAGCAATTTTTCAGGAAGTGTGCTTCCTTCTTGGCTATTGCCACTTGATTCAGCCTTTTTGCCTTCCTTTCCAGACACCTGCAAGGAAGCCATAACCTTTGATTTCATCTCTTCAATATTGGCATTGAAGATGTTTTCCAGCATTTTTGTCGCATAACAACTCTTGTTTGACAAAATCGCAAGCAAAAGGTGTTCTGCGCCAATGAAAGAATGTCCCAAGTTCATAGCAATCTGTTGAGCAATCTGGAAAAGTTCCTTTGTGCGCGGTGTAAGCTCCACACTTCCAAAAAGAGAAACTCCACTTGAGGACTCTTCAAAAAGTTCAAACAGAGCATTTTCAGTCACCCCATAAGAAGCCAAAATCTTGGAGGCATTGCATTCGGACACGCTTGCAAGCCCATACAAAATATGTTCAGTGCCGACAAGATTACTTCCAAATCTCAAAGCGATTTTGCTGGCATTTTTAATCACTTTTTCAATACTGTCCGAAAACAGTCCATTGTTTAAAGCCATATTTTCCTCCTTTGGTAATAGATTTATTGCCTTTGCTGGCAAAATAAATCAGTTTAAGAACAAATTTGCTTCAAATCTCAAAAAAATTGCATATTTTCGCCGGAAGTGAGAAGTCTATTCAACTTTTGAGACAAGCTCTTTTATTCTCCTATTTATATACTCACTTCGAGCCCTTTCTTCCTTTAAATTTTGCGAAATATTTTCATTTTCTTTCAAATTTGCACTTGCCCCTTCATAAAACAACCTTTCAAATGCCTTTTGGTCGTTTATTCTCAAAAAACCAAGTGCATCTCCAAATTTGACAAGAGAGAGAAGTTTGGTCATCTCCATTTCTTCAAACTGATAACCCTCCTTCAAAATGCCATAAGCCCGAAAAATCTCATCGACAAGTTTGTCATGATTTGTCGCCAAAATGTCCTCACGAGCCGACAGTTCCATTTGACAGATGTCATAGACATATTCCGAAACACTGTCAATGATTTCTTCTTCCGACATTCCAAGCGAATTTTGATTGGAAATTTGGTAAAAACTGCCATATGTTCCGCTTCCCTCGCCATAAAGACCTCGAAGAGTGAATCCCTTTTCGCGTGCCTCTTTTCTTATGATGTCAATGTCTCCATTGCGTTCAATCGCCGGCAAAAACAACATCACAGAAGCCCGCATCCCTGTACCAAGATTTGATGGACTTGAAGTGATATAGCCATATTCCACCGAATATGCCACATCCACTTCGGACAAAATCATGTCATCAAGTTTTTTGATTTCTCGGTATGGTTTGTAAAGATTGAACCCACTGAAAATACACTGCTCGCGAATATGGTCTTCTTCATTTATCATAACAATCAAATGTTCATCATCACTCATTGCCACCGCCGAGATGTCTTTGTTTTCAATGAGTTCTTTGCTGATAAGGTGCCTCTCCAAAAGTGCATTGCATTCATTTAGTGAAAGATTTTTAAGTTTGAGAAAGTCAAAACCACCATAGTCATTTAACACCTTTTTGACTGTGTCAATGATAAAAACTGCGTCAGAAAACTCACGCAGTTTCGTGAAAAAATTGAAACCTGAAAAGTTTCTTGCAAGTCTTATTCTTGAAGATATGGCAATGTTTTCAAAATTTTCATTCATATTCACACCAAAACACTCTCAAATTTCAACGATTTTCTGTTGATTTATGCTTTTTGCCATGAAACATTCTGTCAACAATCTGCTTTATTGCCGGCATTTCATAGCACTTTTCACAACCAACAAAGCCGGTGTCCAAAATCTCCTGCACACTCGTGTGGCATTTTGGACAAACTTCATTTTTTTCACTGTTTGTCATCATCTTTTTCAATACCTTTCATGGTGAGCGAAATTCTCTTCTTTGCCGGGTCAACTGCCAACACCTTGACATCAACCACATCTCCCACTTTAACCACATCGGATGGATGTTTAACATAACTGTCAGAGAGTTGTGAAATATGCACAAGTCCATCTTGGTGGACACCAATATCCACAAATGCACCAAAGTCCACAACATTTCTCACAACACCTCTAAACACCATGCCTTCTTTGAGGTCTTCCATATGGATGACATCGCTACGCAAAATTGGTTTTGGCATGCTCTCACGAATGTCACGACCAGGCTTTAAAAGTTCGGTTGTGATATCTTCAAGAGTTGGCACACCAATGCCACACTCTTGTGCCACTTTCACTTCGCCCTTTTGTTCTATCATCTTTGGAAGCAAAACAAGGTTATGGTTTTTGACATCATCTTCTGTAAGATTGAAACTTTTGAGAAGTTTTCTTGTGGCATCATAACTTTCAGGATGCACAGCGGTGTTATCAAGCACATTCTCTCCACCAACAACTCTCAAAAATCCGGCACACTGTTCATATGCCTTTGGACCGAGTTTGGAAACGGACAAAAGTTCATCTCTGCGCTTGAAGCCCTTCATTTTGGTTCTGTATGCAACAATGTTTTTGGCAATTGACATGTTCAGTCCTGAAACATAAGACAAAAGACTTGGCGATGCAGTGTTAAGGTCAACACCAACGCTGTTTACGCAGTCCTCAACCACCCCAGTTAGCACTTCTGTGAGTCTGTTTTGTGGCATGTCATGTTGATATTGTCCAACTCCGATTGACTTGACATCAATTTTGATAAGTTCGGCAAGCGGGTCTTGAAGTCGTCTTGCAATTGAAACTGCACTGCGCAAATTGACATCATAATCAGGAAATTCTTCCGCGGCCAACTTTGATGCGGAATAAACCGAAGCCCCTGCCTCGCTGACAACTGCATAACTTACAGGTCTGTTGACATGTTTTATAAGTTCGGCAACAAAAATTTCCGATTCTTTTGAAGCGGTGCCATTTCCAATGGCAATGATGTCAACCTTGTTTCTTTCAATCATTGCCTTGAGTTTTTCCATGGCTTCTTCTGCTTTTGAACGCGGTGGAGTTGGATAGACCACAGTTGTGTCCAAAACAGAACCATTTTTGTCGATGACTGCAATTTTGCAACCATTGCTATAACCAGGGTCAAAACCCATGATGATGTTGTTTTTCAATGGTGCTTCCATCAAAAGTGGGCGAAGGTTGACTTCAAACATATGAATGGCCTGTTCATCCGCTCTGTCTGTCAAATTGTTTCTGCACTCTCTTTCAAGTGATGGGAAGAGCAATCTGTCATAAGCATCACGGATGACTTCATCCATAAGTGCATCAGTGTCCTCATTGTTTTTCTTGTAATATTTTTCAATCACAGGAATGGTCAATTTTTCATCGATTGTGATTTCAACCTTCAAACATTTTTCCTTTTCTCCACGATTGATAGCCAAAATTCTGTGACTTGGAATGTTCTTTACTTCCTGTTTGAAGTTTGCATAAGTTTCATAAGTGTAATTGTTTTCATTTTCTAAAAGCGAACAAACAATAAATGCCTTGTTTGCAATGATTTCACGAAGTTCCTTTCTCAGTTCTGCATTGTCGGAGATGCGCTCTGCCACAATGTCCTTTGCACCAGCAATGGCATCTTCAACGGTTGGCACTTCCTCTGTGACAAACTTTTCTGCCTCTGTCATGATGACATAATCTTTTGACTGTGCCTGCAAAATGTCAGCAAGTGGTTCAAGCCCCTTTGCAATTGCCACTGATGCTCTGGTCTTTCTCTTTGGCTTGTATGGACGATAGATATCTTCCACTTCTGTGAGTGTCAAAGCGTTTTCAAGAGCCTTGGCAAGTTCATCTGTCCATTTGCCCTGCTCAGTGATAACCTTCTGCACCTTTGCCTTTTCTTCATCAAGGTTTCGAAGATATTTGAGTCTATCGGCAAAGTTTCTCAAAACTTGGTCATCGCATGAGCCATGCATTTCCTTTCTGTATCTCGCGATAAACGGAATGGTGTTTCCTTCATCAATAAGAGTTATAATGTTTTCGCTGTATTCCATTTTCAAGCCAAATTCACTTGAAAGTCTTTCTTGAATTGTCATTTCAATTTCTCCTTAATCTTTGTTGTAAATCTAACATTATTCTATCATACTCTGGCAGATTTTGCATAAAGATTTTGCCATTTTTCTGCAAAATTTCTCCATTTTTGACAGTCATAATTACATCTCTTTTACTTTTTTCCCAAACAAGCGTTTTCAAGGCATTTGCATAAAGAGATGAACCGCCTTTAACGACAACAAAATTGGCGTTTTTGCCTTCTTCAACCGCAAAATCTTCCCCCAAAAGAGCGGAATTTGTTGCAATCTCAAAAATCTCCTGCTCTGACAGACAATTTTCATCTTCAAACATTCCGCGTTGCGACATCAAAACTTGGCGCATAAAAGCAAAAAAGTCCACCTCAAAACTTTCGCCACTTCCCATGCCAATGCAAAGGTCCTTGTTTTTGAGTGACAGCAAATTGACCGGTCTCCTGCCAAACTTTCCATCAGCAGATGGAGTTATGCAAAACTTGCAATCATATTGTGAAAACAACTCCAAATCATCTTTTTCAAAACAATTCCCACACACAATGGTTGGGTTTCTGTCCAAAATGCCAAAGTCTTCCAAGACACGTGTAAGCGATTTTTTGTGTTGCAAATCAACTGTGCCAAGTTCATCAAGTGACAACCCTGCTCTGACAAAAACTCTGCTTTTTTCTTTGGCAACACGATTGGAAAAATCTTCAAGTTCGCTGTCGTTTTTCAAATCAACATCCTGCAAGAGTGCAAAGTTTTTGCCTTCAAATTTTATCTGTTCATTTTCATTCAAATTCGCAAAGTCACAAGCAATCGCACCTGCAAGCAAATTTTTTACTTGCATCAAATTTTGTACATCGGGAAGCAATTTTTTGTCACAATCAAAACCATAACACCTTTCAAATGCCATTTTGCTGTCACAAAAAGAATTGACAAATGGTGAAAAAACAAAGTTGTCTTCAAGGTCAAATATTTCATTTTTTTCAAAGTTTTTTGAAGATATTACATTTGCAATTTTGATGAATTTTCCATCTTTAACAAAAATGTCTTTTTCAAAACATGCACCTGTTTTGATATCTACAATTTTGGCATTTTTAAATAATGTTTGCATACATTTTCACCTACGAAAAATAATAACTACAAAAAGTATAAAACAAAAAAGGTCAAAAAGGCAAATGAAAGACAAAACAATTTTGCACTCTGATGTAAACAATTTTTTCGCTTCTGTTGAGTGTGCGACAAATCTCAATCTCAAAAACAAGCCGGTGGCAGTGACAGGGAACCCAGAAAAACGCAACGGCATAATTTTGGCGAAGAATGATTTAGCAAAGAAAAGTGGAGTTCAAACCGGACAAGCGATTTGGCAGGCAAAGCAAAAATGCCCTGACCTTGTGACAGTCGGTCCACACTATGCACTTTATGAGAAAATCTCAAAGCGATTGCACGCGCTCTATCTTGACTACACCGATTTTGTCGAACCCCTTGGGCTTGATGAATGTTGGCTTGATGTGACAGGTTCGCTCAAATTCTTAAATAAGACAGGGGAAGAAATCGCAGATGAGATAAGAGAAAAGGTCAAAAAAGAATTTGGTTTTACCGTTTCAGTTGGTGTTTCGTTTTCAAAAATTTTTGCAAAACTTGGCAGTGACATGAAAAAACCGGATGCCACAACTGTGATTGACAGACTACATTTCAAGGAGCTAACCTATCCACTCTCGCTTGACACTGTGGTAGGTTTTGGCAAAAAACTATCAGTAAAATTCTCCAAAATGAATATAAACACCATCGGTGAATTTGTTGCACTTAACGAAAGTTTTGTCAAAGACATCATGGGCAAAACCGGAGTGGAACTTCACCAAAAACTATCCGGCAAGTTTGATGACAAAGTGGCGTGCTATTTTGATCTTGCTCCGCCAAAAAGTGTCGGCAATGGCACAACAACCATCCAAGACATTGAAAGCAAAGAAGATTTGCAAAAAGTGCTGGCATTTTTGGCAGAAAAGGTTGGCACACGCCTGACAAAAGCACACCTTCAAGGCAGAACTGTCACTGTCACGCTCAAAACAAATGAATTTGAAAAACTTCGACATTCAAAAACCATTTCTCCCATTCAGTCGAGTGAAGATATTTTAAAACAGACAACCAAACTTGTTGATGATTTTTTTGACTATAACAAAAGGATAAGAGCAGTGCGTGTGCGCGTTTCCAATCTTGTCAAAACGGACAAAATCAAACAACTTTCTCTCTTCACTGATGAAACGGACAGATTGGAAGAGACAATAACAAAAATAAACAAAAAATATGGCAAAAACAAAATTTTCATTGCCAGCGACACAGCATCATTTATCAATCGCAAAAATGAAGATGAAGAACTGGCACATGATGACAGTTAACTTGTGAGAGTGCCATGTAAACACACTATGAAAAACAAAAAAACACCGGAAATTTGAATCGGTGTTTTGTTTTTTGAACATTTTAAGCATTGACAACAGTGTCTTCTTTGCTTTCAGTGGTCTGTTTTTTAATCTTTTTCTTCTTGCTTGGTTTGAATGCAATTGCCCAAAGAGCTGGTGCAATAAAGATGGAAGAATAGAAACTTGCAAGCAACCCAAAAAGTATCGGCAAAACAAGATTTCTCACTTCGCCAACACCGATAATTGTGACAAGCAAAAGCACAACCAAAAGCACAACGGTGGTGATAATTTGTCTTGGCAAAATTTCCTTCACAGCACCGTTTGCAACCTTTCTGTTGTCCAATTTCTGCCCTGCCTGCAAAGTGGTGTTTGTGTCCGCCTTGATATTTGCAAACACCACAAAAGTGTTGTAAACCGAATAGCAAAGCACAGCAAACAACGCCACAACAAATGAAGCATTCACCTCAATTCTGCAGATAAGCATCATTGCAGTGACAACAAGCAAATCTTGCAAAACCGCCAAAATGATGGCAAGAGCACTTGTGAAGTTTTGGCGAAGCCCAGCATAAAGTGCAATCAAAACGAGTGCAACAACAAGTCCGATAAATGTTATCATGACAAGTTGAATTCCGACTGAGGCGGTGATAATTCCACCATTTGCCACAAAACCAGCCTCATCCAATGTGTTCAAATCTTCAACTGTGTTTGTGTCATCAAAGTAGCCAAATGCTTTCAAAAGTTCGAATTGAATTTGTCTGTTTTCTTCTTGAATTTCTTCATTTGATAGTGTTTTGTCATTTTGATATCTAACAAGCACGGCCCCAACGCTGTCAAGGTCCAAATCCTGATTTGAAAAGGTTGTTGCCTGAATGAAATTTACTGAAAGTCCATGCTCTTGCAAGACCTGCTGGACTTTTTCTTCAATTTCATTCATGTCGCTGGCAAGGTCATAGGATGTGTATTCTTCATAAACCCCTTCGCTGTTTGTGTAAATTGTCATGCTGGAACCACCCGTAAAGTCAAAACCAAGATTGAACCCAAGTGTGCACAAAAGCACAATTCCAACCACAACAAGCAAAATTGGAGCAATCAAAAACCATTTCATATTTTTGCAAAAGTCAAACTTTGAACCAGCAATTTTTTCATCAAAAGAAAGTTTCATCTTTTTGTTATTCATTTGCCTGCCCTCCTTCGATGATTACTTCGCCATCCTTGATATGTTTGACTTGATTTGGCATATGAAGTTTCTTTGCCTTAACACTGTTGAAAGGCAGATACCATTTGAGCAAATATCTTAAAACTACCAAGTTGACAAACAAAGACAAAACTGTGCCAATCAAAAGGATAAATGCAAATTGTTGAAGTTCCACCGAACCCAAAACACAAAGCAAGATGCCAAACAGCAATGTCAAAAAGTGTGAGTCAAGCACCGGCCAAAGTGAGCGTTTAAAGCCCGATTTGAAAGCAATAGGAATTTTCATGCCAGAGCGATAATCTGCTCTGATTTTTTCAAGGATGACCACTGCCGAACCAATGACAATAAATGCACTAAACAAAATGCCTGCAAAAGATGTGAGCATAAGTTCAATCCCAGGAATTGCCTGCATAAAGAACAGCATCAAAACTGTGTAAATCACAAGAGCAAAGTCGGCTAAAAGACCGAAATCGCCATATCTTATCCAAAGCAAAACCATAACAATCAAAAGTGCCACACCGCCAGCAATCAAAAAGAAGTTCATTGCTTGTGTGCCAAGTTCTGCTGGAATGATTGTCGAACTTGAAAGGTCGAGATCAGCACTAAACACACCGCCCATAATTTGATTTGCCCAACTTTGAGCCTGCTCTTCGGTGTCGAAAGCCAAGCCCAATGGAGAGCCAACTTCTATTTGTTCCTTGCAAGTGATTTGTTGAAGCAAGTTATCTCCAAGGTAAATGTAGAAAGTCACCTGAGTAGTTGCGGCATCTGCAGTAAGTTCTGCAAGTCTTTCTGAAGCATCATTATTAAAAAGAATGAATGCACCGAATTGATTATTTGTTCCTGGTTGATATTGAACCTTAACATCACTAACATCAGTAGCTACAAATTGAGCATCTCCATCTTCTTCTGTTGCGATTTTCAATGGAGTTTTTTCGGTTGTAAGTTTTGTGATAGCATTTGCATCAGAAAGTGCAGGAACTTCCACTCTTATGGAATTTCCCTGTCTTGTCACACTGACATCATCATATTCCTGTGAAATGACATTTTGCAGTCTTGCCACCGTGCCATCAACTGCTATGCCAAGGTTTGTTGTGTTGCTGTCAGTGCCAAGAGAGCAGTCATAAACGACAGAAATTCCACCGACAAAATCAATGCCAAGTGGAATGGAATTTGCAAAGCCATTGTAAACCTGCGTTGTAAATGGAATGTTGAAACTGCAAAAAGACAAAACAAGCCCAGCGATTGTCAACAAAACCACTGCGACATAATTTAAAATGGAGTTGCTTTTTGCTCTACTTCTAGTTTTTCTAGCCATTGTTGCCCCTTAACTTTGAGAATTTTTGAACAATCAAACCGAAAATTTTGCCACCAGTTGTTCGCAAAAATTAAGTAAAATTGTCCACATAAAATACTTTGTTTAGTATAATACATTAAGGGACTTATGTCAATTAAAATGTCAATTTTTTTTCAAATTGACACAAATAATGCCACAGATTGCACCAATGACACTTCCAAAAATAATATCGTTTAAAAAAGTTCTATCAAAGACAAAAGCCCCATCCAAAATTGAAAACACCAAAAATGCGAAAATTGTAAAGAAAAATCCTATCAAAAGACCACTCAAAAGCCCCATGTTTTTGTGTTTTTTCATGCCGATAAAAACACCGAAAAAGATGCTGATACCCTTGATAACTTGATTGACTGGTGCAATGATTTTGTCAGAGATACTCGTAAATCTCAACACAAACGCAAAAATCAAAATACCCACAAGTGCCACGCAAAGTCCAACAATCACACCTTTGAGCACACAAAAAAACAAATTTCCGCTGGCAGATTTCTCACTGTTTGTTGTCTTCAATTTCATTATTGCCTCCTTGTCACAAAATAAACATTTCGTAAGTTAAAATATCCTATGCCACAGTGTTTAAATTCATGACAGGCAAGTCCAAACAAACATGCAGAACAAAACTCATATCTAAAAAAAATAGCGGAAATGTTTTTCCACTATCTTTTTTTTACAAATTTTACAAATGAATGACAAATATCAACCTATTTATTGTCTTTTTTTGTTATTTTGTTGCTGGATTTTTTCTCTTTTGTTGTTTCAGTAGGTTCTGTCTTTGATTCCTTTGTCACATCAACAGTCTCGGTCGCAACAACATTTTCAACAACTGCATCTTTGTCATTTTTCTTGTTTTTCTTTGCCTTCTTTGCTTCTTTCTCAGCCTTTTCTTCTTCCAAAGCCTTGCGTTCTGCCTCCGCCTTTTCTTCCGCTTCCTTTTTGAGTTCTGCTTCACTCTTGAAAACGGTGTAAATTGCATAAGCATCAATACTCAAATAACTCTTTGTCTTTCCGCCTGTTTCAAGCACAACAATCTTTTGAGAATCATCAAATTTCAGTTCAACAATCGTGCCGTAAACTCCACTTGTTGTCAAAACTTTGTCTCCAACCTTCAAAGAATTGGTCTGTTCTTGAATTTTTTGAGTTTCTCTCTTGTTTCTGGCATTCATCATGATTGGAAGTGCAATCAACAAAAGCACAATTATGACAATTAGCGCAATATCCCATCCTGGCATAATCTTTCTCCTTTTATTTTTTTAAACAGCCTAAAAGCAAAATAAAGAAGATAACGCCCAAAGGCAAAATCACTTCGTTTATTCCCATTTTTTAGACTCCTTTTAAGATATTATCACAAAATGTTAGCATATTCCAAACGAAATTTCAAGATTATCTGCGAAAAAATGTGAATTTTGTCAAAAGTGATTTCCTGTCGTTTAAATCTTTTTTGTTTTGATTTCATCTTTAAGTCTGGCAATAAAATCATCAAGTTTCAGACCGCTGGCATTTTCAAACTTTCTGCCACGAATGGAGATTGTTCCATTCTTCTCTTCTTCATCTCCGACAATGACAAGATATGGAATCTTCATTGAAAGTGCTTCACGAATCTTATAGCCTATCTTTTCGTTTCTTATGTCCAGTTCGGCGCGAAGACCGGCATCAAACAATGTGCTTTGTATCTTCTTTGCATATTCTTCATTTCGGTCCGTAAGTGACAAAACTTTCACTTGCACTGGAGCAAGCCAAAGTGGAAAGGCACCAGCAAAATGTTCTATCAAAATTCCGAAAAATCTTTCAAGTGAACCATAGATAACTCGGTGAATCATGATTGGACGATGCTTTTCGCCATCTTCACCAACATATTCAAGTTCAAATCGTTGTGGAAGTTGGAAGTCGAGTTGGATTGTTCCGCACTGCCAAGTTCTGCCAATGCAGTCTGTCAAATGGAAGTCAATCTTTGGTCCATAAAATGCACCATCGCCTTCGTTTATGACATAGTCAATCTTCAAGTCATCAAGCGCGCCCTTAAGAGCATCCGTGGCAAGTTCCCAATCTTCATCGCTTCCCATGCTGTCATCAGGTCTGGTGGAAAGTTCGACATGATATTTGAAGTTGAAAACCTTGTAAACTTCGTCTATGAGAGCCACAATGTTTTTGATTTCATCCCTGATTTGACTCGGTGTCAAAAAGATGTGCGCATCATCTTGCGTGAAGCAACGCACTCTCATAAGTCCGCCAAGTTCGCCAGACTTTTCATGTCTGTGAACAAGTCCGAGTTCGCCAAGACGAAGAGGCAAATCTCTGTAAGAATGTGGAGAATTTTTGTAAACCAAAATTCCACCTGGACAGTTCATTGGTTTGATTGCAAAATCAACATCATCAATTTTTGTGGTATACATGTTTGCCTTGTAATGTTCCCAATGTCCTGAAGTTTCCCAAAGATGGCGAGAAAGCATAACCGGAGTGGAAATTTCATCATAACCCGCTTTTCTGTGAATCTCATGCCAATAATTTATAAGTTCGTTTCTCACTATCATGCCATTTGGAAGATAGAACGGAAAACCTGGACCTTCCGGCGAAATCATGAAAAGTTTGAGTTCCTTTCCAAGTTTTCTGTGGTCGCGCCTTTTGGCTTCTTCAAGCATGTTGATGTGCTCGGAAAGTTGTTTCTTGTCGGCAAATGCCCAAACATAAACTCTTTGAAGCATCTTGTTCTTTTCATCGCCACGCCAATATGCACCATTGACTGAATGAATCTTGTAAGCATAGTTTTGCAAATTTCTACAACTCTCAACATGAGGACCACTGCAAAGGTCAAAAAAGTCATCACCGGTGTAATAGATTGAAATGATTGCATCTTCTGACAGTTCGTTTATAATTTCGGTTTTGTAAGGATTGTTTTTGAAGAGTTTAAGCGCCTCGGCGCGTGAAACTTCCTTTCTCACAAAAAGTTCACCTTTGTTTATGATTTCCTTCATCTTCTTTTCAATGACAGGAAAGTCCGCCGGTGTCAGTTGCCTGTCAAGGTCGATGTCATAATAAAATCCATCTTCAATGGCAGGGCCAATGGTGAGAAGTGTTTTTGGATAAAGTTCTGTCAGCGCCTTTGCCAAAACATGCGCAAGAGAATGTCTTGCAGTGTGCAGTTTTTCATCTTTTTCTTTAATTTCCATGATAATCTCCTTTTTGCCGTTTTGAGAATTGTAAAACAAAAAATCGTTCTCAAAAACAAGCATAACTTGATTTTAAGGACGATTTAAAACCGTGGTTCCACCTTAATTGCACACAGTTTTGTGTGCCACTCTTTTTGATGCACCTTCAAACGCAAAAGTGGTTTCATTTTCAACCCGCGAAGATTTTTCACCAACCAATCTCTCTCTAAACGCAAAATGATGAAAACTACTTATCTTTCACTAAATGCGCTTTTATTATATGACAGACTTTAAAAATTTGTCAAGTTTTTTACCACAATTTTCCAAAGTTTTTTCTTTTACTTAAAGACCGAAAACTTGTCTATCTTCTCCACACTCTTATTGTAGCAGACATTGACTCTTTCTTCAAAGATTCTGCTGATAAAACCGGCCGTGTCATCATCATTTTGACAGAAAAAGTTGATTTTCTTTGGACAAAGTTCAATGAGCGAACTGACAAGCCCTTCTTTTGAAAGTTTGCTGTAAGGACATTCCCCTTCTTTTTCATGTTGTGGAGTGAGAAAATAGCCATTTTCATCTTCAAACACATTGATTTCATCTTCACAGACTTCCAAATTGTCAATCAAAAATCTCAATATGTCAAAAAATGCTTCATTGCTGACAAGATAATCACTGTTTTCATTGGCTAGAGAGACAAGTTCTGCCCATTTTTCACGAAGTGTTTTGAGTTTAAAATAATAAAACGAGTCAAGATGTAAATTGCGTTCTAACTGTAAATTTTTGCTGATGAGATAAAAGTCCGTTTCTTTGTCAAAATTGATAAGTGCTTTTTTAAATGCCATCAAACTCATTTTTTCATGAAGTGGCAAGCGCAAATTTTCTGTCAAAAAGCGTTCTTTGTAAAAATTGCAAATCACTTTGATGACACACCTTTCAATCACACTCAAAGTTCTTGATTTTTCTTCAAGTGGACACGCCAAAAGGATGTAAAAGTTTTCAAACTCTTCATAACAAGTCACAACCACCCCAAATTCTGCAGTTTGCGCCTTCAAAGTTTGATAGACAAATCTGGCAATGTCAAGACTTTTTGAATTGACAGAAATGGAAAGTTCCCACATAAAAACTCCTTATTTTTTGAAAAAACAGAATTGCAATCATCAAAAACGTTTTGGCAACAAAAAAAGAAAATTGCTCAAAAGCGAAAAGACTTTCACATGTCATATTGTATGCGACTGCAACAAAATTACTCTAAAATTTGGTTTTATTTTAAAAATATTATTTTTTATTTGACTTTTGACAAAAAGTTTAAGATAATAAAAACGAAAAGGAACAAGATAATCTCATGAAGAAAAAATTGTCAATTTTGCTCTTATCGGTGTTCATAGTTCCGCTCATCGCACTTTTTGGATGCGGTGAAGTTTCTTCTTACTCCGTTTCGGTGGAATCAAGTTCAACAATCTATGGAAACACCTTTGTCAATGGTTCTTCTTCTGGACATGGAACATTCAATGAGGGGCAATCAATCAGTTTAACCGCAAATGCCTTAAATGGAAGCAGTTTCATCTGCTGGGTATACCAAAAAAACACCGAGATTTCAAACAATGCTCCTTACATCATTTCAAACACCACCGATGAAAATGGCAAAATCACATCTAGCGTTTTAACCTTCAACATGAGTGCGACCACGCAAGGCAATTACACTGCCATTTTCGAAGATGGAAAAATGATGTATACCAAACTTCAATCACTTCGTATAACATCCACTCCGGATGTTGCAGGTGAAGAAGATGATTTGTCAAAAGAGCCTCTCATGAGCGCAAACATAACAGTTTCACAAGGTCAGTCATCAGCGATGCTTTCCACCGCCTACTCTGCCGAGGGCTTAGAAATCAAAGACAATGTTCTCATTCATCCAGAAAATGTCACACAGGTTTTAAATCTTTCGGCTTCGGCAAACCGCATCATAACAGCATCAACACAAATGACACTTGGCGAGCGCACAATCACCATAAACTTTCGTGCAGAGGTTGGTTTTCAACAAAACTCCCCTTGGACAACTGCCAACAACTATCGTTATAAAGTGGATTATGCAAACGAGACATATACTTTGACATTTGCATTTCAAACGGATGCTGACACAACATATTATTTGGTTTTGGAATATGCAAATTTGCAGGCATCAACTCCACAAACACAGATAATATAAAAAACAAAATAAAAAACAAATTTTCAAAACAAAAAACAGCACATATATGTGTTGTTTTTTCGTTTATAAAAATTGCGAAAAATCAAATTTTGCCATAAATGTTCAAAAACCTAGCACCTGTATTCAACTTTTTGAAGATAAAGTCCATTTGCAGACATGGTCTTGCCCGCATATTGTCGATTTCCAGTTTCAAGCGCCTTTTTGACATTTTCCGCTGAAAGTTTTCCGCGACCAACATCCAAAAGAGTCCCAACAATTATGCGCACCATGTTATATAAAAAGCCATTGCCGATAACGAGAAAAGTGATGATTTTTCCACATTTTGAAATCTTCAAATCAAAGATTTCTCTTTCAAAATTTTTCACATTTGTGTGTGCACTGCAAAAGCCTTTGAAGTTGTGCTTGCCAAGCAAAAGTTTTGAAGTATCTTGCATTCTTTTCAATTCCACTTGATAAGGATAAAATGCCACAAGGTCATGCTTTATGGCATCTCTGTCACCGCCAATTTGGACAAGATATTTATAAACCTTTTTCTTTGCAGAAAAACGTGCATGAAAATTTTCCTCCGCTTTTTCCACCTTTTTTATGGTCACATCAGCAGGAAGTAAATCATTGAGGGCAATCTTAAAATTTTTAAGTGGCATTTGGTTTTCTGTCTGCACACTTGCCACCTGACCGAGTGCATGAACACCTTTGTCCGTTCTGCCACTGCCCTCCACTGTCACGCTTTCACCAGTCAGCGACAAAAAGGCATCTTCCAAGGTTTGCTGAACTGTGCGCTTGCCGTTCTGTTTTTGCCAACCTGAAAAATTTGCGCCATTATATTCTATTGTCAATTTCAAGTTTCTCATAGAGATATTTTACTAAAAATAAATTTAATAATCAAATAAAAACATAAAATAAATTTGACTAAAAGCGAAGAAAAGTTTTAAACTTAAACTAGAAACAACCTTGCTTTACCAAAGATAACTTTCAAAGGAGAAGAAGATGAAAAAAGTTGTTGATGGAAACACAGCCACTGCCATGGTGGCATACAAATTGTCGGAAGTGATACCAATCTATCCAATCACACCATCTTCGCCGATGGCGGAATATTGTGATGGAGAGGTTTCTCAGGGCAAAAAGAATATTTTTGGAGAACTTCCAACCCTTGTCGAAATGCAAGCCGAAAGCGGAGTTGCAGGCACACTTCACGGAAGTCTTTGCTCTGGAGCCATGACCACAACCTTCACATCAAGCCAAGGACTTTTGCTGATGATACCAAACCTTTACAAACTCGCTGGCGAGCATCTGCCCGCTGTCATCCATGTCGCAGCACGCACCCTTGCCACACATGCACTTTCAATTTTTGGAGACCACAGCGATGTCATGGCAACTCGACAGACCGGTTGCATTTTGCTTTCATCTGCATCCGTTCAACAGGCTCACGACTTTGCACTTGTTGCACACATTTTGGCATACAAAACATCTCTGCCGGTCATCCACTTTTTTGATGGATTTAGAACATCTCATGAAATTCAAAAAATAGATGTGGTCAGCGATGATATTATCAAAAAACTTCTTCCAAAAGCAGAAATCAAAAAGTTTAAAGCAAGCAGAATGACTCCCGATGCTCCTTATCAAAAAGGAACAGCACAAAATCCGGATGTCTTCTTCCAAAATCGCGAACTTTCAACGCAGAGTTATGTCAATGTGTTTGAAACTTTGCAGGAGATTTTGAAGGAATTTGGAGGCTTGACAGGAAGATATTATTCTCCATTTGACCTTGTCGGTGCGAAAAGACCAAAAAATGTCATCATCAGCATGGGCTCATCTTGTCAAACCATTGAAGAAGTGTTGACAACGGACAAGGTTCTGGCAAAAGACACAGCACTTGTTGATGTTCATCTCTATCGCCCATTCGACTATGAAAAATTCTACAAACTGCTTCCAAAATCGGTGGAAAAGGTCATTGTTCTTGACCGAACAAAAGAGTGTGGCGCAAGAGAACCACTCTATCTTGATGTGACCACCGCCCTTAGAGAACGCCCAAACATCAAAATTGTTGGCGGAAGATACGGACTTGGTGGAAAAGAATTTACACCTGCCATGGTCAAGGCGATCATTGAAAACTTCAAAACCATGAAAGATAACTTCACTGTCGGCATTGAAGATGATGTTTCGCACAGTTCGCTTCCTGTTGAAGAATACCACAGCAAAATCAAAAATTTCCAGATGAAGTTTTACGGCCTTGGCTCTGATGGAACAGTTTCAGCCAGCAAAAACACCATCAAAATTTTGGGAGAAGAACTCGACAAATATGTTCAGGGCTATTTTGAATATGACAGCAAAAAGAGCGGGAGTTTGACACGCAGTCATGTCAGAGTCAGCGACAATCCAATCATGAGCACCTATCTTGTGCAAAATCCTGACATAATCACAATCAACAACTTCTCATTTGTGCACAGATACAACTGTCTTGAAGGACTCAAACAAAACGGCAAAGTGCTGATAAACACTGTCTTTTCGGCAGATGAAGTTGACAGGGTTTTGCCGGATATTTACAAGAAAATTTTGCAAGAAAAGCATGCCACACTCTATGTTATCAACGCCCAAAAACTTGCCGAACAGGTCGGGCTTGGAAACAAGATAAACACCATCATGCAAACGGCACTTTTCAAAGTGTCAAACATCATTCCATTCGACGTCGCAAAAGTGCAGATTGAAAAATACATCACCAAAACCTTCACAAAGAAGGGCAAGAAGACTGTGGAGAAAAACTTGAAAGCTTCTAGACTTGCAGAAACACAGATCTTCAAGGTTGACACCTCCAAATTCACTTTCAAGGGCATCAATTTGACAGAAAAGAAGATACGCGACAAATTCTATCAAAAGATTATGAAACCAATTGAAAAACTCGAGGGCGACAAAATCCCTGTTTCGGCATTTGATAAGTGCGGAATCATTCCAAACGGCACAGCAGTGTTTGAAAAACGCGGAATCGCCGCCCACCTGCCACAGTGGTTGCCACTAAACTGCATTCAATGTGGTCAATGTGTCATTTCCTGCCCACACAACGCCATTAGACCGGTTTTGGTCAAAGGGGAGACTCCAGAAGAGATTGAATTTGCCAAAGCGTTTGGCATGAATGGCTACTTCTATCGACTGCAAGTCAGCCCAGAAGATTGCACCGGTTGCGGAGTCTGTGCAAACACCTGTCCTGCTCCAAACAAGGCACTTGTCATGAAACCGGCAGAAGAAATTTCGGAAATGGAAAAGAAAAATTACCACAAACTGTCAAAAATCAAGTGCGAAACACAAACACCTTTCTCCACAGACCTGCCAAAAGGTTTGCAGTTTAAGGATTGTTATTTTGGCTTCTCTGGTGCATGCGGTGGATGCGGTGAAACACCTTACATCAAACTTGCCACCACTCTGTTTGGCAACCAAATGGTGATTGCAAATGCCACAGGATGTTCCAGCATTTATGGTGGTTCTTATCCATCATGCCCATATCTTGTCGATGAAAACGGCAAAGGTCCTGCATGGGCAAACTCACTGTTTGAAGACAACGCCGAATTTGGTCTTGGAATTAAACTTGGAAGCAAATACACCGCCAAAGAAAAGCAGAGTGTTTGGATAATCGGTGGAGATGGCTGGGCTTATGACATCGGCTATGGAGGACTTGACCATGTGCTCAACCGAAACGACAATGTCAACATCCTTGTGCTTGACAGTGAAGTCTATTCCAACACCGGCGGACAGGCATCAAAGGCCACACCAAGAGGTGCAATGGTCAAATTTGCAAATTCAGGCAAAACAACCAAGAAAAAGGATTTAGTGGCACTTGCTATTGCATCCAAAAACTGTTATGTCGCCCAAGTCAGCCTTGGCGCAAACATGAACCAGTGCATCAAAGCATTCAAAGAAGCCGAGGCATTTGATGGACCGAGTTTGATTGTGGCATATTGTCCATGCGTAAATCACGGCTTTGACATGTCACAGACTATGAACGAAATGAAAAAAGCGGTCGAGTGTGGTTATTGGTCACTTTTGAGATACAATCCAAAGACCAACTCACTCTCACTTGACAGCCAAAGCAATTTTGACAAATATGAAGATTACTTAAACGGCGAAACGCGTTTCAGTGCCATCAAAGAACTTCGCGGAGAAGAGGCGGAAAAACTGCTTGAAGAAAGCAAACAAGATGCCGAAGAGCGCCTTGCGACCATCAAACGACTCATAAAAGATGAACAAAACGCGTAAAATAAATTTGACAAAAGAAGATAAATATTTTAAAATAACTACATTCAAACAATTCAAACAAAATTTCAAATTGAAAGGTTAAAGATTATGGATTTATTCAAAACTTGGCTGGTGGAAACACCAATTGCGCACAGAGGTTTGCACGACAAAAACACACCTGAAAATTCTCTTAGTGCTTTTGCAAAAGCGGTTGAAAAAGGTTATGCAATCGAACTTGATGTTCAACTTTTGGCAGATGGAACAGTTGTGGTGTTCCATGATGATTCGCTGGCGAGAATGACTGGCAATGATGGATACATAAAGTATCTCAACAAGGATGATTTGAAAGCCCTCAAACTCAAAGGCTCAAAAGAGACTATTCCAACCTTTGAAGAAGCACTCAAGGTCATTGATGGCAGAGTGCCGGTTTTGATTGAAATCAAAAACCAATACAAAGTCGGAAAACTCGAACAAGAAGTGATTGACATTTTGAAAAATTATCAAGGAGAATATGCTGTTCAATCCTTCAATCCATTTTCACTTGGCTATTTGAAAGAACATGCTCCAAACATCTTGCGCGGACAACTTTCAGGCACATTCAAACATTCCAAACTTGCATGGATAAAGAGATTTTTGCTCAAAAGAATGCGTTTCAACAAAAAAGTCAGTGAACCACACTTCATTTCATATGAAGCATCCGCTCTTCCAAACCGTTTTGTGAGAAAATATAAAAAACTTCCTCTTCTTGCTTGGACTGTAAGGAGCAAAGAAGAATACCTCAAAGTGGTGAAGTATTGCGACAACATCATCTTTGAAAAATTTGATCCAGAAATTTAACAAAAACAAAACTCTGCAATAGTTATGCAGAGTTTTTTCTTGTCTATAAATTCTCAAAATGACAATCAACATGGTGTTTAATCACTCCACTGTCACCGACTTTGCAAGATTTCGTGGTTTGTCGGGATTAAGTCCAAGTTTTGTGGCATATGCAAAAGCCAAAAATTGCAATGGCACAATGCCAACAATCGGCATCAAAAATTCTTCAAATTTCGCAAGTGGCACAAACATATCAACATCCACCATAGGCTCAAATTGTGACAACAACAAAATTTTTCCACCACGTGCTTTGACTTCTTGAATGTTGCTCTCCATTTTTTCTTTCAGTGAAAATTGTGTGGAAAGTGCAATGACAAGAGTCTGCCCATCGACAAGTGCAAGTGTGCCGTGCTTTAACTCTCCTCCCGCCATACCCAAGCAGTTTACATAAGCAATTTCCTTTAATTTCAAAGCACCCTCAAGACTTGTCACATAGTCCTGTTGTCTGCCAATGAAGAAGATTTTTTTGAAACCAGAGACAAAATTGACCACATTTTCATCCGGTTTTTCAATTTCAAAGGTGTTAGAAAAATTTTTCAAGATTTGAGAATAATTGTGACCTGAAATTTTTAGTGCCAAAATCAACAGAGTAAACACCTGCGCCGTGTAGGCTTTTGTTGAAGCCACCGCCACCTCTTTGCCAGCAAAGGTTGGCAAAACAAATTTTGTTAAATTGTTGAGCGAACAATACGGCACATTTGTCACCGCCATTGTGTCAAATCCCCTGTTTGCAACAATCTCTGCACAGGCAATCGTGTCTGCCGTTTCTCCACTTTGACTGACAAAAACATAAAGGCATTTTTTACTTAAAACATTGTCATCATATCTAAATTCACTCGCTACCGAAACTTCACACTTTTTATGGCAAAATTTTTGAATAAATCGAGCGCCCAGCAAAGCACTATGAAAGGCTGTTCCACAAGCAATAAAATGGAAAGATTTATATTTTTTCAAATCATCAAACTGCAGAAAAACATTCTCCACAAAATATTTGAAAAATGTTCTTTTAATCACCAAAGATTGCTCTTTGATTTCTTTGAGCATAAAATATTTTTCACTGTTATTTTCTTCACAAAAATCACAATTTTTAATAAAAATAGCATTTTTTTCAATTTTTTTGCCATTTTTATCAAAAAAAAGAATGTTTTTATTGTCCATTACAGCAAATTCATTGTCGTTCATTATATAGCAAGTCTCAAATCTTCCAGCAAAAACCGACATATCACTTGATGCCATGCATCCGTGTTCGTTTTTTGCCACCATGAGCGGGCTTTTGCGTTTGGCTAGATAAATTTTTTGCTCTTTTTCATGCTGAAGACAGAGAGCAAAACTTCCTTCCACCAAACTGCATGCACTTATCAATTTTTGCAGTGTTGAACCTTGTTGTTTTGCTATTAAATTAACCAAAACTTCGGTGTCCGTTTGTGACAAAAAGTCAATATCTGAAAGCAACTTTTCACGCAAAGTCTCGAAATTTTCCACAATTCCATTGTGCACCAAAGCATATCTTTTGTCCTGTGACAAATGTGGATGTGCATTCTCGAAACTGACCTTGCCGTGCGTAGCCCAACGCGTGTGACCAATGACATTGTTAGAATAAAGACTGTTGTCAATTTCTTTTTCCAAATTCTTGATTTCTCCAATGCTCTTTATTACTTTTATTTTGCCATTATCAAAATAGGCAATTCCGCTGGAATCATATCCACGATATTCCAATTTTTTCAATCCATTCAGGACTTCAAAAATTTTATTTTCACCCCCAATTGCACTGCAAATACCGCACATAAAATTGCTCCTAAAACAAAAATTTGAGCAACAAATTTTGCTCAATATCTTATATGTTTTAGTGGCTCCATTGTTGACAAAAAAAGACAAGCAACTTCAGCCTGTCTTCTTGTTTTCTTTTAATTATCTTGTTTATTTAAATATGTCAGCATGATATTTCCATACTTTTTCTCATCAAAAACATTAAATGGAGAATAATCAAACTTGTCCAAACTGTTGTGCTCACAAACAATAATTCCATCATCCGTGAGCAAATTTCGTTCAGAAATCTTTTTTAAAACTTTTTCATAAAGCCCACTCTTATATGGCGGGTCGAGAATAATCAAATCAAACTGTTTCTCGCATTTATCAAGAAAAATGTTTGCATCACACTTTGCAACTTTTGCGATAATGCCCATGTTTTTTAAATTGGTTTTTGTCATCTGCACACTTCTAGAATCTTTGTCCACAAAAACAACTTCTTCGGCCCCACGACTGAGGGCTTCAATGCCCATTGCTCCAGTCCCACAAAAAAGGTCGAGCACATTTTTGCCAGGCAAGAAAAATTGCAACTTGACAAAAAGTGCTTGTCTAACCTTATCAGTGGTTGGTCTTATATGTTCAAACTTGTTGTCAAGAAGTTTTCTACCCTTAAATTTTCCAGAATCAATTCTCATATTTTTATGATACCATTTTTCTTGTATTTTTTCAACTTAAAATATCCCATTTTATTTTTTATCCACAATAAATGTCTTTCCCCGAAAAGAAGAAAAGCCTGTCAAAATTTCATATGGAATTGTCTGCAACTTTTCTGCAAAACCATCGGCATCATCCATGACAATCGCTACATCACCGGTTTTGACACTTTTATCAACCTGCACAAAAAAAGCATCCATGCAAATATTTCCAATAGCCCTGTATGATTTTCCGTTGATTTTAACAGAAAATTTCCCGCTCAAACCTCTTCGCAACCCATCACCATACCCCACCGGCACAATGGCAACAAGAATATCCTTTTTTGCTTTAAATTTTGTTCCGTAACCGACAAATTGACCTTTTTTGACAAAGGCAATTTTTTCAATAAATGAACAAATTTTCATCACCGGTTTCAAATTTTTGTTTCCATAACCATAAAGGCCGAGCCCAACACGCACAATGTCAAAATCAAACGGATAATCAACAATATAGCTTCCACCAAAGCAAATTGGTGCATTTTGAGTTATTTCGGCACGCAATTTTTGAAAATCGTAATAGTTTTTCCATGTCAATTTTTTGTTTTCGGTGCAAGGAAAATGTGTGTAAATTGTCTTCAAATTTATTCTTTCTTCTTCCAAAATATCATTCAAAACTTTTGCCGACAAGACACTATTCACCCCAAATCTGTTCATACCACAATTGATTTTCAAGTGCATATTATCTTTCAAACCATATTTCAAACATAGTCGCACATCCCTTTCATCTTCCACCATCACATCCAAATTGTGCCTTGCACATTTTTTGAAATCATCAACTTTTGAACATACCAGAATCGGCGCTTGTGTCCATTTCCGCACCAAAACTGCCTCTTCAACATGAGCCACTCCAAAATAAAACACCCTATCATCAAGAAGTTTAATTATCTGTTCCAGACCATGTCCATATGCATCCGCCTTCACCATTGCGCAAACCTTCTTTGCTGAAAAATATGAAAGATTTTCAAGTAAATTTTCTTTATTCAATATTTTTAAATTTTTCATAATATTATATATTTCACAGTAAAACAAAGCGTGAAAACTGCCTCTCCTGCGACATATTATATGTCGAAAAAAAATATTTTTTTTCGTTTTATTGGATTTTAATAACAACTTTGTCTATAATTTTAGTAAAATTTGAAGGAGGGGGAACAAATGGACAAACTTAAACGCGTGACACTGCGAATTCCACAGACTATGCAAAGCAAAATTCAATACACAGCCCAATATAATTGCCGAAGCGAAAACAAGGAAATTGAAATGGCAATAAAACGATATTTAATTGATTTTGAAAGACTGCATGGAAATATAGAGACAAACCCGCAGAAAGAATAAAAATTTACATTAAAATAGAATTTTTTGATTGACAAGAAAAAGAATGTGTTGTATAATACACATAGTTTTTCATTGCGCAAAGCAAGACATGAAATTACTGAAAAAATCGAAGATATGGACTGCTAGCTCAGTTGGTAGAGCATCTGACTCTTAATCAGGGGGTCCAGGGTTCGAGCCCCTGGCAGTCCACCACACAGGTCTAAATAAGAACCTTTCACATTTTTTTCTTCCATGAACGGTTCGTGATGCCAATCAAAAAAGCAGACAAATAGCACTTGTCTGTTTTTTTACAAACAAAAGTGATAAACAAAATTAAAAAATTTTTTAACAAAAAATTTACTTAAAATATTTTAATTTTGTTTTGTATTTATCATTCTTTGTGTTAAAATGAATTGAAAGAGTAAATCTAACATTATTTCCTTATTTTTAGATTTCTTAAATTTATTCATTTGGAGAAAATCATGATTATAACATTGGTGACTGACCAATTCTATCAAAGCAACCATGGAACATCTGTTTCTGCACAACGCTTTTACAATGGACTCATCAAAAGAGGCCACACAGTAAGAGTTTTGTCAATTGATGAAGGCAACAACACTGCCTATGCTCTCAAGGAGCGCTATTTTGGCAAGCCGATAAATGACATTATAAACTCACAGGGTTTTCAACTTGCAAAGCCAGATAAAGACACAATCAAGCGCGCTATTGAAGGTGCGGATATTGTCCATGTCTATATGCCTTTCAAACTTGGCTACAAAACCATTGAAATGTGCCGAGAAATGAACATTCCGTGCACCGCTGGTTTCCATATTATTCCAGAAAATATCACCTCCACCCTATACATGAACAAAGTGGAGCTTGTCAACTCTTCACTTTGGGAGAAATTTAAAAATTGCACATACAGATATATCAAACACATTCACTGTCCTTCTTTGATGGTGGCAAATCTTTTGATGGAGCACAACTTCAATTCTGTTTTGCATGTCATCTCAAATGGCTACAATGACAGTTTTAAAGTGATTGAAAATGAACAAAAGCCTTCCATCTTCAAAAACAAGTTTGTCATCACATTTATCGGACGTTTCTCTCGAGAGAAAAGACATGACTTGATCATCAAGGCAGTTCAAGAAAGCAAATACGCCAACAAGATCCAACTTGTCTTCGGCGGAAAGGGTCCAATCAAAAAACATATCATGAACATGGCAGAAGATTTGCCTATCTACCCATTTTTCAGTTTCTTCACAACCGAGCAACTTGTATCTCTTCTCAATTTTTCCGACCTTTATATCCATCCTGCTGATATTGAAGTGGAAGGTATGAGTTGCATAGAGGCCATAGCCTGCGGATGTGTGCCAATTGTTTCCAACAGTCCAAAAAGTGCGACACCACAGTTCACTGTTCATGAAATGAGCATTTTTGAGCATGGAGATTATCATGACCTTGCAAAGAAAATTGATTGGTGGATAGAACACCCAGAAGAACTCAAAGCACAGAGAAAAGTTGTTGCCGAACATGCTCTTCGGTTTTCAATTGACAGAAGCATGGATTATTACATTGACATGTTCAATTCTGCAATTAAAGATTTTGATAAAGATTATGATGGGAAAAACAAGAAAAAGGCTATAGAACCAAAAATTGTCAATTACTATCAGCAAAAGAAATAATAAAAAAGTCACATTTTGTGACTTTTTTTTATTTCTTGCACAAAAAATCGCATACGGGACTGCTTTTTTTGTGCATATCTCCTGAAGTTCATATTTATATCAATCTCTTTTCCTAAAAAAGTTATTGAAAAACAACTTTCCCGTTTATCCACGCATCGAAAAAACTTTCAAGATTTGTATGTGTGCTTTTGCAAAAACTTTCAATCAGTTTTTCTGGTGATGAGTTTTGGAATTTATATGTTTTAAAATAGTCTCTTAAACATGCAAAAAATTTTTTGTCGTTCATGCTTTGTCTAACTTGATTGAAAAGCAACATCCCTTTGGTGTAAACACAATTTACATATTCAGGCTCGGTGTCAAATTCATTCAAATTCCTGTTCATACTCTCATCTACACTACCCAAAATGTCTGAATAGATTTTGGCAAAATTTTTGTATGTTTGCAATGCGTTGTCCATGATTTGATCATAATCAAGTCCATATTCCTGATGTCTTTCAAAAAACAGTGCTGTGGAAAATTCTGTCAGCCCCTCATCAATCCACGAATCTTCAAATTCATTGTTTCCCACCATGCCATACCACCATTGATGTGCAATCTCATGCACAATGACATAATTGTCCGTTTCACTGCTGTCAAGGTCATCTGAAATCATCACTAAATTTGGATATTCCATTCCGCCAAAGCAAAAATTTGTCTTAACAACCGACAATTGACTGTATGGATAATCCCCAAAAAGTTCTTCAAAGGTAGCAAGGGCGTTTGTCGCCGTTTGCAGATGTTCCTGAGCATTTTCATCATCGTAAAAATAATATCTCACTTCGGTATCGCCAACCATTTCTTTTAGCATTTCAAATTTGGCGGACAGCACAAAACAGAAATCTCGCACATTTTCGGCACGATATTTTGCAACAATTTGGTTGTCTTTCTTCTCGCTTTCAATTTGCTCGCCTGTGCTGGCAATCACAAATTCATTTGGATAGGTTATATTAACTTCAAAATTTGCAATGTCACTGTAAAACGGGTCACCACTTGGCGAAAAATCGTTTTTGACAAATCCCCGCCCATCTTCATAAACACAGACAATTGGGAAGAAACTTCCAAAATTTACAGCATTATTGCCATATCCAAGTCTATGATTTATATTTGCAAGATCTACAACATATTCCAAATCCACCACAACACTTTCATTGGGAAAAAGTTCTTTTTCAAGCATGATTGTCAAGATGTTTTTTGCATCGCTAACCAAAAAATCACTATCCGTGCCATTGATTTTGATACACTTCATATCAATACTCCCAAAACTTTGTCCATTTGGATATGCTCGATTTTCGTAAGAAGTTGGAACAACTCTTTTTCCTTCTTCAAATGAATTTGCATACAAGAAAAAACAAAGTTCATCAATGGCATTGTTTGAATTGTTGACATATGTCACTGTTTGCTGGCAAGATAAAGAATGATTTTGTTCATCATAAACAGCATCAATGATGTATGAATTTAATTGTTTTTCTTGCCCACATCCTACCAGACACAATGGCAGAAAACATATAAAAATAAAAAGAAACCCTAGTTTTTTCATAGAATAACTTATTCACACAAATCACAAATCATGTCTAAATCTGTCCACAAAAAGTTGTAAAAACGGAGATTTTGTGCTATCATACTTTGGTAAACACTAGGAGGAAAAATGGCTTTTTGTAAATATTCAATTGACATGTTGGCAAACAACACCACCGCTGTTGACAACATTTTTATAAATAATTATCTTCCATACGCTGATGCAATATATGTCAAGGTCTATCTCTATGGACTTTACAAATGCCAAGACAGCAACAGTCGAGACAACACCCTTGAAAATTTTTCAAACGAACTCAATCTTTCACAAGATGATGTGGAAAAGGCGTTTTATTATTGGCAAGAACAAGGACTTGTGCAAATTTTGAATGTCATTCCGTTTGAGGTACGCTATTTGCCGATAAGTGATGTTCTAAACAACACAAAAAAATATAATGCCAAAAAATATCAATCATTCAACGCACAAGCACAAGAAATTTTGAGCGGAAGAATGATTACTCCAAATGAATATCGTGAATATTACGACATCATAGAGCGCTTGCATATGGAAAAGGATGCTCTTTTGATGATCATAAATTATTGTGTTAACATCAAAGGCAACAATGTCGGATATGCATATATTACCACCATTGCAAAAGATTGGGCAAATCAAAAAATCACCACTGCAAAGCAAGTGGAAGAAAGGCTTGTTCAATTTGAAAATCTCCAAACCGGCATGGAATATCTTTTGAAACTGATGGGAAGTAAGCGCCTGCCAAACATCGAAGAACGCACCCTATATCAAAAATGGATAGAACAGGGCTTTGATGATGAAGTGCTCACATTTGTTGCAAAAAAATTGAAAACAAAAAGTAAGGCAGGTTTTCAATACATGGACATTGTGCTGGAAAAGTATTATGCTAACAAACTTTTTTCTGTCAGTGAAATTGAACTTTTTGAAGCCGAAAAGACAAAAGCTACGCAAATTGCCAAAAAAATCACGAAAAATTTGGGGCTTTATTACGAAAATCTCGAACCTGTGGTGGAAAATTATATCTTCGTGTGGCTGAACATGGGGTTTACAGAAAAAATATTGGAAGAAGTTTCAAATTACTGTTTCAAAACCAATGTTCGCACTCTTGAGGGCATGAACAAAGCTTTAGAAAAATTCCATAAACTTGGCATTTTGACCGACAAAGCACTAAATGAATATTTTGATGAAGTGCTCTCTGTTGACAAAAAAATCAAAACCATTTTGGAAAACATCGGGCTTTCACGCAATGTCAACCAATTTGACCGAGATAAATACAAGATTTGGACAGAAGTTTGGAAACTGCCTAATGATGTGATTGACTATGCCTGCACTCTTGCCATCGGCAAAGACCAACCTATGCAATATCTGTCCGGCATCCTGTCATCTTTCCATGACAAAAACATCAAAACAGTGGAAGATGCCAAAAATTCTTTTGACATTCAATCGACAAAAGATACAAAAAAGTCCAACTTCTCCACAAAACGCAATTATTCTCGAGAGGAGATGAACTCACTCTTTCAATCAATTGATGAAATTGAAATTTAATCAACAGGAGAAACCATGAAGCAAATTATCATCCAAAAAGCACTTTCAAACATACATTCTGAAAAAAACAAACATCAAGAAGAATATGCTTGCAAGATGCATGACCTTTTTGCAGACAAAAACTATGAAAAACTGGACAAAGAACTGACAAAAACTGTCATTGAAAATGCACGAAAACAGGCAAACAATCTTCCGCCTGACATAAAAAAAGAAAAGGAACTCCAACAAAAGATTGAAACTTTAAAAAAGCAATATCATCTTGAAAATGTGCAAATGGAATACTCCTGTCCATTATGCAAAGATGCAGGATACATTGATGGACAGATGTGCAAATGCCTCAAAAAAGAAGTGTCAAATTTACTTTTGAAAGAAAGTGGATTTGAAAATTTGGAAGACTTTTCACAAGCAATCAAAACAAGCGGAAAACTTGAAGAATGTTTTTCACTCATGAAAAAGTGGTGCCACAGTGATTTTAAGAAAAACCTAATTTACATTTCAGGCCCGACCGGAGTTGGCAAAACTCACCTTGTCAAATGCATGGCAAAAGAACTCATCGAGCGGGGAAAATTTGTCAAGATTGTCACCGCCTTTGCCATGAACCAAGATTTCAAAGAGTTTAGCAGAAAGCATGATGATGAACTGTTAAACAAGTATCTTGAATGTGAAATTTTGTTTGTTGATGATTTAGGCACAGAACCGCTTTACAGAAATGTGACAGTGGAATATCTGTATCTTATCATCAACGAAAGAAAAATGAAAAAACTGCCAACAGTTATCACCAGCAATCTTGATTTGTCAGATTTGATGGACAGATATGATGAGCGCATCTCTTCTCGCATCATTGACAGACAAACTTCCATCACAATTTATATGGATGGACAAGACAGAAGATTGAAAAATAAATAAAAATCATTTGAAAATAAAAAAATATAGACAAAAATATTAAAAATTCAATATTCTTGTCTATTTTTTATTTTTTTTATATTTTTATCAAAAATTTATACTATTTTGTCAAATATCGCTAAACAAACGGCAAATAAACACATGGAAAATTTCACAAAAAACTTTATTTGTTATTTTTAGCATATTTTTTTTGTATTTTCCCGATTTCATTATAAATTTAATTTTTTTCTACAAAAAACCAATTTTATCTACTCAAAAATTTTATCCATAGTTTAGCAACTCTATCCTGCGTTTCTTTAGAATTGTCTTGTCCATGCCCAGAGTGCATGACAACATAATCACTGTTCACAAAAAATTCAAGGCTGGATTTCATCATCTTTTTGTCTCCACCATAAAGGTCTACTCTGCCCATGTCCCTGCCAATCAATAGGTCTCCGACAAAAATGTTCTCATCGACAAAATAACACATATCGCTCTTGCTGTGGCCGCCAAGTTGTTTGTATTTCACTTCAAAACTGCCAAGGTTTACTTTGCCACTGTCACCTAAAAAGACAAAATTTGAAAAATCAGTAATTTTCAATTTACCTTCACTGTAATTGTAATCAGGATTGCTCAAATATTCCTTAATCTTTTCGCTTGCATAGATTTTGCAACAAAACATCTTTTGATATTTTTCTGCATAATAGCAATGGTCGTAATGCCCGTGTGTCAAAAAGATAGCCTCCACCTTTTTGCCTCCAACCTTTGCCTTGATTGTCTTGTCATCCACCCCTGCATCGACAATTATACATGAATTTTCATGTGTAATAACAAAAACATTGCTGTCAATCAGTTTGCTTTCTATTCTTTCAATCATTTTTTCTACTCCAACGAATAGTATAGCAACAATATTTTTTTTAAGCAAACAAAAAGCAAAATTTCCACACAATCGGCACAAATTTATTGACACGAGAGCCAAATTATAGTAAAATAAAAAAGCATTTACATCTAGGGGTGTAGTTCATCGGTAGAATGAGAGTCTCCAAAACTCCAGAGGAGGGTTCGATTCCTTCCACCCCTGCCAAAGAAATTATACTATGGTGAAATCGAACCTTTGGTTCGACCCTATCGGGCAGACCGCGAACAAGTCGCTCCCGGCTTTAGCTAAAAACAAGCACACAGGCTTGTTTTTTTACGCATCATCCCTTCCACCCCTGCTAATAAAAAAGAATGCTGCATCATAACATCATTCTTTTTTATTGGTATAATCAAAAATCATCACTATTGATTCTTTTCTTGATTTCTTCTATATTTGCAACCAAGGTCAAGCATACCTTTGGAGATGATTGGCGAAATGATAAGCCAAATCGCTGCCAGTGCAATCAAAACATAAATAGCAATTGCCCAGCCGTTTCGATAGCCCATGCATATCCATGTGACAAGGTCAAAATCAAAAATGCCGACAAGCCCCCAGTTCAACGCCCCAATCAATGTCAGGATATAAGCAATATAGTTTGCTATAATCATGTTTCCCCTCCTTTTAACCTTATTGTGTCAAAAAGAGTGGCAAATATGCACATGCAAACAGAATTAACTTTGAATGTCAAACCACAAGGATAGAAGAAAAATCAATTTTACCAATTTTTCTTCTCTTTTGTTGTGTCATGTTGGTCTCTGCGAACTGCAACAATTTGGTCAAACCATTCAACCATCTTTGGATCTTGATGATTGAAGAAAAGGCTGTCCTTCGTGTCAAGAGATTTGATTTTTTGCATATCATCTTCACTTAATGAAAAATCAAAAACATCAAAATTTTCCTGGATTCTGTTCAAATGTGTGGATTTGCAAACAACTATAACCCCTCTTTGAATGAGCCAACGCAAAATAACTTGTGCCAAGGCTTGACTTGCTATTCAACTTGTCAATAAAAAATAGTGGAGATCTTTCTTCACTATTTTCTTGTTGGTATCATGATTTGAAAGGGCATTTGTTGAAAATCTTGTTTTCAAAACAAATCAATGACAATATCTTTCACTATGTTTATCTCGCCAATCTTTGTCCACCTTGACAAAGAGTTTCAAAAAACACTTTTTTCCCAAAAGATTTTCGACATATTTTCTCGTTTCCTGTCCAAGTTTCTTCAAAACACTTCCACCCTTGCCAATGATGATACCTTTGTGCTGTTCTCTTTCGCAAATGATGTTGGCTTCAATTTTGACAAAATCAGTGGTCTCTTCAAATGTTTCAATCTCCACTGCCACACCGTGTGGGACTTCTTCGTCCAAATTGTTGAGCAAAAAACCTCTTATTTTTTCGCTTATCAAAAAAGATACACTTCGGTCGGTGTATAAATCTTCTTCAAAAATTGGCTGCCCTTCTGGCAAAAGTGAAACAAGCTTGTCCAAAAGGACATCTGTATTTTTTCCATTTTCCACCGAGATTTCAATGGCGTTCATGTCATTTTTGAGTTGTTCTCTGTCCGCTTTTGTCTGCACTAAAATGAGTTTTTCTACTTTTTCTTTGAGCATCTTTATGTAATCTTGCTCTTCATCATCAAGTTCTTTTGTTCCATCAAAAAGATAGAGCACCTCATCCGCACCGGCCATGGCACTGCGCACATTTTTCATCATAAACTTATCTAAATGATTTTTGCTGTGATGTATGCCTGGCGTGTCGACAAAGACTATTTGATAATCTTCGCCATTTTTGATGCCCAAAATGGAATTTCGTGTTGTCTGCTTCCTGTGCGAAACGATTGCCACTTCTTCTCCCACAAAAAAGTTTACAAGACTGCTCTTGCCGGCATTTGGTCTGCCCAGCACTGCAACATATCCACACTTCATCTTTCCACTCCAAATTTTGTCATGATTTTGTCCGCAACTGACATCATCTCTTTTTCATCATTTTTTTCAATGTGGTCAAATCCCAAAAGATGCAAAAGTCCATGCAAAGCCAAATAGCACACCTCGCGTTTTTTGCTGTGACCATATTCTTTTGCCTGCGCATAGGCTATCTTCTTACAAATGACAATATCTCCCAAAAACAGAACACCGTTTTCCTCCCTTTCATTTTCAAAATCAACCAAATGCTGTGTGCTCTTTTTTTCAAGGTTTGGAAATGACAACACATCCGTTGCTCTGTCAATGTTTCGGAATTTCTTGTTTAAGGTCTGAATTTGCTTGTCACTAACAAAGTTAAGTGAAAGGTTGACTTTGTCAAAGTTCTCCTTCAAAACCTGTCCTGCCATATCAAACAATTTTTCTATCTCCTTTTTATAAGGGAAAATCTTTCCATCAACTATCATAAGTTCCTCCAATTTGTTCCTGTGTCACTATGCAATAATTCACAATAGTTATGCCTGACAAGTGGCGCAAGGTGTAAAATTCTTCAATTATTGTATCACAATTTTCGCAATTTTCCAACGCTTTTTCTCGTGCTTTTGCGATATATTCATCCTGCACATCTTCAAACTTGCTCTCCACCACCTTTTCTTCCAATTCATAATAAATGGTCTTTTTCAGTTTAAATGGCAAAAACAGGTTGTTTGTCAAATCAATGTTCTCATATTCCACTTCATAAAGCGAAAAATTAACATCCTGTTTAAATTTGTAAATAGAAAGTCCAAAGAGTGTCACTTCACTCTCTTCCACTTTCTTGCCTGTGCGCTCGACCTGAATGAAGGACTCATAGTGGTCACAACTGCCTTCATTAAAAACCTGCGCCAAGATTTCCGCCCTTGTCTCCACATGTTTGACATTGCCAGATGTATCAATCATGTAAGGACTGACCAAAATATCGCCTTTTTGCACAATATCGCCAACTTCCACATTTGCTGTGCCAGAAATTAAGTCAATTTTTGTAATTTTTCCATCTTTTTGAGCTACAATCGGCGAAAAAGTGCTATACATCTCATCTGGCAAAAGTTTTTCTTTGATGTTCAAGACCAGCGTTTGTCCTTTTATTATGCAAGAAACAAAACTTATTTCATCAAACTTTTCCATAAGTTTCACTTCCACTTCATCAGTTGCAATGTCACTCTTTCTGCTAGAAAAGTTATCTTTGACAAATTCCACAACTTCAAACTTGTCCAATTTTTCCGTACCATTGACCTGATATTGCAAAACAAACTGATTTTGCACAAGATAAAACACCAAAAACACCACCACTGCCAGCAAAAGACCATACGCCGAAAGCACTCTTTTGCACTGAAATGCGAGTCCAAAATGCTTGACATCCAAGATCTTGACATTGTTGTTCTTTAAGAATTTTTCTACTCTTTTGCTGTCGAAATATGAACATTCAAAACTGCTTTCTAGTTTATTCTTCCTCTCAATCTCTTCAAGTGGCACAAGTTTGCATAACTTGCTCAACAACTTTTCTTGATTGAGTGACTGGATGTGAAATTTTGTTCTGTTTCTCATTTTCATCAAACTTGTTCCACCTTTTTGATAATACCGCAAATCTTCAAAGTGTTTTCACTAAGTTCTGCCAAAATCATGTTTTGCCCCTCAACGATAATCACTCCGCCCTTGACCTTGAATGAAACAAGTTCTTTTGAAAGCGTGACAAGCCCAAGATGTCCTTCCACATAGAGCAAATGCCCGGCAACATTAATGAGATTGAACGAATCGAGTTCAAGTGGAGTCCTAATATTTTCTTTGATTTCTTCCAAAAAATTGAACATACATCACCTAACAGTTTGAGATATTGCGAGAATACTTCAAACTATTATATGAACCAACATTTCACATAAGACGCCAAAATAAAAAAGGACCAAATTTTCAGTCCTTTTTGTCATCATCATCCTTTTTCTTTAAAATGTCGTGTTTGACAATTTCTCGTGCCTTTGGAGAGAGTTCTTTCATAAGTTCTGCAAAATCTTCATCATCCAAATCTTCATCTTCTGCATCATCCACCTGTGTGAGGGGTCCCAACTCTTCGACAATGTCATTGGAATAATCCTCTTCATCATCTTCCAAATTTTCTCTCAAAAATTTTTCATATTCCGCAAACTTGTCATCATAATACTCATCAAGATTTTCTTCTTTTTCTTCAACCTTCCTTTGAGGCTCTTGCATTTTCTTTGTTGTGAAAACATGTCTAAAATTTTCAGTGCTTTTCTTTGTCATTTCTTCTTTTTTCGGTTTATCATCCAGCGAAAAGGCTTCAAATTGTGCTTCTTCAAATTTGTCTTCTGGTTTGATTTCCTTTTTTACTTCCACAGGTTTAACAACATTTTCAACAGGCAGTGTTTTGTCTTTCTTTTGCTGTTTCACATTGTTTTTTACGGCAATTTGGCTTGAAACTTTCTTTTTTGATAACTTGCCTGTCTTTTCTTTTTCTCCCATTTTAAAGGCATCTAAACGTTTTTTTTCATTTCGTGCTTTGACAACAAAGAACAGCACAATGCACAGTAGTACCAAAACAATTGCACCAATATAAATCGGAATCATTTTTCCACCTTCACCTTTCATAAATTTTTTAACTGCAACAATTTTTCTAGTCATTTGAAGAATCTTTCTTGCCTGCTAACTTTCGTCTCATATCTGTGTCTGCCTGCAAATTTTGAAGTTTGTAATAGTCCACAACATCCTTCATTTTCCCTTCTTTAATGGCTTGCACAACCGCCTTTGGCACTTCTGCTTCCTGTTCTATGACTTTCAACTTCATTTCTTCCGCTTTTGCCTTCATTTCCTGTTCCACTGCCACTGCAACAAGCCGGCGATGTTCAAGTTGGTTGGCATCCAACAGTCTGCTCTTTTCAATTTTTTCTTTTTCCAGAGAAAGTCCCCTGTTTGTGCCAAGGTCAGCATGGATGACATCGGCGGAAACTAATTCGTATTTTGCGCCCATATCAATTTCAGCATCAAAAATAGCCTTGTCAATAAGTTGTGGCTTTGCCACCAAGTCACTTGCCTTTGGCGTGTTGGCAATCTTTGTGACCACCGCTTCCACCGCTCTTGCAGAGATTGTATCTTCAGTCACTCCGGTCAAGAAATTTTTGATATTTACCTTCAATGTCAACGAAACTTTGACATTAACTTCAAAATTATCTTGTGCAACAGAAGAGATAAGTGGAAGTTCAATGATTTTAGGATTTATACATTCTCTCACCACTTCCAAAACATCTCTGCCAGAAATGTCCACTGCTTTTGCAAATTCGAAGTCAAAATTGAGTTTGGCATTTTTCGAAGCGTTAACCCCCTCAACCACCTTCAATGGATGTCCACCACTTGTGGAAACGACCTCAAGGTCAGCAAGTGAAACGACAAGTTTTGACCTTTTTGCCAAGATATAAGCATCCACAATCTCATCCAATTTTTCTTTGCGTAATTTCATGCTAATGCTTTTGAAAAGAGGAATATATGCCCTTGAAAAGAGTGCAACAAAAAACGCACGCCTTGGCATCAAAATCAAAAGCACTGTCACAAAAATGACAAGCAAGCACGCGAGTATAATCAAAACAATATAACCAGCATTCACAACATTTCTCCTGCAATGATATTTCGTTTAATTATATCACAAAAGACCACAGATGTCCATATGAATTTTTGAAAGCGGAAAATAAAAAACGCATAATTTACAAAAAAAAGTAGTGAAACAATTTTCCACTACTTTGATTTAATTGATTGAAGAGTCTCTCATTTGACTAATTGTCATAAACTCCCCACCACCATAATGAAACTTTAAAGTTGTAATTTATGTTTGGAGTGTTTTTGTCTTTGACAATGTCGAAGTAAACCTCAATGAAATCGCAAGCCTCATCGCCCGCTGCACTTTGAGAGAATTTGCTCTCATCAAGTGTGTAATATGTGCCATAAGATGAAGAAGGATTGCTCTTATACCAATCTCTTGCATCACTTGAGCCGGTGATGAGTTGTGAATAATAACTCTCGTTGACCTGTGTGCCCGAAACGAATGGATTGATAACCCCATTACCAATGTTGTTGTTAAACTGTGACTTGATGGAAATTGGCTCAGGGAATTTAAGGTCATATTGGTCAGGATCTATATCACTATATCCCATGCTGACATAATTGATGTCCGGAGTTTCCCCTTCAATGTCACCATTTTTGCCATACAAAATTTCTTTTTGCACAACACCAAGATCAGTCAACAGTCCCTCGCCGTTGTTTGCCGAGCAGTCGAAATATCTTAGCCCCACATTGATAGTAATAGACTCTGCCATAACCTTTGTTGGATCAGGATTTTCATAATACTCAAACGCAAGGAAAATGTCTTGCAATGTTCCGCCAAGGTCTTCATCATTTGGATAGATAATTAAGTCTTGATATTCAGCGGCCTCAATATACATAAATAACTCTTCATCCGAATCTTCGCCATTTACTTCATGGTTTTGGAAGAAGTAGTCTCCCGCATATTCCGCAATCTCCGAAATTGGATAAGCATTGTCAAGAGTCAAGTTTGTTCCATCTTCTCTTCTGCCAATCGGCGCTTGACTGCAAGCGTAATTTACGATGTTTTCCACAATCTTGTCATAGTTTCGGTTGAAAGTCAATGATGTTTCATCAACCGCCGGCAAGTTTACATTGTTTTCATCTTTCCTAATACCCTGTCTTGTCACTTCAAGGACACCTTGACTCATGGCATTTTCGCCGATAATTTGGTCTTTGATAAATCTTATGATTTGTTCTTTGATTGTGTTTGTTATGCCGACAATGTTTCCTTGCTCGACATATCTTTCTTTAACCCTGTCAAGAGCATCTCCAATGCTGATTGGATTTGTTTCCCAACCACCAACAGTGATGTTTTGCACAATGCCATTTGCGTTATACTCAATGTTGAAATCAAAGAACGGTGCATCCTCACTTACATTGCCCGCGGCATCCACATAATCATATCCAAGCACAAACAAATAGGTTGCATATTCAAGTGCATCTTGAAAGTAGTTTAGCAAACTTGACACACCTTGCCCTGCAACATTGATATCATAATATGGCGAGGTGTAATAATTTGTCACATTTTCCACCCCTTCTTTTAGCACCCGATTGCCAAAATATACCTCACTGTAAGAAGGTATAAAGTTTCTTCCATTATCCAAAGCATTGTTAATAACATCAAACAAATCACTGCCATTGATAGTGACTATCAAATTGTTCTCAACTCTTTCAATAGAAACTTCATCCGGCGAGACTTCTTTCAACAGATAAAACATATTTTCATATCTGTTTGTATTGGCAGTTGTGTCATTTCTGTTTGTAGCATCGTTTTCAATGCTCCAATTCCACGCATAACTTGTGTCAACAGTAAACACCTGTTTTTCTACTCCACCCGCACGGTCATAAGTCGTCTCAATGTTTGTAATGGAATATCTCAAACTGTCATAGAGAAAATATTGATTGTCTCCTGTAAAAGTTGTATATGTTTCTCCTTGTGTTAAATCAATATCAGCAAATATCGTATCTGCCGAATCTTCGGTTAGTAAATTTTGGGCATACACTTCATACAAACTTACCAATATCCTGTCTGCAAAAATGTTGTAATAATATTCAGATGCATACTCTCCAACTGCCTCTGAAAAACTGTATTCCGGTGGTCTTTTCAAAACTTTTGTTCCGCCAACAGACTGTGGAAAGTCATCACTGCCACCACCTATGCTGGACATTCCACCATCACATCCCACCAAAAACAAAAACATAAAACAAAATAAAATTGACAAAATTTTTATGTTTTTTCTCTTTTTCATGTATTTATAATACCACAATCGCTCAAAAAAAACAATAATTTACACAAAATAACAAAAAAAGAGAATTTTTATAATTCTCTTTCCTTTTCTTCATGTTTCTTTTCAACATAAGAAACAGGTTTTTGTGCAGAATAATTTTCAATGGCATTGACATTTTCTTTTTCATTATATAATGCAAGATTTCCGTTGTCAATAGGTGTGTTGTCATACCCTCCTATCAACCATTTTCTATCTTTATTGTTTATAATATATTCTACAGCTTGCTCTTCCGAGGCTGAATTGACATAAGCACCTATTCTCACAAACTCTACATTTCCATTATTATTCCACAAATAATATTGGTTCCAATAATAGAGTGTTCCTAAATCAAAACCACCAGGGGAAAATCGAGTTTCCGTTTTAAATCCTAAAAGAATATCTGCATTTTCAACATCATGCTTTTCTCCAACTTCCTCCAAAATTGATGCTTGAACACCAACATTTGTCAATCTGTCAAGAGCACTTTCTGTCAACCCTGTAAATGCTTCAACTTGTTCTGGTGTCCCATCCTCTGTTGAGTATTCATATTGAATTATGTCTCCACGTCGAATGAGATAATCTTGGTTTGTTTCCAACAAAGCCTTAAAGTCAGATATATTATTTTTACTATCATCTGCCAAAAACGATTGCCATTGGTTTTCATCATAATATAAATTCAAAAAGCGCTTAACCGGATTGTCATTAACATATTCAAGTACACCAAATTGCAATTCTCCTGCGGATGGTTGAACATAAGCAAGTTTAATAAGTGTATGACCATCAAGCCATCCACCTTCATTATAGAATTTTTCAAACCATGTCTGACCATTTCCAACATCAGCATTGAGTGCTTTGACAATCGTTTCGGTGTCAAACACTTTGTTTCCATCTTGGTCGATTGTGTAAATTTCTTCATCTTCATCAACAGGTGGAGGGGTAATTTCCGATTCATTCACAATCAAACTTGCATCCGGCAATGTGATATTTGTTGACCCAACATCATAAACTTCATAATCGTTTACATTTCCATCAATAGTGATTCTGTCTTCGCCCAAAACAAGTGCGACATCATCATCGTTCAATATTCCATAAATTGTGCCATTTATATAATCAATATTTGTCCAAGTTGCTGTTTCCAAGCCATTCAAAATCAAGTTGTCAACATCAATCTCTTCTGCCTCAGTCTTGTGCCATTTGTTGTCATTGGTGTTGAAATCAAGTCGATATGATTTGCCATCTTCGACAATATAATAATAGCCATTTTCTTCTTGCTTGTCAGGAACAATAAAAAGATTGTCGACATTGACATAATATACAGCATCCCCTGATCGACCATTTGCTTCAAGAGTGTAGTTCCCTTCTCTCATTCTTTCAATAAAAGCATTGATTTCATCTTCTGGAATATGGTCATATTTGATAATCTCTTCATATCTTGGCATTTCAATTTCTGTTGTGCCAATGTCCAAGACATTTCTTCTTAACTTTTCACCATAAATATAAATGTCATCATCTCTTATATACAATTTAACAGGTTCTCCTGCCACTGTCCCTATGAATCTCTCTCCCTCTTTATCATAATCTGTCCATGTGGCAGACACTAAATCATCATAAATGAGAGTGTCAATATCAATATCTGTTGCTTCACTCTTTATCCAAAGAGATGTTGAGTTGTCATACACCAAATCATAAGATTCTTCATCATCTTTGACATGAATGACATGATCCCCATAACCCCGATCCACTTCAACATTGCCATCATCAATCTTGTAGGTTATTAATGTGTCACCGTTTTCATAATAAGTGTAGTTTCCATCTTTCATTTTGTCAAGCAATGCATCAATCTGTTCAGTAGGAATGTATGGATCAACAACTGGTGGATCTGTTATAATTGGATCTGGCGTGTCTGTTGGACCACAGCCGACAAGTGTCATTGCTCCGGCAAAAAGACCCAAAGTTGCAAGCCCCGCTGCCAATTTTGCCACTACTCTTGAGCGTTTTACACACCCTTCATTTAATTTTTTTTGTTTGAAATCCCCTTTTTTCATTTCTATATCCCCTTTTACATCATATATTTTATCACACCTTGCAAAATTTTTCAATACATTTTTTACCAATTTAGTCATCAGCTTTATTTTTCAACATTGCTAGCGCGCATGAAATAAAATAAATATTGCTGTGCATATCCGGAAAGTTCTCCAAATTCGGCAGTTAATTTGTGTCTGATTTGCTCTCTGTTGTCCAAGTGTTCGTAAAATTTGTTATACATCTGATGTATCCATGTGTCCACCGGAAAAACATCACCTTTGCCATAACCAAAAAGCAAAACACAGTCCGCCACTTTTGGACCAACTCCGGCAAGTTCAATCAGTTTTGTTCGAAGTTGTGTGGTATCCAAACCCTTCCACTCATCCAAAGTCTTTTCATCAACCTGTCTTAAAACTTTAAACAGATATTTTGCACGATAGCCTGCTCCAATGTCCAAGAAAAACTTTTCATCTGCATTTAACAACTGTTCTCGCGTTGGAAAAGCATAATAATTTGCCTTTTTAGTACCTAAGTTTTCGCGAATTCTGTTCAAAATCACTTGAATGCGCTTGATGTTGTTGTTTGCCGAAACTATAAATGAAATCAGCGTTTCAAAAATGTTTTGTTTCAAAATTCTGATACCATGTCCAAATTTGATTGGCTCTTTCAAAATTGAGAATTTGGACAGTTCTCTTTTGATTTTTCCGTAATCGGTTTTTAAATCAAAATAATTTTCGAAGTATTTTGGTGATGTGGTTTCAATCAAAAACCCATCTTTCGTTTCTTCCACCTTTGCCATTTTGTCGGCAGACATAACCAAATAATAACTTCCACAATCTTTATACGAAAAGACCTGCCCACATTCCAAGGTTTGTTTGATGTCAAAATCTTCTTTACCAAAAATTTTAATATAATTTTTTCCTAACTCGTATCTCATGCAAATCCTTTTTCTTGCGACTTTTAAAGCAAATTATTAATCTTACACATTCAAAATTGAACAACTTTCCAAACAAAAAATAAAAAATTTGCAAATTATGACCAAATTTTCACTTTTTGTCTCAAAAATTATGTAAAAAAGAAAAAGGGCGTCAAAGCCCTTTAATCTTTATTCAGCAACAACTGAAACAATGCTCTTTCCTTTGCTCGTTCCAAAAACGACCTTTCCGTCTTTGGTTGCAAAAAGTGTGTAGTCACGTCCAAGTCCAACATTTGCACCTGGATAAACCTTTGTTCCTCTCTGTCTAACAATGATGGAACCTGCGGTCACATGTTGTCCGGCATAAGCCTTGACTCCAAGACGCTTTGCTTGTGAATCTCTACCGTTTTTGGTGCTTCCGCCACCCTTTTTATGAGCAAAAAGTTGTAAATTAATATACATCTTTTTTTACCTCCATTTTCACATATTTCGAATAATTTTTTGTTATATCTTCCAACGTTTTTATCAAACTTTCAAACAGAACTTGCACAGATTTATCTTTGACATCTTCCACATTTAATCGAACAACCAAAAAGCCATCATTTGTGTTTGTTTCAACATTTTTCCCTAACACTTCTTGAAGCCCAACTAAAGTCATTTGCGAGGCCACTGAAACTCCTGCACACACAATATCCTGTCCCTCAACAGCATAACCGCTGTGACCTTTGACCTGAAAGCCAACAATCAAATCATTCTTTTCAAAAATCGTAATCTTTATCATAATTACATCTTTATGGAAACAATCTTAATTTCCGTCCATGGTTGTCTGTGACCTTGCTTTTTGCGCTCGTTCTTCTTTGGTTTATATTTGTAAACCACGATTTTGTCACCTTTTCCGTGTGCCAAAATTTCAGCAACCACTTCAGCCGTCTTAACGGTAGGCGTTCCAGCAACAGTTTTGTTTCCATCAGAAACAAGCAAACAATCAAGGTTAATCTTGTCTCCAACAGCACCACCAAGTCTTTCAACTCTAAGCACATCATTTTCAGTCACATTATACTGTTTTCCGCCTGTTTGAACAACTGCAAACATCTTTTTAAACCTCCTCTATCCAAACTCGCTGTATCCAAGGTGGTGTCAATGACACTTTTGTTTTAAACAAATTTTTCTTAATAACCCGACACATGCGGATACTGCATGTATTTTAACAAAAAAAGAGAAATTTGTCAAGTAAAATCACAAATCTCTCTATGAAAACATTTTATAGGCAAGTTCTCTTCTCATTTTAACATTTTTACAAAACTTTTCGCTGTTTTTTGAGATAATTTTCAAAATAATCCGGCAAAGGAACCTCAAAAGTCACTCTCTCGTTTGTTCTTGGGTGAATAAATGACAATTTGTAGGCATGCAGAAGTTGCCCCGAAAGTCCTTTTTCTTCCTTTCCATAAATTCTGTCGCCAATGATTGGATGGCCCAGATATTTTGCATGCACCCTTATTTGATGAGTTCGACCTGTCAAAAGTGAAAATTCTACCAAACAACACCTTTGAAACCGCTCTCGCACCCAATAATCTGTGATTGCTAAACGACCACTACCCTGCACGCTCATCTTTTTGCGGTCTTTTTTGTCTCGTGCAATAAAGGTTTCAACTCTCCCTGTATCATCCTTCAAATTTCCATCCAAAACAGCAAGATAATTTCTATGACAAGTCTTGTTTTTGATTTGCTCGGCAAGTTTGATGTGTGCAAAATCATTTTTTGCCACCACCAAAAGCCCACTTGTATCCTTGTCAAGTCGATGAACAATCCCCGGTCGAAAACTCCCGTTAATACCACTCAAATCTTTGATGCGAAAAAGTAACCCATTGACCAATGTCCCGCTTCGAGTGGAAGCACATGGATGCACCACCAGACCCTGTGGTTTGTTTATCACCGCAAGGTCGCTGTCCTGATAGACAATGTCAAATTTGACATCTTCCGGCTTTGTGGATATCGGTTCAACATTGAGTTTTTCAACATCAATCTTCATGCCAACTTTCAAGGTTGTTCCTGCCTTGCTTGTGACAGCATCATTAACCTTGATTTTCCCCTTTTCCATCATTGTTTTGATGTGCGAGCGAGAAAATTCCGGAAATTTTTCCAGCAAAAAAACATCCAATCTTTTGCCTTTGTCATCCGCTGTCGCCACAAAACTATTCAACATCGCCATCACCTTTTTTGCTGTCGGTTGTGTCATCGTTTTTCTCAATCTTAATCTTTGCTTTTCTGTTTTTGACAAAATACAAAATAAGGTAGATGACAAACATCACCACACCAACGCAAAGCGACACATCGGCAAAATTAAAAACAGGGAAATCCTGCCAAAAAGCAAACTGAATAAAATCTCTCACATATCCAAACACAATGCGGTCATATAGATTACCTAAACATCCGGCAAACAAAAAACCGAATGTGACATTGAGAAACCAAGTTTTGTTTGGTTCTTTGACATAGTAAAAAACAAAAATAGCCATAAAAACAAGGCTCAAAACAATCAAAAAGGTTTGTCTTCCTGCCAAAATTCCCCATGCTGCACCATAGTTATGCACAAGTTTGAAGTTGAAAAGATAAGGAATCACTGTCAGTGTGCTTCCATCATCCAACATATCATCAAAAACATACTTTGTCACCAAATCGAGTGTCAAAATGCACGCAATAATAGCAAACATGACACACATTTTCACAACATTTTTCTTTTTCAACTCAACCTCTAAACTTGCTATATTTTTTCTTCAATTTTTCCAAACTTGCATCATCAAAATAACGCTCTGTGTAGCCACAGTCACAGCACACATACCTTGATGTGTAAATTGTTTTTCCAAGTGGTCCGATAACTTCAAAATCGGCAGTGGAACTTTTCCCTTTTTTGTCTTTGTTTTCAAAAACTAAAATGTGCTCACTTCCACATTTTGGACATTTTCCTGTCTTTTTCATTTTTCTTCCTTGTCAATTTCCATGTTTTTCGGCAAAAAGATGTATAAATCATTCTCCACAATCTCTTCGCTTGCTCCCAAAACATCAATCACTCCGTGATAATAATCTAAAATTTTGTTCCTTTCAAACGAATTGCAACCGCGAAAATCAATAAAAAATGGAGTGTCCTTTTTCAAAAGTTCAATTTTGTCCTTGCAATCATCAAATTTTTGTGGATAAAAGACCTTGATGCCATCAATTTCATCCGGCAATTTTTGGCTAACCTTGAGATTGTAAGATGCTTTCGGTTCTTTTTTCTTCTTCACAACTTTGACATCATCGCCTTCGAATCCAAAAAATTTGTAGATATAGTTCATTAGTCCCATAGCATACCTCAATTTATTGTATCATAAACGACAAAAAAATGTAAAACAAATTAAAATCTAAATGACATCACTTTTTCTCAAAAGTGTCGTCTTTTGTCAGCAAATATCCTGTTTTTTCAAAAATTTCAAGACTTCTTTCCACAATTTTCTTGTGGATGGATAAGTTAGAGCACTCACAACATCATCAAAATCCTTCCACACAAGATGTTCCTTATCCTTTTCTGCAATCAACCTTTCGGTTTTGCCATCATCCTGCGCAATGTAAAAATAGACAGAGACATCACCTTCACAATTTTTATATTTCATAACAAAAGATTGGTCAAAAATGATGTGATTTACCCTGCCGGTTTCTTCTTCAGTTTCGCGCACCGCACATTCTTTCAAAGTTTCACCATTTTCAACATGCCCCTTCGGAAAAGAAAAATCTTTGTAAACATCACGAAACACCAACGCCACCTTCTTTCTGCTTTTGTCAAGCAAAATGCATCCTGCCTTGTCCATAAAAACCTTCCCACCAATATAAATTTTATCTTACCACACTCAATCAAACTATGTCAAATAAACACAACAACACACGAATCACCACAAAACAGCAACAAAAAAAGACTGACAAAAATCAGTCTTTTTGTTTTCATAATGTCATTATTCGATAATTTCGGAAACAACACCAGAACCAACTGTTCTGCCACCTTCACGGATAGCGAAACGAAGTCCTTGTTCAATAGCAATTTCCTTGCTAAGAGTGATTGTCATCTTTACGTTATCTCCAGGCATAACCATTTCAACTCCTGCTGGAAGTTCGATTGTTCCTGTGACATCAGTTGTTCTGAAATAGAATTGTGGTCTATAACCATTGAAGAATGGTGTGTGACGACCGCCTTCTTCTTTCTTCAAAACGTAAACTTCAGCATGGAATTTTGTGTGTGGATGAATTGTGCCAGGTTTGCAAAGAACTTGACCTCTTTCAATTTCATTTCTTTGAATTCCACGAAGAAGAAGTCCAACGTTATCTCCGGCTCTTCCTTCATCAAGAGTCTTTCTGAACATTTCTACGCCAGTGATAACTGTCTGCTTCTTTGAACCCATACCAACAATTTCAACAACATCGTTAATATGAACAATTCCTCTTTCAATTCTTCCTGTTGCAACTGTTCCACGACCTGTGATTGTAAACACATCTTCAACTGGCATAAGGAATGGCTTGTCGATGTCTCTCTTTGGTTCTGGAATGTATGAATCAAGAGCATCAAGAAGTTCTTGAATGCACTTGCAAGCTGGATCTTCAATATTTCCTGCTTGAGCAGCTTCCAAAGCCTTAAGAGCAGAACCACGAATAATAGGAGTCTTGTCTCCTGGGAATCCATATTCTGTCAAAAGTTCTCTAATTTCAACTTCAACCAAGTCCAAAAGTTCTGGATCATCAACTTGGTCAACTTTGTTCATGAACACAATGATATAAGGAACACCAACCTGTCTAGCAAGCAAAATGTGTTCTCTTGTCTGAGGCATTGGTCCATCAGTTGCAGCAACAACAAGGATGGCGCCATCCATTTGAGCAGCACCGGTAATCATGTTTTTAACATAATCTGCGTGTCCCGGGCAGTCAACGTGTGCATAGTGACGCTTATCTGTCTGATACTCAACGTGAGCTGTGTTGATGGTGATACCTCTAGCTCTTTCTTCTGGAGCCTTATCGATTTCATCATATCTCATTTTTTGTGCCAAACCCTTTGCAGCACAATACATTGTGATAGCAGCTGTAAGGGTGGTCTTGCCATGGTCAACGTGACCAATGGTTCCAACATTAATATGTGGTTTAGTTCTATCAAATTTTCCAATAGCCATTTTAACTAATCTCCTTTTTATGTTTTACTTTGATATTTTAGCATAATTTTCGAAAATGTCAAAACAATTTACATTATTTTTTAGAAATTTTCAAGATTTTTATGCTTCGCAAATGACTTTTTTATCGTTTTAAGTCATATTGCCACCTAAAAAGATATTAAACTGCTCGTTTTATGCGACTTTTACGCAAAAACAAGCTTTTTAAAATCTTGTTTATGCTTGTTTCTTACGCTGTCCAACAATGTTTTCAGCGATATTCTTTGGAACTTCATTATATTTCAAAAATTCCATTGTAAATGTTCCACGACCCTGTGTTTGGGAACGCAAGTCTGTTGCATATCCAAACATCTCTCCAAGAGGAACTTCAGCATTGACAACTTGAACGCCTGGTTTTGTTTCATTTCCTGTCAAGATTCCACGACGAGAAGTGAGATTGCCCATAACGGTTCCAAGATAGTCTTCCGGCACTTCAACTTGCACTTTCATAATTGGTTCAAGAAGAACAGGATTTGCTCTTGTTGCACCATCTTTAAATGCCATTGAGCCAGCAATCTTAAATGCCATTTCAGAAGAGTCGACTTCATGGTAAGAGCCATCAATGACAGTCGCCTTAAAGTCAACAGTTTCATATCCAGCAATAACACCATTCTTACTTGCTTCTTGAATTCCATTATTTACAGGTTGGATATATTCTTTTGGAATAGAACCACCAACAGTCTTGTCCTCAAAAACATAGCCAGCGCCTGGTTCCAAAGGTTCGAGTTCGATCACGCAGTGACCATACTGACCCTTACCACCAGACTGCCTAACAAACTTTCCTTCTGCAGTCACTTTCTTTCTGATTGTTTCTTTGTAAGCAACCTGTGGTTTGCCGACATTTGCTTCTACTTTAAATTCTCTCAGAAGTCTGTCAACAATGATTTCAAGGTGAAGTTCTCCCATACCAGCAATGATTGTTTGACCGGTTTCTTGATCCGTATAAGTTTTGAAAGTTGGATCTTCTTCAGCAAGTTTAACAAGAGCAAGCACCATTTTTTCTTGCATCTGCTTTGTTTTAGGTTCAATAGCAACTCTGATAACAGGTTCTGGGAATTCCATGCTTTCAAGTTGAATAGGATATTTTTCATCACACAATGTTTCACCTGTGATTGTGTCTTTAAGTCCAACGATGGCAGCAATGTCTCCCGCCCCAACTTCTTTGATTTCTTCTCTTTGGTTTGCATGCATTCTAATCAAACGACCAACTCTTTCTTTCTCTCCTTTGTTTGAGTTGTAAACATAAGAGCCAGCAACCAACTTTCCAGAGTAAACTCTAAAGAAAGCCAAACGACCAACAAATGGGTCAGTCATAATCTTGAATGCAAGTCCAGCAAATGGAGCATCTTCACTTGGTGCTCTTGTTTCAGTTTCACCGGTGTCTGGATTGATACCACTTATATGTTCGATGTCAAGTGGTGATGGAAGATATTCCACCATAGCATCCAACAACATCTGAACACCTTTGTTTTTGTAAGATGAACCGCACAAAACAGGGACAAGTGTTCTGTTTATTGTTGCCTTTCTCAAGGCTTTTTTAAGTTCATCAATTGTGATTTCTGCACCTTCAAAATATTTTTCCAAGAGTGCATCATCAGTTTCCACAATTTGTTCCACCATTTCATCGTGGAGTTTTTGTGCCTGTGCTTTGTATTTCTCTGGAATTTCAACAACATCAATCTTTGTTCCAAGGTCATCTTCATAGACTTCTGCCTTCATTGTCAAAAGATCAATAATTCCACTAAATGTGTCAGCCTCACCAATTGGCATTTGGATGGCAAGTGGATGAGTGTTGAGTCTTGTTCTTATTGATTCAACGCAACCATTAAAGTCAGCAGCATCTCTGTCCATTTTGTTTACATAGATGATTGTTGGAACTTTGTAGTTTGTCGCCTGACGCCAAACAGTTTCTGTCTGTGGTTGAACCTTGTCACGAGCAGAAAGCACCAAAACCGCACCATCAAGAACCTTGAGTGAACGCTCAACTTCAACTGTGAAGTCAACGTGTCCCGGAGTGTCGATGATGTTGATTTTGTGACCTTTCCAATAGCAAGTTGTGCAGGCAGATGTGATGGTAATACCTCTTTCCTGTTCCTGAACCATCCAGTCCATGGTGGCAGCCCCGTCATGCACTTCACCTATCTTATGGTTTTTGCCGGTGTAGAACAAAATTCTTTCAGTTGTTGTGGTCTTTCCAGCATCAATGTGAGCCATAATACCGACATTTCTAGTCAATTCTAGGTTTGTAGCCATATATTTTCTCCTAATTTAAATTTGTTCATTTTTCGAAAGGAATAAACAAAAACCTATGATTTTTGCTATTAGAAAAATCACAAAACAAATTGATTATAACAAATTTTCAGACAATCGCCAAACAATTCGGCATGATTTTACCACTTGTAGTGTGCAAATGCCTTGTTTGCTTCTGCCATTCTGTGCATTTCATCACGCTTTTTGATTGATGCGCCGGCGTTGTTATAAGCATCCAAAAGTTCGCCTGCGAGTTTTTCATTCATATTTCTCTCGCCTGTTCTCTTTCTTGCGTTTTGAACAATCCAGCGAATAGCCAAAGTCTGTCTTCTTTCAGGACGGATTTCCATAGGAACTTGGTATGTTGCACCACCAACTCTGCGTCCTTTTGTTTCAAGCATTGGTTTAACATTCTCAATTGCTGTCAAGCAAACATCAAGAGGTTCCAAACTTGTCTTGTTTTTAATAATATCGAAAGAGCCATAAACAATTCTTTGAGCAAGACCTTTCTTTCCACTCATCATAACTTGATTGATAAGTTTTGTGACAACCTTGTTATTGTAAATTGGATCTGGCAAAACTTCTTTCTTAACCGCACTATTTCTTCTAGGCATGGTTTTACTCTCCTTTTAAAAATTTTTCATAAGATGCCAAAGCACCTTTTTGTTTGGCAAAGATTATTTGCCAGCTTTTGGTCTTTTTGCGCCATATTTGGAACGCCCCTGCTTTCTGTTTGCAACGCCAGCAGTGTCAAGTGTTCCACGAATGATGTGATAACGCACACCAGGAAGGTCCCTTACACGTCCGCCACGAACAAGCACAACGCTGTGTTCCTGCAAATTGTGTCCAATTCCAGGGATGTAGCAAGTTCCTTCTTGACCATTTGAAAGTTTTACTCTGGCAATTTTTCTCAAAGCAGAGTTAGGCTTTTTAGGAGTTGCAGTTCTTACTGACAAGCAAACACCACGCTTTTGAGGGCATTCTTCAAGAAGTGGAGCCTTTTTCTTCTTTTCAAATGATTTTCTTCCGTTTCTAATCAATTGGTTAAATGTAGGCATTTCGTTTTCTCCTTTTTTTAGATTTTCAGTTTTAAATCATGAATGGATTTGTCTTATAGACACAAAATCTTCTTCTGTGCCATAAAAAATGACACGGGCTTCCGTGCCAATGAAAAATGCTTGAATTTGTTAAACATGAACAACACAATCATATCTTCTATGACTTTGAAAAGAAAACTTTTCAAATCGGTGAGGTTTGTGACCCTTTTCCTGTCGCCCAAAGTCAATGTCCTTGGACTGCGTTGAAACTGACTTACGCCAAATCAACTCGTCACCTGTTGTTTGTTTATGCTTAAAGAAGTTAAGCATTGTTTCCGACAACGAAACACATTGTGTATTATAAACAAAAGAGCAAAACTTGTCAACAGTTTCGCTCAATTTTTTTACAAAATTTCCCTTTTCATATTATATATGCACGTATGCACGCGCAGGCGGTTTTGTGGTGTTTGCAAATTTGTTTTGTTTAAATTGTGCATATTTTCACACATCAGTCCTTCAAAAACTTTGCAACAAACTCATCTTCGCTCAAAACCGGCACGCCAATTGCTTTTGCTTTGTCAAGTTTGCTCCCCGCTTCCTCGCCCGCCAAAACATATGTGGTGTTTTTGGAAACAGAAGAAGATGTCTTTCCGCCATGCTCTTCGATGATTTTTGTCATGTCCGCTCGAGAGTAGTGTGGCAGTGTTCCAGTCAGTACAAATGTCATGCCGGAAAGCTCCTGTGAAGTGGCGGAATTGTTATAGACAATCTCAATGCCTGCATTAAACAAATTTTCAATTTCTTTCAAATTGTCGTTGTCGGAAAAGAAATCCAAGATGTTTTGCGCAATGATTTCTCCAATATCTTCCACCGCCAAAAGTTCTTCCATTGTTGCACCTTTCAAATCTTCAAAAGTCTTGAAGTTGCGAGCCAAATCCTTTGCGGTCTTGATGCCGACTTCGCTTATGCCAAGTCCATAGATGAAACGATAAAAATCAATATGCTTGCTTCTTTGCAAACTTGTCAACACATTTTCTGCCTTTTTGTCCTTGAATTTTTCAAGTCCGACAAGTTGTTCTTTCGTGAAATTGTAAAGGTCAGAAAAATGCCTTGTGCCAAGGTCGTTATAAAATTGAATGATGGTCTTTTCTGACAAGCCTTCAATGTTAAACGCATCTCTTTCAACAAAATGTGTCAGTCTTGCAACAATTTGGTCCTTGCAGTTATCATGATTTGGACAGAACAAAAGCGGACCTTTTTTGACAAGTGGAGTTTGACAGCATGGACAAGTCCTTGGCTCTTCAATCTCCTGTGAGTCTGCATACTTTTCTGCCAAGCCCAAAACTTCAGGAATGACCTCATTGCTTCGTCTTATAAAAACTCTGCTGTTTATATAAACATTTTTCTTTCTTATGTCTTCAATGTTGTTCAATGTTGCACGCGTGATGGTCGCACCGGCAAGTTCGACCGGCTCCAACACCGCAATCGGCGAAACCTTTCCGCTTCTGCCCACCTGCCATACGACATCTTTGAGCATGGTGGAAACTTCTTCCGCCTCAAATTTGAAGGCTCTTGCCCACTTTGGATATTTGTTTGTGTAGCCAATCTCTTCACGCGGTGCAACCTGATTGAGTTTTATTACCATTCCATCAATCATGACATCTAGGTTGTCTTTGACAACATCCACTTGGTTGATTATATCTTCCGCTTCCTGCTCGGTCTTGACCACCTTGAAAAAGTCGCCGGTCTTGAAGCCGTTTTCTTTGATAAATTCATGCATTTGCTCCTGCGTGTCAAAAGACTTTCCTTCGGCATAGAGCACCGCATAGCAAAAGTAGTCAAGTTGACGCTTTGCTGTCTCTTTTGGGTCAAGGTTTCTTATCGCCCCAGCAACACCATTGCGCGGATTTTTGAGTGGTTCTTCGGCGGTTTTGTTGTAGCGCTTAAAGGCAGAATTTGTCATCATGCCTTCGCCCTGAAAGATGATTCTGTTTTTGAATGGAATTTCCAGCGGAACGCTTCGAATGGTTTTAACCTGCTCTGTGACATCTTCGCCAATTTCACCATTTCCACGCGTGGTGGCACTGACAAACTTGCCATCCTGATATTCTGTCACAATCGTCAACCCATCAAATTTGTATTCCACCGCAAAAGTTGGATTTTTGACATACTTTTTCATATCATCAAAAAACGCGCGAAGTTCGGCAAAAGAACGCACCTTACCCATGGAATAAAGCCTAACCTGATGTCTTCTTTTGACAAACTTATCCAAAACATCTCCACCCACTCTCTGTGTCGGAGAATTTGGCAAAATGACACCTGTTTCTTTTTCCAAGTCGACAAGTTCATCATAGAGTTTGTCATATTCTTTGTCAGAGATGGTCGGATTGTCGAGTTCATAATAATTTCGGTTGTGCATCAAAATGACATCGACAAGTTGTTTCATTCTTTCAAGTTTATCCATTTCCTGCCTCCACTTTCTCAAGATTTTTTGAATTTAGCATGATTTCTTTTTCGCCAAACTCATCAAAATTGATTGTTCCCACAAGTCCATCATCCGAAACAGATTCAAGTGTTCCTTCGCCATAGCGGGCAAGATACACCCTGTCGCCAACATGATAACCACTGTCATAAACATCTTCTTTTTTTTCCGGTTTAAAAAAGTCATCCACCGCTGTGATTTTTGGCTTTGACTTGTCCACAATGCCAAGTTCCTTCAAAAACCTGCTCTCAACCTGAAAACTGTTTTTCCCATACATAAATCTTTTGCAGGCATGAGTCAAATAGATTTTCTCTTCCGCTCTTGTGATAGCCACATAACAAAGTCTGCGCTCTTCTTCCATTTCGGAATTTGAAAAAGTTGCACGCGAAAGTGGAAAAATTCCTTCTTCCAAGCCAACAACAAACACCACTTTAAATTCCAAACCTTTAACGGCGTGAATTGTTGCCACAGACACAAAACCACCTTCTTGAATGTCATCGGTGTCACTTTTGAGCATAACATTTGCCAAGAAGTCGGCAAGTGTTGGCTCTTCTGCACTCTCCACATATTCAGACACAGCCGAAAGCAAACTGTCAAGATTGCCAAGTTTGTTTATTGCCTCTTCATCTTTGCCGGCATAAGCCTTGTCAATGCCAAATTTTTCAATCACCTGTTTGACAAAATCGACAAGCGGAATGACAGGAAGTTTTGCTTTGAGTTCTCTGATTGTTTCGACAAATTTTTCAAGTTTTGCATGATATTTTGAAAATTTGAATTTTTCACTCAACAGATAATCCAAAACAAAGCCATCTTCCGCTTCTTTTTGCAAATTTGCCATCGCCACATCGCCAATGCCACGTTTTGGAAAATTTATCACTTTGAAAAGAGAAATCTCATCTTTTGGATTGACAAAAATTGAAAGATAGGCAAGCACCATTTTGACTTCCGCTCTTTCATAAAATTTCACTCCGCCATAGAGTTTATAAGGGATATTTAAGCTCAAAAGCCCATCTTCAATCGGTCTGGAAAGTGCATTGATTCGCATAAGCACCGCAAAGTCATCATAGCCATAGCCATTTCCCACAAGTTCGCTGATGGTGTTTGCCACAAAAAGTGCCTCATCACGCTCATCAAACGCCGTGTAAACCACCGGTGGTTCGCCAGCATCCTTGTCTGTCCAAAGATTTTTTTTCAGACGTTCAGTGTTGTTTGCAATGACATTGTTTGCCAGTGTCAAGATGTTTTTTGTGGAACGATAATTGCGTTCAAGTTTAAAAACCTTGACATCCGGAAAATCGTTTTCAAGATTGAAAATGTTTCGAAAATTTGCACCACGCCACGAATAAATGCATTGGTCTTCATCACCGACAACAAACAAATTTTTGTGCTTTGATGCCAGCAGTTTGACAAGTTTGTATTGCACCAAGTTTGTGTCTTGAAATTCATCAACCAAGATGTAATGAAAGCGGTCGGCATAGTGACCAAGCACCTGCGGATAATTGTTGAAAAGAAAAAGTGTTTTGTTGAGCAAATCATCAAAGTCGAGCGCATTGTTTTTGTGCAGATAGTCTTCATACTGCCAGCAAATTTTTTGATACATTTTTAGGTTTTCTTGATTGCCAAACTCCTGCAACGCAGAAAAATATTCATCAATGTCAAGCCCTTTGTTTTTGATGTTATCAAGATGTGTTTCCACCTTTGAAAGCTCATCATCTTGCATGTTATTTCCCTTTAAGAGATCCTTCAAAATTTTTGCCTTGTCATTTTCATCAATAATGGTGAAGTTTCTGTCATAACCATCCAAAAAGTCTATGCTCTCTCTCAAAATGCGCACACACATTGAGTGAAAGGTGGAAATCCAAACTGCTTTGTTGCACATTTTTGCCACACGCTCTTTCATCTCATTTGTTGCCTTGTTTGTGAATGTGATAGCCAAAATGTTGTAGGGCGAGACTCCTTTTTCAATTAAATAACAAATTCTGTGTGTCAAAAGTCGTGTCTTTCCACTCCCTGCCCCTGCAGTCACCAAAACAACTCCTTCAGTTTGAAGAAGTGCTTTTTTTTGTTCTTCGTTTAGAGAGTTTAAATCATAGTCCTTGTTCATACCAATTCATTTTATCACAAAAGCAGAAAAAGGCAAAAGAAAAAACGGACAATGTCCGTCTTTTTTAACCTCTTTTTCTTGCTCTCTTTCTTGCTTGTTCGCTCTTTTTCTTTCTAGCAACGCTTGGTTTGTCATAAGCTTCTTTCTTTCTTATATCGCCAATAATGCCATCTTTTTGGCATTTTCTTTTAAATCTTTTCAAAGCGCTTTCAAGAGATTCGTTTTCGCCTACTTTAACTGTTGTCAACTTTCTCACCACCTTTCAAGGTCAATTTTCTGCATAATTTTAACACATTATATGTTCCTTGTCAAGCGTTTAAAACCAAATCAACTGCTTTAAATTTCAGCAAGTGCACCATCTTTGAAAGACTTGACAATTTTGACTTTGACAATGTCTCCAACTTTCAAGTCCCCTTTTACATAACATTTTATGTAATTTTCAGTGTAGCCTTCAAAAAATTCACCGTTTTTCTCTTCAATCAAAACATTGCCCATTTTGTTTTGCATGATAAACTCTTTTTTGAGTTTTTTGCCAACTTCTTCCAAGCGTTTGACTCTCTCATTTTTAATTTTTCCCGAAAGGTCGGTGTAAAGTTTTGTCGCCACCGTGCCATTTCTTTGAGAGTATGGAAAGATGTGAAGTTGTGAGAATTTGACTTGTTGCACAAACTTCAAGGTTTCTTCAAAATCTTCTTCCGTTTCGGTTGGGAAACCGACAATCACATCCGTGGTTATGCCGGCATGCGGAAAGAATTTTCTTATGAGTTTCACGCTCTTTGCAAATTGTGCTGTGGTGTAATGTCTGTTCATTTTTTTCAGCACGCTGTCACATCCGCTTTGAAGAGACAAATGAAAATGCGGACAGAAATTTTTGACACTTACAAGTGTTTTCAAAAATTCTTCATCCACCAAATTGTCTTCCATCGAGGACAAACGAAGACGTTTTCCAAACCTGTCCAAATCTTGCAAAAGTTTGCCAAGACCTTTCTTTTCATCAATTTGAAAATCGCTGACATCAATGCCAACAAGCACCACTTCCTTGACTTCATTTGGCACTTTTTTCACTTCTTCCAAAATGCTTTCCTCATCTCTTGACCTGCTTCTGCCACGGAGATAAGGAATAAGACAATATGTGCAAAATCTGTTGCACCCATCTTGAATTTTTATGAAAGCACGCGTGAGAGTTTGTGCTGAAAAAAGATTGTCCTCATATTTTTTTGGTTGGTCAAAAATCTTCCAGCCATCATTGTCCAAATTGTCCAGAAGTCTTGCTTTTGATGCCGTGCCAATGACAAATTTTGCACCCTTCTTTTCAAATTGTGCATGGTCATCTTGACTTGCACAACCCATCACATAGATTTTTGCGGATGGATTGAACTTTCTTGCTCTTTCAAGCATTTGTCGTGACTTTCGCTCGGCTTCGTTTGTCACAGCGCAGGTGTTGATGATATAGGCATCCGCCCATTCAAGTTTGTCCGTTGCATCAAAACCACGCTTGCGGAGTTCAAAAATGAGAGCATCGCTCTCATATTTGTTCACTTTGCAACCAAGTGTTAAAACAGAAAATTTCATATTAGTTCCCACTCAAAATCGACACAAGGCTCATCATGGCAACCGATGCTGTTTCGCATCTGTAAATTCTTCTTCCAAGACTTATCGAAGTTGCTCCGGCATCAACAAATGCTTCTTTTTCTTTTTGTGAAAAACCACCTTCCGAGCCAACAATGATGGCAATCTTTTTATATTTTGTCAAATCTTTGATTTTTTCGCCTTTGTCTGTGCGTTCGTTTGCAAACAAAACAAGATCATAATCTTTGAAAGATGCAATCACATCTGCCACTTTGACAGGTTTTTCAATGATTGGCATGATTGTGCGTTCACACTGCTTGCAGGCATTCATGGCAATGGCGTTGAGTCTATCCATTTTATTCTCAGTCACTTTTGCAATGACAAAATCGCTGACAAATGGAACAATCTTTGCAATGCCAATTTCAGTCGCTTTTTGAACGATAAATTCAAACTTTGGCCTTTTTGTAATTGCCTGAAAGATAACGATTTCTTTACGCGGATTGCCGATGCATTTTTCTTTGCCAATAATCTTGCAAACCGCTCTGTTTCGGTCAAACTTTTCAATTTGACAAGCATATTCAAATTCATCATTTATGCTGGCAAGAAGTTCACTTCCAACATTCATTCTCAAAACATTTTTGAGATGATTGAACTCCTCTCCTTCAATGTAGATTGTGCTATCATTTTTTTTGACACCAAAAAATCTTCTCATAACAACTCCCTTTTCTAGTTTTATATTACTACAATTTCTCGAAAAAAAGCAAGAAAATTGCCACACAAAAAAACAAACATAAACAAAATGTAAAAAAAAGAGAGCGCAAAATGCGTTCTCCTGAAAATTATTTAACTTTATTTTTAAATTTTTTGGTTTCCGGGAAGTCATCTTCAGTGAATTTACTTTCCAAGTCCAACAACACAGCTCTTGCCTTTTTGCCAAGGTTTTTAGGAATTTCACTGCGAATTGTCACAATCAAATCGCCTTTTTTGTCAGAATTAAGTCGTTTTACTCCCTCATTTTTAACACGCAAAACAGTGCCGTTTTTTGTGCCTTCTGCGAGTTTGACAACTTTTGTGCCCTTGGTAAGCGGAATCTCAATTTTCCCGCCAAGAAGACAAGTGGTAAATGGAACATACATATCACACATAAGGTCATATCCATCACGCGTGAAGATTGGATGTGGAGATACTGTCACTTTGATGTTTAAATCGCCACTTGTGCCACGCCCTGCTGGAGCGTTTCCTTCGCCACGCATCCTGATGGTTTGCCCATCATCAATGCCGGCAGGCACTTTGCAATGAACCTGTGCCGTGACCTTTTTAACTCCCTTTCCATTGCACTCTTCGCACTTGATTTTGATAATTTTTCCTGTTCCACCGCATCTCGGGCAAACGGTTTCACGAATGGTTGTGCCAAACATGGTGTTTTGTTGAATTCTCACTCTTCCGGCACCCTGACAATCAGGGCAAGTGGAAAATTCTTTACCATTTTTTGCGCCAGTGCCACCGCATTTGTCACATGCTTCAACACGACTGTAGGTTATGATTTTTTCACAACCAAAAATTGCTTCATCAAATGACAAATTCATGACAATATTGATGTCCGAACCGCGCTGAACTGTTCTTCTTCTCTCACCGCCCCCTCCGAAAGCAGAGAAGATGTCAGAAAAGATGTCAGAAAAACCATCAAACCCCTGACTTGAAAAACCTTGACCACCAAAGAAATCACCAAAACCACCAGAGGCGCCTGATGTGAATTGTGGACCATCAGCAGAGCCATATTTATCATAATTAGCGCGTTTTTTCTCATCGCCAAGGACTTCATATGCTTCGTTGATTTCCTTAAATTTATCGGCAGCATCAGGTGCTTTGTTTAAATCTGGATGGTATTTTTTTGCAAGTCTTCTGTATGCGGACTTAATTTCATCCGCATCAGCATCCTTGTTCACACCCAAAATTTGATAATAATCCTTATTTGCCACGACTTTTGTCCTTTTTTCTTAAACTTGAATTTAATTATTCGATGATAACATCATCATCACCGTTCTTCTTGTCGGAAGAGCCATTTGAATTGTTGTCATTTGAACCATTTGTACCTGTTGAACCAGCACCATTTGCACTTGCGTTTTGTTGTGCAGATTGATACATCTTTGAAACAATACCGTTTGAATCATTTGTAAGTTCATCAATGCCTTTCTTGATGACTTCAATATCATCACTTTCAAAGGTCTTCTTTGCCTTTTCAATGGCTTCTTGAAGTTTTGTCTTGTCATCTTCACTTATCTTGTCACCATTTTCTTTGATGAGTTTTTCAAGCCCATAAACCAAGTTGTCTGCCTGATTTTTTGTTTCAACAAGTTCTTTTCTCTTCTTGTCTTCTTCAGCATGGTCTTGTGCTTCTTTGATGGCTTTGTTGATGTCTTCTTCACTCAAATTTGAAGAAGCAGTGATTGTGATGTTTTGTTCCTTGTTAGTTCCAAGGTCCTTTGCAGAAACCTTGACAATTCCGTTTGCATCAATATCAAATGTGACTTCAATTTGAGGAACTCCTCTTGGTGCAGGTGGAATGTCTGTAAGTTGGAATCTTCCAAGTGTCTTGTTTTGAGCAGCAAACTCTCTTTCACCTTGCAAAACATGAATGTCAACAGCAGGTTGATTGTCAGTTGCAGTTGAGAAGATTTGCGACTTCTTTGTAGGAATTGTAGTGTTTCTGTCGATAAGTTTTGTGAACACTCCGCCCATTGTTTCAATCCCAAGAGAAAGTGGCGTCACATCCAACAAAAGCACATCTTTAACATCTCCGGCAAGAACACCTGCCTGAATTGCTGCACCGATGGCAACACATTCATCAGGGTTAATACCTTTGAATGGCTCTTTGCCTGTAAACTTTCTTACTTCTTCAACAACAGCAGGTATTCGAGTTGAGCCTCCCACCAAGATAACCTTATCAATTTTTTCAGTTGTGAGTTTTGCATCAGCAAGTGCTCTCTTGCAACATTCAATTGTTTCATTTACCAAATCTTCTGTCATGGCATCAAATTTTGCACGAGTAAGTTCCACTTCCAAGTGTTTTGGTCCATTTGCATCAGCAGAAATAAATGGCAAAGAAATTGTTGTCATAGGGGTTGCAGAAAGGTTGATTTTTGCATTTTCTGCCGCTTCCTTCAATCTTTGCATAGCGAGTTTGTCTTTTGACAAATCCATTCCGCCGTTTTGTTGTTTGAATGTCTCAACCAAGAAATCAATAATTCTGTTATCAAAGTCATCACCACCAAGTCTGGTGTTGCCGTTTGTTGACAAAACTTCAAAAACGTTGTCCCCAATTTCAAGGATTGAAACATCGAATGTTCCACCGCCAAGGTCATAAACCAAAATCTTTTGATTTTTGTTGTCACCTTTGTCAAGACCATAAGCAAGTGCGGCAGCGGTAGGTTCATTGATGATTCTCAAAACATCAAGTCCCGCAATTTTGCCCGCATCCTTTGTGGCCTGTCTTTGACTGTCGTTGAAGTATGCAGGAACAGTGATAACTGCCTGTGTCACCTTTTCACCAAGATAACTTTCTGCATCTTCCTTCAATTTTGACAAAATCATAGCAGAGATTTCTTGTGGAGAATATTCCTTTCCATTAAGTTTAACCTTATGGTCAGTTCCCATTTCTCTCTTGATTGATTGAACCGTGTTTTCATGGTTGACAATCGCCTGTCTTTTTGCGACTTTGCCGACCAAACGTTCCCCTTCTTTTGTGTAAGCAACAACAGAAGGTGTGGTTCTGTCACCTTCAGCGTTTGGAATGACAGTTGGTTTTCCACCTTCCATCACAGCAACGCATGAGTTTGTTGTTCCCAAGTCAATACCAATAATTTTACTCATAATAATTCACTCCTTTTATAATTTATTTACGATTACTTTTGCATATCGTATGACTTTTCCATTAAATTTATATCCCGCTTGGAATTCATCCAAGATGATATCATCTTCAAAGTTTTCGTCACGCCTTGTGGCAATCACTTCATCAAGGTTATGGTCAAATTTTCGACCCACCGTTTCAATTTTTTCGACATTTAAGGTTTTCAGTGCACTCTTGATTTTGTCTTCAATCATCTCAACACCTTGCAAAATTTTTTCATCCGTAATACTTTTCTTTGCTTCTTTGAAAGTATCAAGGCAAGGCAAAAACACTTCAAGCACACTCTTTATTCCTTCTTGCTTTTGAGCATCCAACTGCTCGGCAACTCGTTTGCGGTAGTTGTCGAAATCTGCCTGCAACCTTTGTGCCATATCTAAATATTGTCTTGCTTCTTCTTCAAGTTGATGTTCACGTTCGTGCGAATGTGGATGTTCATGCGGTTCATGTTCTGGATGTTCGTGATGTTTCAAATGCTCTGGATGGTCATGGTGATGTTTTTTGTGATGTTTATCATCATCTTCATCATCATCATCTTCTTCATCATCGTCATCCTCATCTTCATCATCTTCATGATGTTTGTGACAATGTTTGTGTTTACACTCATGTTCATCATCTTCATAACATTTGCATTCCTGCCTTTCACATTCATCATGGTCGCACTTGCATTCATCATCACATTTATCATCATCGTGCTTGCAGTCTTGGCAAGAACAATCTTTTTCTTTCAAATCTTCTTTGTCTTCCATTTATTCTCCTTTATCTTTGTTGAGTTCATCAACCACCACTTTAAGTGCCGAAGCAATGCCCATGTAATTCATTTTTTGCGGTCCAAACACACCAATTGAGGCAAGTTTGTTTCCTCCAACAATGATCGGTGCTTTGATAACCGAACATGTTTCATCATTTTCGCCAGAGATAACAGCGGACATTTTTTTGCTGTCATCATCAAGCACTTCAATGAGTTCCTTTTCATCACTCAAAGTTTTGAGAACCTTCTTGGCTTCTTTGATATCCTTTTCGTTTCCAACAATTTCTGCTACGCCTTCTGCCTGAACATTAAGAAGTTTTCTCTGGTTCAATTTTGAAAGCCCAACAACAATGTTGTCAACCACCGATTGAAATGCCTTTATCTCGCCACTCATCCCCTTTTTGAGTTGAGAAATGTTCTCCAGCATAAACCCCATGGTTTCGCCTTTGAAATATTTGGTGAGATAATTTGATGCATCTTCGCAATTTTGAGCGGTTGCTTTAATATCCATGGTGTTTGTTATGTAGCCATAGTTGGTTCCAATAAGCACCATGCATTTTTCATCCAAAAGTGGAATGATTTTAAACTCCTTCAAAACCAAGTTTTCCATGCCATTGACAAGCACAACCGTTGGATAATTTGTTGCCTTGCTAATAATTTTTGCAATTCCAGCGACAATCTCATTCAAACTTTTGGTTCTGTTTTCAATAAGTTCTCTAACTTCTTCCAACTCTCCATTTGATGCTTTGATGCTTTTGAGCATGTTTTCAACATAAAATCGGTAGCCCTGTGCTGTTGGCACTCTTCCGCCTGAAGTGTGAAGTTGTTTCAAAAAGCCCATCGCCTCCAAAGCGTTAAGTTCTGAACGCAGCGTCGCTGTGGAAACATCAAGAGAAGATTTATCTTTGACCGAACCACTCGTGATTGGAGCGGCGTCCTTGATAAACTCTTCAATGGCAATGTTTAATATCTTGATTTTTCTTTCGGAAAGTTCCATATAACAACCTTTTTTGATAAGTTTGCTAGCACTCTCGACTTTTTAGTGCTAGCACTATTATATGCAAGAAAAAACAAAAAGTCAACAAATTTTGTCAACTTTTTAAAAAATTTTTTAAATTTTCTTTTTTGCACTTTCCTTGACAATCTTTGGCAAATGAAGTATAACATTTATGGAGGATAAAAAGATGGATGAAGAATTTGAAATGGATGATGATTATGAAGATGACATTTTGGAAAGAATGGAAAATGACCCTGAAAGTTTGATAAAAGAAGGCTATTGCAATCTCTTTCCAATTGAAAGCGCCAGCGAGAAACAACGTGACAATGCAAAATATGTGTTGACACAATGCTCAAATTATTACATATCTATCTATTGGGCAAGCGACAGATTGAAAAATGACCCAGCATTTGTGAAGGAAGTTGTTAAATTGGATGACCGCACCTTGCCATATGTAAACCGCAATGCTCTCAAACGCAAAACCAGACATGAAATTGACTTTGATGATGAGAGAAGCATGTAATTTGAATTAAAAAATGAAAAAAGAGAAAATGACCGTTTTAAGTCATTTTTTTTATATCTCCACTCGCCCGACAATAAAGTCCAAAGAAACATCATAAAAATCAGCCAATTTCACAAGCAGGTCAACCGGTATCATTCTTGTTCCATTTTCATATCTGCAATAGTTTACCCGACTGACACCAAGAAAGTCCGAAACTTCCTTTTGCGAAAGTTTTTTTCTGTTCTCAAATACACAAAATTTTGACAAAATTTACAAGCCACCAAAGGCAAATTTCTGTATATTGAAAGAAACAAAGCAATGATTGATTGCAGTGACCTTGTAGTGTTTTACTTCAATGAAAATGACATTCCACTCAAGAGCGGAACAAAAATTGCTTACGCCTACGCCTTAAAAAAAATGAGAAAATGATAGACTTATATAGATAGATATATATTTGTGCTTATTTTTGCAATAAAAAACTCGCAAATGCGAGTCTTTTTGTTTTTACAGCCTTGGAACATTTGAAATCGCCGATGCTGTTGGGTAGATTGGCAAATCTTGAAGTCCTGGGCAGGCGCTTGCCGATGGTGCTTGTTGACATGGTGGCAAAACAGGATACCCATAAGATGGCACAAGCACATCCACAACGCTTACCACTCTCACAATGATTTGGATGCACCCTGTCACAGTGAAGATGTTTGGTGATGTAAACGAACCAATTTGGCTGGAGAATGTTGCCACTGCTGTGATGTCAACAGGTGAAATTGCTGGTTGTGGAACAAACAAAATCACTGATTTTTGCACAGTAATGGAAGAAACTGCCGTTCCAAGTGTTCCGTTTGCGTCACGATATGTAATTGTGACAGGAACTGTGACTGTGAAACTTACATTGGCATAATTTGGGCAAGTGTCCAATCTGTCAATGACAAGGTCAGAGATGATTGGAGTTGTGTTTGGGGTGTTTTCTGCTGAAACATAAGTGAGTGGCAAAACAGGGTCGGCGGGCAAAAAGTCGCTTGCTTGCAAGATGATTCCTGTTTCCGTACTTGTGCAAACACACGCATCAAAAACCTTTGTCGTTTCAATCAAAATCTTTTCACAGATTCCGTTTGTTGGATTTCCATTCATTGGGCCAGGTCTGTTTGGATTGGTGTTGTTGATATAAAATGACATTTTAAACCTCCTTAAAGTCCATACACTAATATGATATGAAAAGGTTTTGCAAATTGCCACAAAAATTTTTGCAAATCGCTTGCCACGCTTTACTGTGTTGTTGTTTTTCTAAAAAGCACATAGTGCCTGTCATTCTAACGATTCATGACCGTCTTTGTTTTTATCGTAATCCCCTTTTGTCATTCTGAGCCGGCTGTGAAACAACCGAGTCGAAGAATCTCACAAAAAAAGAAGGTTAAATTTGATAACCTTCTTTTTTTATAACATTAAATTCTGCTACCCGCACTCATTGTCATGGCAAAGCGAACACCAAACATGTTGTCAAGCCAACTCGAAGTTTCCAAACCGGCAGATGTGATTATCTTTCCATTGCCAAGATTTGTGCCTAGTGTGCGTGTCCAATAGTTTGCATATTCATCACTGCCTATGCCTAGCAAGAAGCAAACCATGTCACTTGCATATGCTCTGATATCTTCAAAACTTTCTTTTATACTTTCTTTTATCTCATCCACACTTGCCACTCTTAAACCATTCTCTGTTCTGCTTACAGTGGTCACCTTGTCTTGTTGCCCAGCATTGCCGTATCTATAATATGTCACACTTCTGCTGGTGTCATATTTAGGATCAGCATATGCACTTGCACTGTTTGTGTTGGAAATGGACACATTTGAAAACAGTTCACTTGATGTAAATGCCCATCCTTCACGAACAGTGTCATTTGTCACCGCACTTGCCATAAGCACTCTGTCACTGACCACAGTGAAGTTTGTCTTGTAGGAACCATATGCATCCCATCCATCTGGATAGTCTGTGCTTGACACTCCATATTCACTCACTCGCCACCTGATTGGCTCAACTTCAAAGAAATAATATTGCCTACTGGTGAATGTCACCCGTCCAACACTTGTCTGAATTGTCATGGTGCTTGATGCTCTTAGTTTTACATACTCGTTTCCACCATATTTATAAATTGGAATGGACACATTTGATGTTCCATTAAAATATCTTATTGAAGAGCCCGATACTGTTGCCGAACTTGACAGTGTCGTGTTCATGCTGTTTCCAACATAGCTCTGTGGATACTTTCCATCCTCAAAATACCAATATCTGTCTGTGCTGTCATATTTAAGCTGATTGTCAGATTTCACCTTAAAGAAGGCATATATAATTGTGTTTCCAGTTGGTGTGATTGAATTTTGTAAACTTGTTCCAGTCGGCGGTCTTTCTATCGTTGCAATTCCAACAAAAGCAAAGCCTTCATTTGTGGTTTGTGCAGTGACAGTTATTTCTCTCTTTAAAGTAGGTGCTGAAATCGCATATTGCAGTTGTGTTGCAGTGGCAGTGTCAACAACTTGTGATGTTCTTATAGTCGTACCATTGTTATCATAATAATATGTAGCAACAACTGTTCCACCAGCCACCGAATTTGAATAACTCGTGCCATTTGTTGATGTCATAATCTGCAGTTTCACGGTCACCGATTCTGGTGTCCATTCTGCATACAATGTCCTATCACCATTGAGAGAAAAGGTTGCTCCGGCATTGTAATGCGTGCCTGTTCCATTTTCATTTGTGTTCCACCCTGCAAATGTGTAGCCTTCTCTAGTTGCAGTTGTCGGCAATGTGATTGAGAAACCGTGTGCTTTATATTGTGATCCAGGAGAACTTCCACCATTTCCATCAAAACTAATATAGTATTGTTGCCTAGCGTAGACATTTATTGTCACATCATGATATTCTTCGGTATATCCACCACCAACCAGCATTCCCGATGTATAATAAGTCCATGTGTATGTATATGATCTAGGTTCAACAACAGGGTCTTCGGGAGTTCCAACTACTTTACCCCCTAAAACGGCATCGTAATTGCTTGATGTTGGATATGAACTTGCATCTACATTAACATAATATGTGGGATCTGCCATTCCCAAGTCCAATTCAATATCCATTGTTGCTGGTTTGCCAATTTGTAGCATTCCGATACTTGTAATTGAAACAACTGAGGTTTGTCCAGATGTGATATATTCATCACTTGTCGATGCTTGTGTCCCTGTTATAATACCACCTCCAACAGTGCCAGAGGAAGATGCTGAATCTGGATCAATGTGAAGTTGAGGGGCATCTGTATGAACACTATAAAATCTTATAGTCAATTTTGGCAAATTAGATTCCCACACTGCATAAAGTGTATCATCTTCATCAGCATAAGTTGAAGAATATGTTGCGCCTGCTTTCCATGTGGCAGAAGATGCGGTTGAGGATGTTGACCAGCCCAAAAATGTGTAATCTGTTCTTGTTGGCACGGTTGTTGGCAATGTGGACGAAACGCCCGCAAGAATTGATTTGGATGTTGGAGCTCCACTTCCACCATTGGCGTTAAACGAGATTATATATCTAGAACGCATATAAATATTATATGTTCCACTCAATGTTGTTGAACAACTTGATCGTGCAGTTGATGCACTTGATGTATAACTTCCACTGCCATAGAGAAAATATTCATCATAAATTGAACCGGCAATTCCTGAAATCTCACTTTGGCAAGAAGTATTTGATGTGCTTGTCGAAAGTCCACAAAATGCAACACCAGAACCCTCGTATAATACAAGTCTAATATATCTTCTTACGGAAGATGCATTATAATAACGCAAATAACTAAGATCCCCTGCATAATAATCTACACTGCTACCGCCAGAAACTGTCTGCGGTTGCCCAGTATATGAATATCCAGCATACATAGTACAAGCAGTTCCCCAACGTATATTGGTCCCAGTTGAATCAAACAAAGATGCAGTAAATTCCCCTGCTCTCGTTGCTGCATTTGTTGTGGATGTCGATGCCACAGTGTAAGCAGATGAACTTGTTCTTAAAAGGAATCTAATTGTCACATTGGCACTGTCAGCAGATACATCATCATCCAATTTTTCTTCACTGCTTTGATTGTTGTCAGTTGGTATCTCTGCATCATCAGAATCTGCAATCTCTCCACCACTTTGTTCAGATGCCGTTCCACAAGATGTCAACAAAAAGGCTCCACCACCTAAGGTGGTGAACCCACACAAAATCATTACAATGATTGCGAATATTTTTTTCACATTTTTATTATAACAATAAAAATATCTTTTTACAAAACATTTTTCGACATTTTGTCATTTTTTTTGTCATTTTTATAAAAAAATTTCAAAAATGGCACGCTCCAACGCGGTGCTTTGATACATATTATTTTTATATTTGATTTCTTTTCTTGTTCCATACTATTTTTTATGCAATAAAAAAGACAGTTGCCACAACTATTATGCCAACTGCCCTGCAATCGCACCATCACCACACGCTGTGACAATCTGTTTGAGAAATCCGCTTCGCACATCGCCGACCGCAAAAACATTTTCTTGTGATGTCTGCATGTTTGCATCGGTTTTGATAAATCCCCTATCATCCAAGTCTAAAACTCTCTTGAAGATGTCCGTTTTCGGTCTCTTGCCGAGTTCCACAAAAAGTGCCGAAGTTTTGAAGAGTTTTTCTTTTCCGTTAAGCTTTGCCAAAACTCCTTCAACAGTGTCACTTCCTTCCACCTTTTCAATTTCGACATTTGACACAACTTCAATTTTTGGATTTTTGAAGTTTGAGGCAAATTTTGACATATCTTGACTGTCAAGCACTGTCACCTTTGAGCAAACACCGGCAAGGTCAAGGGCCCCTTTTATACCACTTCCACCTTTGCTTGCCACGCAAACATCTTTGCCTTTATAAAAATTGGCATCACAAACGGCACAAAAACTCACACCACGCCCCAAAAAGTCATCTTCATTTTTGCCAAGAGGAACGCTTGCAAGACCGGTTGCAATGATGACACTTTCCGCTCTGTAGGTTTGTTTTTTGCCAAACAAAATTTTTTCTTTGCCCGTAAAATCAATCTTTTCTATGTCATCTAAAATCACTCCAATGCCCAAATGTTTGACTTGTTTTGCAAACATTTGTCCAAGCGTCAAACCATCAATCTCAGATTGCGAAGGGAAATTTTCAATTCGATTTAATGACAAAACCTGCCCACCCAAAGTGAACTTCTCAATTATGGCAACATTTCTGCCCCGTCTTTTTGCATATATTCCAGCGGTCATGCCTGCCACCCCACCGCCAATAATCAAAACATCAAATTTCTTTTCCATATTTTTATTATATCACATTTTTTCACGTTTGCACTCTTTTTTAACAAAAAATATCCAAATTGTGTCCATTTTGCAGACAAAGGGAGTTGGGCAGCATCTGCCATGCTGTTTTCTATAATACCACTTCTTGATTATTGCTAGGAGTGCGAACTTGCTCGCAATGGTGAGCACGACGACACACAAATCTCAAAATGCTCCTTTGCTCAAGGCAAAGGAAGTTGGGCAGCATCTGCCATTCTGTTTTCTATAATATCACTTCTTGATTATTGCTAGGAGTGCGAACTTGCTCGCAAGGGTGAGCACGACGACACACAAATCTCAAAATGCTCCTTTGCTCAAGGCAAAGGAAGTTGCCAAATTTTTGGCAACAA
>CALVTJ010000006.1 GCA_944362545.1 uncultured Clostridia bacterium
TGCTTCTTGCTAGGCATAGGCAGTGATGAATATGCAAACTATTGGACACGCACACTAGGCACAAATCTTGGCAATGGCAAGATAATTACGGCAGCCGGCATGGACACATCTAGTTGGCTTGACAACATGTTTGGTGTTCGCTTTGCTATGACAATGGGAGAAGGTAGCAGGATTTAAGATTAAAAAAAGAAGGTTTCAACCTTCTTTTTTTGTGAGATTCTTCGACACACTCGCTTTGCTCGTGGCTCAGAATGACATGGAATTATGATAAAAACAAAAACGGTCACAGATGGCATCATGTGATTTTTACAGTAAAACAATATTACATAAAAAAGTTATGACCGAATGTGTGAGTGGTTTTTTATGACAAAAAAATAGTGAAATTTTCTTTCACCATTTTTGTTAAATTTATAAATCTTTTTATTATCAAAAAACTATTTGCTGTTTTTCTTTGCGTCATCCAACAATTTTGCAAAGTGTGCTTTCTTTCTGTCAGCAGTGTTTTGGTGAATTACATTTTCTCTTGCAGCACTGTCAAGTTTTGCGGAGAGTGTGCGATAGAGTTCTTCTGCTTTTGCGACATCAACAGCAAGTTCTGCTTGAAACTTCTTTGTGTAAGTTTTGATTTCAGATTTGATGGAGTTATTTGCTACATTTCTTTCTCTTTCAATCAAAATTCTCTTCTTTGCTGATTTTATGTTTGCCATGTCTTTCTCCTTAAAAATTTTCTTATTCATTATAGCATACCAATTTTTAAAAATCAACTTATTTTTTGATTTTTTTTGGACATATTTTTATTATGAAAGATTTGATTGATGAATGTGGTGCCGATTTGGCTGTTTGCGGTTATAAAACCGAAGATTTGAAGCATTTTGATATGACATGTTCTAAACTTTTTGTGGACACCGATGAAAAAGCGGAAAAATTGGGATTTGGAAAGGGACATTATTTCATTTTAAATACTCCGCTTCTGTCATCTTTGATGGAAGAGCATCATGATTTTTTGGTGGCTGAAATCAAGTATCGCTTAGAATTTTTGTTTAAAGCAAACAAAATCAAAAAGCGGGACAAAATTCTCTTTGTCGGAATTGGAAATCCTGAAATTTTGGCGGATTGTTTTGGAGTTTGGACTGTTAATAAAATTGATATTAAACCGTTTAAAAAATCAAATAAAATTTTTAAAATTATTCCAAACACTTTTTCAAACACGGGTATAAACGCGTGTGATATGATAAGTTTGATTGTTCAGGCGTTTGATATTGCAGCGGTGGTTTTGTTTGATTCACTAGCAACTGAAAACATTGCAAGGCTTGGTCGCTCGGTGCAGTTCAACGATGCTGGTTTGACTCCGGGTAGTGCCATGAACAACTTTGGCGTGGCAATAAATAAAGACACATTGAGTGTGCCATGTTTTGCGATTGGCGTGCCGATGATGATTGAAAGTAAAAGTTTGCGAGCAAAGCCAAACGTTGTGTTGACAGAAAAAGATGCCAAAGAAAAAGTTCAGTTTTTGTCAAGTGTGGTGGCAGAAGTGATTGACAGCATAATGAAGTGAATGTCAAAATATTTTGATTGTTTGCATATAAAAATAACATGAAAAATGTGCTTTTGATTGACAGTGGAACGGGCGGTGTTAATGTTTTGAAGGAATGTTTTAAAGTTGTGCCAAAATGCAATTACCTTCTGTTTTGCGACACGAAAAATCTGCCTTATGGGACAAAAAGCAAAGAAGAGTTGATTGATATAACACAAACAAACTTGGAAAAAATTCAAAGTTTCTTTAAATTTGATATTGTCATTTTGGCGTGCAACACTTTGACTGCGACCGTGCTTGAACAAATGCGTATCAGATACAACGAAAAACTTTTTATTGGCACAGTTCCTGCAATTAAACCGGCACTTTTGGAGTTTGATGCGAGGGATATTTTAGTCATTGGCACAAGCGCCACACTCAAACATAACAAATTGGTGCAAAAATATAAAGATTCTGGCATGCAATTTTTAGCACTTGACAGCCTTGCCACTTTGATTGATGAAAATCTTGACAACTTGTCGAGTTTAGATGATTTTTTGAAGCAAAATTTGAAGAGTTCTTTCAAGGCGATAGTTCTTGGTTGCACACATTATGTTTCAATAAAAGAAAATTTAAAGAGAATCTTTCCAAATGTCAAGATTTTCGATAGTGCAAATGGCGTGGCACGAAGATTGGAAAGTTTGATTGACGATGATACATCCAAAACGTGTCAAGTTCAAATTTTTTGTGAAGATGAAAAAATGCTGGCAAAGTTTTGGTGGGCGTTTTACAATTAAAAAACAAGAGCGGTGAATTTGCTCTTGTTTGGTGTCTTTGATATGAATTTTGAAAATTTTTAAAGTTTAATCATCAAAAAGGTGAGAATTTAAAAAGACAGGCTCGCAGGTGACATTAAGCCCGAGTCTTTTGAGAGTTTGTTCTTCAGCGGATGAAAGAATATAGGTGCAGTGTGCTTCACAGCCATGAAGTTCGCAAATTTTTGAAAGTGCTCTCTTGGCCTTTTCATTTTTAGCCGAACAAATCGACAATGCAACAAGCACATCATCCACATTTAAAACGCTGCTGTTTGATTTCAAAATTTTGGTGCGATAGTCCACAATAGGAAGCAAAATGTCATCAGTAATCACATCAAAATCATCTCCCATGCCGGCAAGTGTGCGTAATGCATTCAAAACGACCGCTCCACTTGCAGATATGATTTTTTTTGTTTTTCCTGTGACAACCTTGCCATTTGGAAGTTCCATTGCCACGCATGGATAACCACTTTCTTTTGCAGTGTTTTTTGCTACATCAATCACTTTCAGAAGGTCATCCTTTGCACCGACTTCAAGCAAAAGTTGTCTGTTTCTTTCAAGAGTTTCATAGGTGCATTGTCCCTTTTTGTAATCACATTCCGCACGATAATATCTTCGCAAAATCTCTTTTTTTGCGGACAGTTGGGCAAGTTTGTCATCTGTTATAGCAGATGCAATCATGTTGACACCCATGTCGGTTGGTGATTGGTAAACATCTTTGTGGGTGATTTTTTGCAGAATGTTTTGCAAAATTGGGAAAACCTCAATGTCACGATTGTAATTGACAGCCAACACTTTGTAGGCGTTGAAGTGGAATGGATCAATTTGGTTTACATCATAAAGGTCGGCGGTGGCTGCTTCATAGGCGATGTTGACAGGATGTTTCAATGGCAAGTTCCAAACAGGGAAAGTTTCAAATTTGGCATAGCCGGCCTTTTTGCCACTCTTATATTCATGATAGAGTTGTGAGAGGCAGGTGGCAAGTTTGCCACTTGATGGACCCGGTGCAGTGACCACAACAAGTGGGCGCGTGGTTTCAACAAATGGGTTTGCACCATATCCTTCATCGGATACAATTGTTTCAACATCGTTTGGATAACCTTTGGTGTAGTGATGAAAATATACACGCTCGCCACGCTGTTCCAACTTTTTGCCAAACTTTGTGGCGCTTGGTTGACCTTTGAAAAGAGTGATGACAAATGCAGACACATAAAGACCAAGCTGTCTCATGTTGTCCACAAGGCGCAAAACTTCATTGTCATAACTCAATCCAAGGTCGGCACGAATTTTGTTTTTTTCAATATCGTTTGAACTTATGCAGAAGATGATTTCTGCCTTATCTTTCATTTTTTGCAACAGTTTGATTTTGATATTTGGGTCAAAACCCGGTAAAACTCTTGCGGCGTGCAGGTCATCAAAAATCTTTCCACCAAATTCAAGATAGAGTTTGTTATGGAACTTTTTTATACGCTTGTTGATGTTTTCGCTTTGCAATTTCAAGTAAAGTTCGTTGTCAAAGCAGGTCTTATGAAGATTTTTTGTCGCTTTTTCTTCTTTTGGCTTTCTTTCTTTTCTAATTTTCATTTTAATCCATCCTTTTATTACAAAATTATTATAAAATATTTTGATTTTATTTCATAGCAATTTTTAAAAATTTTCGTTTATTCTTTGCTAAAACTTGGTGTGAGTGTTATAATGGACACATGAAAAAGATTTTAGTTTTGACCGTGACAGCGGGCAATGGACATAATTCGGCAGCAAATGCCATGAAAGATATTCTTGAAAGAAAAGCAGAAGTTGAAGTTAAAATTGTTGATATAATCAAAGAATATACTTCTCATCTTAATTCTTGGACTGTGGACAAGGGCTATAATTTGGTCGTTGGGCATCTTTTGCCGTTTTATAATATGTTTTACAACTCATATATGAATTATCCTGTCAACAAGGCAAGTGTTTGTCCGCCACAGGCTTCGGTTAGAACACTAAATGAGAAGTTGCTAAAACTGATTTATGAGTTTAAACCTGATGTGATTTATACGACTGTATATTATGGAGGAATGGCGCTTGCCAATTTGCGTAGAGTGTTTAGTTTGCCTAGTGTGAATATTGCTTGTATGTTAGATTATGTTGTTTCGCCATTTTGGGAAGCGTCTATTGGGGGAATTGATTTTTTAACGCTCGCTCATGAGGATAATCGAAAACTCTTGCTTGAAAAAGGATTTAAAAATGAAAACCTTATCACAACAGGAATACCCGTAAGTGAAAAATTCTTGGTGGACATAGACAAAAATTTAGCGAGAGAAAAACTTGGAATAGCCAAAGATATTTTTACTGCTTTTATCTTTTATGGCGGTGGACATTGGCATGGCGGATATAAAGTTTTGAAAGCGCTTGTAAAGCATATAAAATCACCTTTGCAAATTGTTATAGTCAATGGGCATGACAGCAAAACAAAAGATAAAATAGACAAAGAAATGAAAAGATATCCAAAGAATATAAAGGTATTAAATTTGGGGTTTTCTAAACAAATTGACCTTATTATGAGTGCGTGTGATGTTATGATAGGCAAGGGAGGAGGACTGTCTACAACCGAAGCAATAAACAAAGGTTTGCCACTTGTTGCAACAACACATCTTCCTAGTCAAGAAGTTTATAATATCAAATTTTTGCAGGATAAAGGTTTGGCGCTTTCTTTTTCCAATTTCAAGGAACTTGTCAAGATTGTTGAGTCGCTAATGAGAGAACCACAAAAACTTCAAGAGATGAGTTTGCAAATGAAAAAGTTGAGAACCAATGCTATTGAAAAAATAGCAACTCTTATTTTAACGCAACCAAATGCAGATTATTCTAACATAGAAAATGTTGGGAAGAAAAATGTAAACAAAATTGTCAATCGTGCAAGAAAAAAGAATTGGAAAGATAGAAAAAAGATTGAAAGATAAAGAAGTTTGGAAATGAAAAATACAGTGGTATAACTATACTGCTGTTTTTTTTGTGAAAATATTTGATGTGACTGTATGTTTTTAACGATTTGAACCACAATAGGACTATGAATTTGAATTTTCTTTATTATATAATTCCTGCTGTGTTTATTTTGATTTTGGTCTTGCCTGTTTGTGCAGAGTTGAGATTGTCTTTTAATCCGCTGTTTAACAAGGGAGTTGTGGCACTATCAATTTTTCGGAAACAAATTTTCTATTACATCTTTTCTTTTCATGGAAAGTTTATTGAACTTCAAAATGAGAGTGAAACAAAAATGCAGAAGTTGGAATTTGAAAGTGAACAGTTTGCTTTTATGGAAGAATTTGGCAAGCAGATGAAAGACAAAATTAGATTGAAAAAGTTTTATGTTTTTTATAACATTGGCACGGGCGATGCAAAAGACAGTGCCATGCTTTGCGGTTTTTTGAATGTCATTTTGACACAAATTTTTCTGCTTTTAAAGAGTAAAAAACCGACCGCTTCGTTCTGCATTTATGACACAGTATCTTACAATCTGCAAACCTTTGAGGTGGCATCTGTTGTTTCGGCTTCAATTTCTTTTTTTGATGTTGTATATTCTTTGCTCTATTCGGTTATCATAACTAAAAGAAAGAAATGACACTATATATTGTGTGTTATGCAACATACCACACAAGAGAATGTAGTGTTATGCAAAAAGGACAAAGGAGTGATTATGAAAAATTTTACAAATTCAACTTCAATAAATGACTTGATAACAAATGCTATGGACAAAATTAAAACCATTGTTGACTCTTCAACAATTGTTGGAGAAAGCATAACTGCTCCGGATGGGACGATTATCATTCCTATCAGCAAAGTGACTGTGGGATTTGTGGTTGGTGGCGGAGAATATGCCGACCTGTCATCTCGAAGAGTGGCAAATCATTTTCCAATGAGTGGTGGCTCTTCTGGTGGAATGAGCATTTCGCCGGTTGGCTTTTTGATTTTGCAACAGAGCGGTGATGTTGAGTTTGTCAATGTTGAAAACAAGTCACTTTATCAAACCATTTTGAACATGGTCAACTCGCTTCTTTCAAAACTTGAAAAGAATGAAAAGGAAAATGATGATGAAAAAGAATAACTTTTTTCGCAATTGTTTGGTTCTCTTTTTGTGTGTGATGATTGTCTTTGTTGGTTTTCAAAGTTCGGTTTTGCTCACGGCAAGTGCCAGCAGTTATTATTCATCTGCCAAGGGTTGTGTGGTGATGGAGACCACGACAAAGAGAAAACTTTATGCAAAGAATGAAAATCAAAAAATGCCGATGGCAAGCACAACAAAAATTATGACCGCTATCACGGCGATTGAGAACTGTGATGATTTGGATGAAGAATTTGAAGTCTCGCCAAAGGCAGAGGGTGTGCCTGGCACTTCGCTTTATCTTCGCAAAGGGGATGTTTATTCCACTCGTGAACTCTTGTATGCGCTGATGTTGATTTCTGGAAATGATGCTTCGGTGGCGATTGCCGAACATGTGGCAGGTTCGACAAGTGAGTTTGTCACACTTATGAATGAACTTGCAAAAAATATTGGTGCAACAAGTTCGCACTTTGCCAACACTCACGGACTTGATGCTGATGGACATTATACCACAGCTTATGACCTGGCTCTTATCACTTCCTATGCACTTGAAAATGATACTTTTAGAGAGATTGTCAGCACAAAAAATACAAAAATCACAAACGGCGATGGCACAAACAGATATCTTAAAAACAAAAATAAACTGCTCTTTACGCTGGATGGGTGCATTGGGGTAAAAACTGGTTATACGGATGATGCGGGCAGGTGTTTGGTGTCGGCAATTGAAAGGGATGGGATGCGACTTGTCTGTGTGGTGCTTAATTGTCGACCGATGTTTGAAGAAAGTGCCGTGCTTTTGAAACAATGTGCACAGGATTTCAAACTCTGCGATGTGACACAAATGTATGACTTTAACCGCAAAGTTTGCGTTATTGATGGCAGGGATGAAGTGGCAGAAATAGGCACAAATGGACACTTTATCTATCCGCTTACTGAAAGTGAAAGGCAGAGATTGAAGTTTGTCTACACACTGCCAGAAAATTTGCAAGCTCCGCTTGAAAAAGGAAACGAAGTTGGTCAGGTGGAAGTATTTTTGGACAATGACTTGCTATTTTGTGAAAAAATCTTTACAATAGATGATATAAAATCAAAAACATTGCTTCAAAGGATGAAAGATTTTTTTGCGAATTGGTAAATGGTATTTGAAAAGGTCTTTTTGCTTTGAAGGAAAGTGAAAGGACTTTTTTATGATGAGATTAAACAAATTTTTGAGCAACTCTGGGCTTGCTTCTCGCAGGAAGTGCGAAGAATTTATTTTGCAGGGCAGGGTGAGTGTAAACGGAAAAATTGTCAATGCGCTCGGCACAATAGTCGATGAAAAGAAGGATGAGGTTTGTGTGGATGGAAAAAGGTTGACTCTTCCGAGCACTTTTGTTTATTTGAAAATGAACAAGCCAAAGGGTTATGCTTGCACAGCAAGTGATGAAAGGGGAAGGAAAACTATTTTTGACTTGATTGAAAGTGATGTTAGGCTTTTTAACGTTGGCAGACTTGATTATGACACCGAAGGACTGTTGTTGTTGACAAATGATGGCGATTTTGCCAATCTTGTCACTCATCCAAAATTCCACTTTGAAAAGGAATATCATGCCACAGTCGAAGGAGAGATCAAAGAGGGAGATTTGGCGGTTTTGCGCAAAGGTGTTGTCATTGATGGCAAGCGTATGCCGGATGCGAGAGTGAAACTTTTGAGTTATGATGGGAAGTTTAGCAAGGTTGCGGTTATCATTGATGAAGGGCAAAACCATCAGGTTAGAAAAATGTTTGATGCCATTGGTCATCAAATCAAACTTTTAAAGCGTGTTCGCGTTGGCGAGGTGCGACTTGGTGGGCTCTCTCGCGGAAAAACAAAACCGATGACAGAAGAGGAAATTGCCTTCTTTAAGGGGATAAAATGAGAGTGGCGATTGTTGGGGCTGGAGCATCAGGTCTTATGCTTTCCGGGCTTTTGCAAAAGGCTGGTCATGATGTTTTGGTCTACGAAAAAAATGACAGAGCAGGCAAAAAACTTGCCATCACCGGCAAAGGTCGTTGCAATTTGACAAATCTTTGTTCACCAGATGAATTTTTACAAAATGTTGTGCGTGGTGAAAAATTTTTAAGGTCTGCAATCTACACCTTTGACAGTTTTGCATGTGTCGATTTTTTTGAAAATTTGGGACTCAAAACAAAACTGGAACGAGGAAAACGCGTTTTTCCCGAAAGTGACAAGGCAGGCGATGTGGTTAGGACCTTGAAAGACAAACATTGCTGTGATGTGAAATTCTCTTTTGATGATGAAGTCTTGTCAATCTCAAAGGAAAACGAGATTTTTGTGGTTAAGTCAACAAGCGGGAAAAGAGAGTTTGACAGAGTGGTAATTGCCACCGGTGGAAAGAGTTATAAAGGCACGGGAAGCACTGGAGATGGCTATCGCTTCGCAAAGATGTTTGGGCACAAGATTGTCGAACCTGCTCCGGCACTTTGTCCAATGGTTGTCAAAGATGAATTTGTGAAAAGTTTGCAAGGTGTGTCGCTTAAAAATGTTCAACTCAATTTGAAAATTGGTGGAAAGGACAAGTCGTTTTTTGGTGAGATGCTTTTCACGGACAGGGGAATTTCTGGCCCGATTGTGCTGACCGCTTCAAGTTATATCAACAGAACGCCAATCAAGGATGTTTCTCTTTCCGTTGACTTTAAACCGGCGCTTTCAGAAAAACAACTTGACAGCAGGCTTTTGCGCGATTTTGAAGAAAACAAAAACAAAGATTTGAAAAATGTTTTGCATGGGCTTTTGCCAAAAGCAGTTGCAGAAATTTTTGCTCCTGCAATAGGACTTGATGAGAAGAAAAAAATTCATGATATTACAAAACAAGAAAGATTGATTCTTCTTAATGGATTGAAAGAATTTAAACTCAATTATGGCGGGCTTTATGACATCAATGCGGGCATTATCACAAGTGGTGGCATAGATTTGTCGCAGGTCAATCCAAAAACCTTTGAGAGCAAGATTGTGAGTGGACTATATTTTACCGGCGAAGTTTTGGATGTGGATGCACTCACGGGTGGGTTTAATCTGCAAATTGCGTGGGCGACTGCCTTTTGTCTTGCCAAACATTTTTGATTATTTTTGTTATTGATTTGACAAGTGATGAAAGAAAACTTAATATAATGATTGTAAAATTTGACATTTATCAATTTTTGGTTATGAAACAAATTTGATGTGACATTTGGTTTTGGAGGAAATTATGCTACTTTGGATTGCCCGAATTTTGCTTTGGATACCGCTTTCAATTTTGCATCCAACATTTATAAAAGGGAAGAAGAACTTGCCAAAAGGCAAGGTCATTCTCTCATGCAATCATTATTCAAATTGGGATATTGCACTTTACATTTTGAATATGCCTGAGAAAATTAAGATTTTGGCTAAAAAAGAACTTTTCAAAAACAAAATTTTTGGAGCTATTTTGCGCAACTTTGGAGGTATTGAAATTGACAGAGAAGCAAATGACATAAATGCGATCAAGCAATGTTTCAAGTCATTGAAAGATGGAAAGAAACTGTTTGTTTTTCCTGAAGGCACAAGGCTAAGGGATGACAGTGAAGTGCTTGGAGAAATCAAAAGTGGCATGGCATTGATTGCAATCAAAACAAAGACTCCAATTGTGCCAATTTGGATTGAAAGAAAGCCGAAACTTTTTAGAAAGAGTGTCTATCACATTGGAAAGCCTTTTGAACTTGAAAATTTTTATGGAAAGAAGTTGGATGAACAAACTCTGCAAGAAGCAAATCAAGTTGTCAGAGAGAAGATGTTGGAAGTCCGCCAAGAAGTGATAGATAAAAAGAAAGGTAAAAAGAGAAAATAAAGTTTAGTTTTCAAAGAAAAAGCAAAAATGGTGGATAATATTTTTCACTATTTTTTTAAAAATTTGCATTATAGACAACACTTTTTTGTTTTCTTTGCGTTTGATTGACATTTTGCAAAAAATTTGATAATCTTTATATGAAATTTAAAAACTTTAGTTTTCAATCGACAAAGAAGGTTATCATGAGTGAGAAATTCAATTTGGATATTATTGACAAAACTTTTACATCTTACAAAAAAGGGCAACTCTTTGATGGGGTTGTTGTTATGAAAAGAACGGATGGTGTGATTTTCAACATTGGTGGGAAAAATGATGCTTTCATTCCTGCCAGCGACTTTGAAGATTTTGATGCTGTCAAAATAGGCGACAGATTTAGTGTGGTTATTACAAAGCAAAAGAATGAAGAAGGTTTGATTGAGGCATCAAAGAGCCTTGCCGATGCTCTTAAAATTGCTAATCAAAACGCACAGACATTGCGACTTGGAAGCAAGTTTTCTTTCGTTCCAACAAGTGTGGGAAATGGACTTTTGTCAAAAATGGGAGATTATAAGATTATCATTCCGTTTGGCGAAGTGTCAGAACATTATGTCAAAGATTTTCATAAGTTTGTCGGCAAGCAAATGGAAGCGGTTGTCACGGAGATTGACAAAGAAAATAAGACAATTATTGGCAGTGTCAAACTTTTGCAGGAACAAATCCGTGTTGCTGTTGAGAAGAACTTTTGGAACAGCATTTTCATAAACAAGATTGTCAAAGGCAGAGTGGAGAGAATCATGCCTTATGGTGCTTTTGTCAGTGTGGATGGGTTTGATTGTTTTCTGCATATTTCAAACATCGCATATGAAAAGATTGACAAGGTAGAAGAAGTTTTGCATGTGGGCGATGAAAGACAGTTTAAGGTTATAAAAGTTGACAGAGAAAACAAAAAGGTGGAACTTTCACTCAAAGCGCTTTTGGAAAATCCAAAAATTACACGCGTGAAAGAATTGGTTGTTGGGCAAGTTTACGAGGGTGAAGTTGTCAAACTCTTGCAATTTGGGGCAATTGTCAAGGTGGAAAATGGAGCAACAGGACTTTTGCACATTTCAAACTGCACCGAGAATAAAACAAGAAAGATTTATGAACTTGTAAAAGTGGGCGACAAGGTGGAAGTTGAAGTCATTTCAAAGGATGAAGAACAGGGAAGAGTCTCTTTCAAACTTAAAGATTTGAAAGATTAAAATAATTATATAAATATAACAAAACAATGCACATATAGTGCATTTTTGCTGATGTGGCTCAGTCGGTAGAGCAACTGATTCGTAATCGGTAGGTCGCGGGTTCGATTCCCGCCATCAGCTCCAAAAACTTTTCAAGTTTTGTTATGCTACGCACAAGCAAACAAAGTTTGCGTTGGAGCTTATCAGCGTTCGTTGTGCTCACTGAACGGCTCCAAAATGTGAGAGAAACAGGAATCAAGTCCTGTTTTTTTTGATGTTTCAATATTTCTTGTTTAAAAGAAATATGACATGGAAAAGATTAAATTATGATGAAAATGTGCTAATTGTTGACTTTGCATGAATTTCTTAAATATTTTCAAAAAAATTTTTAAAAAATTGGCACTTTTTGTTTGACATTGCTAGCACTCGGCGTTATAATATGCTTGCATTTAAAAAATGCAGGAGGTATTTGATATGAAAAACAACAATAATAACAAAAAATTTGATTTGACAATTGGAGGAAGACATGGTCATGAACCATTGAGTCTTTTTGACCCATTCTTTGATGATTTCTTTGATTTTCCAACCTTTGATAGAAAGGAAATTAGGAGTCTTGAAAGAGTTATGAAGACCGATGTCAAAGAGACAGAAAAGAATTATGTTCTTGACATTGAAATGCCTGGCTTTGACAAGAGAGACATCAACATTGATTTGTCAAATGGCTACCTTACAATCTCAGCAAAGAGAGAACATAAGGTTGACAACGAAAACAAGAAAGAAAACTTCATTCGCAGAGAAAGAAGTTATGGGCAATTTAGCCGTAGTTTTTATGTAGGAGACATCAAGAAAGAAGATGTTGAGGCTTCTTTGGAGAATGGCGTTTTGAAAGTTGTTCTTCCAAAAGAAGAAAAACATGATGGTTCACAAAACCGAATTGAAATCAAATAACTTTGTCTTGTGAATAAAATAGGAAGAGTGAAAACTCCTCCTATTTTATGTTTTTATTGATTTTTTGTAATCATTTGTTTTTGTCTTCATAACTTATAATATGAAAAAATTGCATTTTTGGACTTTTAGTGGAAAAAGGTTTTTGACAAATTCGCTTATTGTGGTCATGCTTGTGGCTTTGTTGTGCTTGGCTGGTGTGGGGGTTGATTTGGTGACTTCGGCGCAGATTGTCAATGGAGTCTATTATAGCGGAGATGAAAATTCAAACAATGTCACATTGATGATAAATGTCTATTGGGGAACAGAATGTCTTGACCAAATGCTCGAAATCTTGGAGGATAATGGTGTCAAAACTACTTTCTTTGTAGGAGGAACATGGGCGGTGGCAGAGAGTGAGATGTTGCAAAAAATTTATGAAGCGGGACATGAAATTGGAAATCATGGCTATTATCACAAAGATCAAGGAAGAATCTCGGCAGAAAAAAATTATGAAGAAATTTTGAACACTCACAATCTTGTCAAAAGTTTGATTGGTGTGGAGATGAATTTGTTTGCCCCGCCAAGTGGTTCTTACAACAAAAAGACAGTGGAGATAGCCACATCGCTTGGCTACAAAACTATCATGTGGACAGATGGAAGAGACACGATTGATTGGCGTGATAAGGATAGTGACTTGATTTATAAGCGGGCTGTTTCAAACTGTAAAGGCGGGGATTTTGTGTTGATGCATCCAACGCAAGCGACAGCAGATGCACTTGACAACATCATCAAAACCTTGAAATCACAAGGTTTCAATCTTTGCACTGTGTCCGAAAACTTGGGTGGTGTATAGCGGGAAATTAAACATTTCTCATATTTGATGTTCTTTTTGCTGGATTTTTGCATAGAATTTTCAAGGAAATTATGCAAAAATTGTGGTTTTGAATAATTTTGTTTTATTTTATCAGTAAAACTGCATATTGAATTTTTTGTTAGGATTTTGGCATTATGGCAAAAATGTTTGTTGTTTTTATGTTTTAATGATATAATCATTATATCTATGGAATTTTTCAATTCTAGCAAGTCTATTGGGGGATGTAATGGCAATTTACAAACTTAATTCAAACAAGAAAAAATCAAAAAATCCAAATACCAAAAAGATTGTCGGCTTTTCTTTAATTGCTGCCGCTTCACTTGTCTTTTTGTTTTTGCTTCCTATAGTCGTTCCTATTCAAAACTTTTTGCTTGGCGTTTTTGGTATTTTTGGCTATCCACTTTGCGTGGTTTTGTTTGTGGTTGGGCTTGCACTTGTCAATAACAGGCGTTATGTTATGTCCAAAAAATATACCGTTTGTTTGATTTTAACTGTTTTTTTTGCACTTTGCATTTTACAACTTGCCATTGTGGGAAATTGTTATCATGTTGTAGAGGGTGAAAGCGCAAGAATGACATTTTGGCAGTATCTTGCAAAAAATTACACTGACACTTGGACTGCCGGTGGTTTTTTGGTGGGCATTTTTACGACAATCTTTCTCTATATGACAAACATTTGGGGAGCGTATATCATATTTGCCTTGGCATTTGTTTTGTGTCTTGCACTTTTGATTGACAGTTTGAAGTTTTTAAAAAAACAAAAGCAGGAAGAAGAACCTGTTTCTGTTCAAATTAAGGACAAAAAGTCCGGCAAGATTTTGGATGAAAATGATGAGAAAGATTTAGTGCCAGAGAGCGAAAAACAAAAAGAAATTCCAAATGTCGTTTTGAACGGTAATTTGAAAGAAGAAGAAAGGGAAGAGAAAAAAACACTTACCGCTCGTCAAATTTTAGGTTTAGACAAAAAACGAAACAAGGCTTATGAATTTGAAGAAAAACCGCAAGTGGCACAAAAGAGAGAACCGGAAAAGCCAAAGTCTTTAAGGGAACTTATTTTGACACCTCCACAGGTGGATATTGATGAGTATTTCAAAGATGTTAAAAAACAAAATGATGTGCCGGAAAAAGAGGAAATTCAGCAGAATATAAATTCGTTGAAAAAAGAAGAAATTGAGCCATCACAAGTCTATCACGAAGACGAGTTTAAACCAGAAACGAAACCAGTCATTCGCCGAACTTTGCCGGAAGTGAGGAGCGAAGAACTTGTTGAAAAAGCAGATGACATTTTGAGAGATGCCATCAAGGAAGAAAAGAGCGAAAATCCGGATATGTATCAGAATTTGGAGGAAAATGCTCCAACTGACAATGAAAGAAATGTCATTGACCGACTTCCAGAGAGAGACAATGGCGGAAGTTTTGAAAGGCGTTCATTGGACAGAGTCTTTGAGAGAAATGTTCAACTCGACAGAAATAATATTGAAAACGACCGAAATGACAGGTTTACAAGTCAAGAAGATATTGATGCAAGAAGAGATTTTCATCGCGATTTTGACAGAATATCTGCACGCAATGGCACGCTTTCGCGAGAACAACAGCCAATTGCACCAGAAGAACCAGAACCGCCAAAAGAGCCTTATGTTTATGAAAAACCACCACTTGACATTATCACAACAAAGAGTGTGGACCTTTCTGTTATGAGTGAAGATGCAGCAGCAAAGAGAGTCTTGTTGGAAAACACACTCGAAACTTTTGGTGTTCCTGCCAAAGTGCAGGGAGTTGTGGTTGGCCCGGCTGTGACAAGATATGAACTTGAAATGCCACAAGGAATTTCTGTGTCAAAAATCAAAAACCGTGCGGATGACATTGCACTTTCACTTGCAGCAGAAGGGGCTATAAGAATTGAAGCACCTGTGCCTGGCAAGAGCGTTGTTGGCATTGAAGTGCCAAACAAATCAATCGCAACAGTCAGCCTTAAAGATGTTTTGATGTCAAGAGAATTTAATCAAGCCTCTTCGCCACTTACATTTGCACTTGGAAAGGATATCACTGGTGCGACAATTTGTTGCAACATGCAAAAATTGACTCACTTGCTTGTGGCAGGAACAACCGGCTCCGGCAAGAGTGTGTGCTTAAACGCTATCATTTTGAGCATCATCTACAAGGCCTCGCCAGAAGATGTCAAAATCATGCTTATTGACCCGAAGCGTGTGGAATTTTCAAACTATGAAGGCCTGCCACATTTGATTTTGCCAGAAATTATCACTGACACTCAGAAAGCGATAAATGGTCTCACTTGGGCTGTTAATGAAATGGAAAGGCGTTTTGAAGTGTTGAGAGTGGCAAAGGTCAAAAACATTGATGAATACAACCAAACCGAAGATGTCATCTCTGGCAAAGTGGCAAAAATGCCGTTTATTGTGGTGATTGTGGATGAACTTTCTGACCTTATGATGACAGGAAAGAAAGAAGTGGAAGAGAAAATCATCCGCATTGCTCAAAAATCACGTGCTGCAGGGATTCATCTCATTCTTGCAACACAAAAACCTTCTGTGGATGTCATTACAGGTCTTATCAAGAGCAATATTCCTTCAAGAATTGCCTTTGCGGTGACAAGTGCAGTGGACTCAATGACCATTTTGAGCAGAGTTGGTGCGGAAAAACTGCTTGGTAAGGGCGATATGCTCTATGACCCTATTGGCGCACAAGAACCAAAGCGCGTTCAAGGATGTTTTATCAGCACAAAAGAAATCAATGACATTGTGGCATATGTTAGAGACAACAACAAACCAATTTTTGACAAAGAAATTGAACAACAAATTTTGAACCCAGCAAAAGCAAACAACGGTCAGGCGAATTATAACACCGAAATGGATCCGCTTTTGCCACAGGCACTTAAGGCATCCATTGATTGCAAGCAGGCAAGCGCCACCATGATTCGCAGGCGTTTTGCTATTGGTTATCCAAGAGCGGCGCGCATTATTGACCAAATGGAAGAGGCTGGCTACATTTCAAGCGCTGATGGAGTGAAAGGCAGAACAGTTTATATCACAGAAGAAGAATTTGAAAAGATTTTTGGTGATGTGGATTACTAGTCGCTACATTTAGGTTTTATGAAAAAACAAACGAAAAAAAGAGGACAAAACATTGGATAAAATTTTGAAAGGGAAAAAAGTCTCAGCAATTTCACTTGGCTGTGACAAAAACAGAGTGGACCTTGAGAGAATGTTGTTTTGGATGAAAGATTATGGCTTTGAGATTGTCGATGATGTCACTGATGCAAACATTGTTATCATCAATACATGTGCCTTCATTTCGCCAGCAAGGAAAGAAGCACTTGACAACATTTTTGATATGTGTTTGCTCAAGGAAAAGGGAGTGGTTGAAAAGGTCATTGTCACAGGCTGTCTTGCTCAGAGATATAAGGAAGATCTTAAAAAACAGATTCCTGAAGTTGATGCGTTTTTGACTGCGAATGAAAACAAAGATATCTGCCAGATTATTGAAAAACTCTATGATGTTGCACCATCCAAGTCAAAAAATGAGATCGGCAGAATTTTCACAAGTCGAGGTTCTTATGCCTATCTGAAAATTGCAGATGGATGCAGTAATGCTTGCTCTTATTGCACCATTCCACGAATTAAAGGAAGATATGTGAGTTTTCCAATGGATGACATTGTGGATGAAGCAAAATATTTGGCAGACAGAGGTGTAAAAGAACTTGTCGTTGTGGCACAGGATGTGACAAGATATGGCGAAGATTTGTATGGAGAAAACAAACTCATTGATCTGTGCAAAAAACTTGCTAAGATTGATGGTATAAGATGGATAAGACTTCATTATGCCTATCCGGAAAAAACAACGACAGAACTGCTGGAATTCATTGAAAAAGAACCAAAGATGTGCAAATATCTTGACCTTCCACTTCAACATATTGATGACAAAATTTTGAAGAGCATGAGAAGAAGATTGTTTGAAGCGGACACAAGGGCACTTATTGAAAAAATGAATGGAGAATATCACAACATCGCCCTTCGCACAACATTTATTGTCGGCTATCCGGGCGAAACAAAGGCGGACTTTGAAAAACTTTGTGATTTTATCAAAGAATCAAGGTTTGATTATGCTGGTTTCTTTCCATATTATAGAGAAGAAAACACACCAAGTTATTTCATGGACAAGCAGGTGAGAGAATTTACAAAGAAACGTAGACTTAGAAAAATTCAAAAGATTCAAAGCAAAATTGCCACCGAAAAAGCAAGAGAAATCATGGGACAGGTGTTTACGGTGCTTGTCGATTACTTTGATGAAAACACCGGCTATTATATGGGACACACCGAATTTCTCTCACCAACAGTTGACTTTGGTGTGAAGATTGTGGATAATGAAAACATCAATGTTGGACAATTTGTTCAAGTCAAATTTGTCGATTTTGATGGTGAAAATTATAAAGGAGAATATTATGAATCTTCCAAATAAAATCAGTTGCGTAAGAATTGCACTCATTCCAATTTTTATCTTTTTCTATATGGCAGATTTCATTCCTTACGGAAAACTTGTTGCCACGCTTGTGTTTATGATTGCGTGCTTTACGGACTTTGTGGATGGGAAAATTGCACGAAGCAGGGGACTTGTCACCAACCTTGGGAAATTTCTTGATCCAATCGCTGACAAGGTGCTTGTCATGTCTGCACTCTTGCTTTTGATTGCTTATCCAATCACTCCAAATGTTGGAGATGTGGTTGCACCTGCAATCATGCCTCAATATGTTGGTATCATCGCTGCCATTGTCATTTTGGCAAGAGAACTCATCATCAGTGCGTTCCGTCAAATTGCCGCTACAAAAAATGTCGTTATGGCGGCTGATATTTATGGCAAAGTTAAGACTGTTTTTCAAATGATAACCCTCATTTTCTACTTTATTTATGCTTTTGTCATTGAAGAATTTTATGTTGCGACAAACCAAGCATGGTTGACCGCTAATACAGTGCTAAACATTGTCGGCTATGTGCTTTTGGCAATCACTGTTATCATGACTATTGTTTCGGCATGGAAATATATCTCAAACAACAGACAGGTGCTCAAAGATGCAAAATAAAATCATTGTCTTTTGCGACAATCAAAACACAACTTCAAACGCATTGAAAGAAATTGAAATATCCTTGCTCAAACGGGGACTTTTCGACTTTTCTTTTTTGTCGTGTTCGCTTTATGCTGATTGTTTAGCCTTTTGCCATGATGCGAAAAATGAGAGTAATGTCATTGTTGTTTGCAAAAATGAAGACATTGATAAACTTGTTGAGGCGGTCAAAACCGACACCGACAATTTGACTTTGGTGGATGAACAAGCTGTCAAACTTGAACAGACCACTACATTTGGAAAAATACTCTTCGTGCCAATTGAAATTGGTGTGGAAAAGTTTTTGGATGGATTTGTCGAGAAGAAAAACGTTTATTCGTGTTCTATTTTTGGAAAGAACCACACTTTTGTGCAAAATTTCTTTTCAGAAATTAAAGAACATGAAGTAGGATTTAATTATGAAATTATAACTAAATCACAGTTTTTACATACAATTTACTATTCAAAACATATTGATGAAAATGTGCTAAATGAAAAGTTTGGAGAAAGTGTTTTTGCATTTGATGAGAGAAGTTTGCAAAAGTGCTGTGCTGACGTGCTTAAAGAAAAATCACTTTCTCTGTCTGTTGCGGATGCGTTGACAATGGGTGAAATTTCTTGCAGAATTTCACTTGCAGATGAAAAAGTGCCGTTAAAAGAAGATTTAGTTTTGCCAAATGAAGATGCTTTTGCAAAGTTGAATATTGAAAAAGCGTTTTTGGCTGAGCACGGCTCGGTCAGCAAGGAAACGGTGTTTGTTATGTCAAAAAATTTGCTCAAAGACAGTGTTGATTTGTCTTTGTCGGTTGTGGGCTTTGATGTCGATGCTGGCAGGTGCTTTGTGGCGGTTGGAAATAGGCAGGAGATTCATGTTTTCTCATCACTTTTCTATGGAAGCAAACAACAACGCATGGAAAATGTGACAGATTTTGCATTGTTTAGACTTTTGAGATTTTTGAAAGAAAAATATTGATGTTAAAAGTGACAAACTTTGCAATTTGCTTGGAAAATTTGCGCGTTTGGAGTAAAATATAATTAGAAGAATTTTGATTTGTTTAGGAGAATTATTATGGCAGAAAAGGAAAAAAAAGACCCAAGAGAAGAAGCGCTTGAACAGGCACTGCTTAAAATTGAGAAGGACTTTGGCAAGGGTGCTATCATGAAGCTTGGCGACAAGCCTTATCAAAAGGTGGATGTCATTCCAACAGGTTGTTTGACACTTGACATGGCTTTGGGCATTGGAGGTATTCCACGCGGAAGAATTATAGAAATTTATGGACCAGAATCTTCTGGAAAGACCACTGTTTCATTGCATATGGTTGCAGAAGCACAAAAACTTGGAGGAAGAGCGGCATTTATTGATGCAGAACACGCACTTGACCCAAACTATGCTGAAAAACTTGGGGTTGACACAAAGTCACTTTATGTTTCACAGCCGGACAATGGCGAACAAGCACTCAACATCTGCGAAACTTTGATTCGTTCGGGTGCTTTTGACATCATTGTTGTGGACTCTGTGGCGGCGCTCACACCAAAGGCAGAAATTGATGGCGAAATGGGAGACAATCATGTCGGTTTGCAGGCAAGAATGATGAGTCAGGCACTTAGAAAGATGACCTCTGTCTCTTCAAAGAGCAACACGGCTGTGATTTTTATCAATCAACTTCGTGACAAAATTGGGGTTATGTTTGGCTCACCAGAAACCACAACAGGCGGAAAGGCTTTGAAGTTTTATGCCAGCATAAGACTTGATGTGAGAAAGACCGACACCATTAAAGAAGGTCAAAACATCATTGGAAACAGAACCAAAGTCAAAGTGGTTAAAAACAAACTTGCTCCACCATTTAAGACTGCAGAATTTGACATTATGTATGGCAAAGGTATCTCAAAGTCGGGGTGCATTTTGGACCTTGCACTCAATCTCGGACTTATCAAAAAGAGCGGAGCATGGTTCTCGTATAACGATGAAAAAATTGGTCAAGGTAAGGAGAACACCAAGACTTATCTTGAACAAAATCCTGAGATTATGGATGAACTTGAAAAGAAGATACGCGAGCAGATGAACGGCAATGACAGTTTGCCATCAGATGACTCCGAGTCATCTGCCGATGAAGATTAAATTTTGGGAAAAACAAAAAGGTGACTTTACCCGTGGATTTTTATTCTTTTGTTTCTTTTTGATTTCTTTCTTCAATTTTTACTTGCTCTTTTTTCTTCAACTTAACTTTTAAATATTTAAACAATTTTACAATCGACCAATCGGTTTTTGGAAGAGTACACATCTCATAAACTTGCAAAATAATCGTATAAAGAAGTAAAAACAAAATTCCAACAACATACCAAGTTAAATTTGTTCCTGAGAGTAAAGGTGCGTTTAGATACATATTATTTGATTGGCCTAAAACAGAATTGCCAAAAACGGCAAAAACTACCATAAACGATAGCCCTATCAATAAAGATGACCAGTTTTTGAATGTAGGAACAAAATAGCCTGAGATTATGCAAAGCAAAAATTGAAAAAGCATTAGTGTATGATAAAGCAATCCAGTAAAAGGATGAATATTAAAAATATTATCAAAATAAACCAAGAAATCAGGATATATAAAAGTTAATAATCCGCCAATCATTCCAGCAAACATAGCATATTGAAATATTTTTGTGCTAGGTTTAAAAATCAAAATTGTTAAAGGCAAAATAAATCCCATCATACTGCAAAAAGTGTCTGGAATAAAATCTATAAAAGTTCCAGACCTAGATTTTGATACCACAATTCTATATATTATAATCAAAATTAATTCAATTCCCGCAAAAATTTTAATTGGCAATACCATTTTATTTTTAGGCACAAATTTTTTTAAAACGATTATTGCTATTGTCATAACAACAATCATTACAACCATATAGATTATATGTTCAATTCCAAATACTTGCATATAAAATCTCCTTTAATAAATTTTAACATAAATAAAAAATAAAAACAAATTTATAATTTAAATAAAATTATTTAGTAATAAAAACAAAATGTGATAAAATGAAAGAATATAAAGAATTAGAAAATAAAAAAGATATACCGGCGCTTAATAGAGAAATAGATAAAGATGAAGAAGATTATGAAACTGATGAAGAAATAGAATTGTTAGAAAAATTGCTTGCACAAAAGAAAGCAAGGAAAAGAGATAAAGATTTTGAGATGTAATAAAAAGTCGAACAGTTTTTAAGGGTCATCTTTTTTTTATCTTATAATTTTCTTATTTAAAATTTAGATATACCACTTTTGTTTTTGTTGTGATGGGGTGGTTTTCGGTTTGTGCAGAGAAAAGGTTTTTTCCGCTTGCAGATTGTTGTTGTCGTCACCAAGATAGCTGGCGGTGATTTTCAGGGTTGTTTCGTTTTCTGGAAAGTTTATGCGAAGAGAAAACGCCCCTTGCTTGTTTTCCAATTTTTGATATGGTATGTCATCTTTATAAATTTGATAGGTCAGGTGTTTTTGAGCATTTAACGAAAGCACAATTTGGTTTTGTTCGACCTTTGCCTCGGCATCAATGTTTGGCTTTTCCAAAAAGTTTGATGACACTTCGCTTGGTGCGTTGAAGCGTGAAAACAGGCAGGTTTCGGTGTAGCGTGCAGGAGCATATGGACTTGCAAGCACAAGGCGGTGATTTTCTTCTTTTTCCAGCGAATCAATCTTCATTTCTGTCACCGAACTTGGCATATCAAACTTGGTCTTGGCAAAGGACTGCGAGTCTATATAATTTTTGACAACTGATGTCGGTTGGTTTCCGCCGGCAATTTTGCATGGCTGATTTGAGAGATTGCCAAACCAAACGGCAATGGTTTCCTCTGGAGTGAATGAGATGTTGTAGGCATCGGTGTTTCCGCTGGAATTTTTCTTGCCGACAGTGCCGGTTTTGGAGGCTATTTCAGTGTTTGTGATGTCAGACAGTTTGCGTGCTGTGCCGGTCTTGGCGGTTTCTTGCAAAATGTTAGTCATAAGATAGGCACTGTCTTGGCGGAAAACGGTCTTTGAAAGGGGTTTGTGAACATAGACAAGTTTGTTGTTTTTGTCGGTTATATACTGCACAAAATGTGACTCAGCAAATTGTCCATCATTGGCAAAAGTTGTGTAGGCAGTGGCAAGGTCTTTGAGAGTCACTCCGTAAGTCATTCCGCCAAGTGCCAAAGCATAACTGTCATCTTGGGTATCAAAATTTATGTTCATTTTTTCGGCATATTGCTTGCCGGTGTCAATGCCAATATAACTCAAGACTTTGATTGCGGGGATGTTTACCGAGTTTTTTACCGCATCGGTGACTGACATATATCCAGAAAACTTCTTGTTTACATTTGTCGGGTTGTAATTTCCTATTTGTAGTGGTTCATCCAAAATCTGCGTGGCGGGACTTATCACATTTTCGTTGAGTGCAGGTCCATACACCAAAAGTGGTTTCAAGCAAGAGGCGGGTTGGCGTTTGATGTCGGCAAGTTTGAAATTGCTGTTTCCATAATATGCCAGCACACCGTGGGTGGAGTTGTCAATGACAATTCCGGCGTTGTCGGCATCTTCAAGTTTGCTCTCTGTCAGTGCATTTTTGAGTGTGGTTTGTTTTTCTTCATCATAATAGGTGTGAATTTTGTAGCCACCGATGGCAATTTGTTTTGCCGGCAACTTCAAAATTTTGGAAGCCTCATCAATGCTGGCTTGAGAATAGGTGTTGAGTTTGTTTGTCTGCCTTTGTGTGATGTTTAGGGTGATGGGCTGTTGTTGGGTTTGCAGTTTTTCATCAACAGAGATTTTTCCATCTTTTTCCATTTCGTTTAACACCAAATTTCTGCGTTTTATGGCGTTGTCATAGTGCAAAATGGGAGAATATTTGCTCGGCGATTTGATAAGTCCTGCAAGTGTGCAACTTTCATTCAAAGTTAAATCTTTGGCATCCTTGCCAAAATAGTATGTGCTTGCTTCTTCTATTCCATAGCAGTTGTTTCCGAAAAAGATTATGTTTAAATAACTTTCGAGTATTTCATCCTTGCTGAAAGTCTTTTCAAGTTTTTTTGTCAGTGCAATTTCTTTGAGCTTGCGCTCAATGGTTTTTTCGTTTGAAAGATGGGTGTTTTTGATGAGTTGTTGACTGATTGTTGAAGCACCTTCTTTGAGTTTTCCGGCTTTGATGTTGTTGAGCATTGCTTTGATAATGCGCTTTTTGTTTATGCCCTTGTGATGATAAAAATCTTTGTCTTCAATCGATAAAAATGCCTCTTTGGTGTATGTCGGCAGGGAGGAAAGTTTGCAAAAATCACCGTTGAATTGGTTTTCTTCCTTCATTTTTCTGTTTTCAGTGTCGAAAACTTCAATATTTAACGCTGGGCTTGTCAAACTTTCGGTGTCGAGTGGAAGGGTTTGATATTTTGCCAGCGAAACAGTCACATAACTTGCGCCTGCAAGTCCTCCAAAAAGCATGATGAGTAAAATTGAAATTAGACAGATTTTGACAATTTTCTTCATTTTTTTATTATGTCTCGCATTTTGTTAAAAATTCACGCATTAACTTGCAAAAAGTCACTTTTTTTTGTATAATTAGGGCATGAAATATTTTATTGTCACTTATGGATGCCAAATGAATGTGCATGAGTCGGAAAAACTCGCTGCAATATGTGAAAAAATGGGTTATACTCTTGCTGACAAAAGAGAAAATGCTGACCTTATTGTTTTCAACACCTGCGCCATTCGTGAAGGGGCAGAGGACAGGGTTTTTGGAAATGTTGGGGCTTTGAAAAAGTTGAAAAAAAAGAAGCCTTCTTTGATTATTGCTGTGTGCGGTTGTATGACACAAAAAGAAGCCACCGCAAACTATATTCTCAAAACCTTTCCGTTTGTTGATATTGTGATTGGCACCTTCAATTTACCAAACTTTGAATATTATGTCAATGCTGTCAAAAAGGGCAGACAACTTGAGATTTTGCAAGAGGGAGACATTGATGAAACTGTGCCTTACAAACGCACGAGCGGTGACAATGCTTGGGTGAACATCATGCAAGGATGCAACAACTTCTGCACATATTGCATTGTGCCTTATGTTAGAGGCAGAGAAAAAAGCCGAAGTGAAGAAAACATTTTGAAGGAAATTCGAGAACTTGTAAAATTGGGAACTTACAAAAAAATCACTTTGCTTGGGCAAAATGTAAACTCTTATGGCAAAGACCTTAAGTCTGTGGTTTCGTTTGCACAACTTTTGCGTGACATTTGCAAAATTGAGGGTGATTTCAAATTGACCTTCATGACATCTCATCCAAAAGATTTGACAGATGAAGTGATTGATGTTGTGGCAAGTGAAGACAAGATTTTGAAGGACATTCATCTTCCGGCACAAAGTGGGAATAATCGCATTTTAAAACTTATGAACAGAAAATATACTCGAGAGAAATATCTTGACATCATTCACAAGATAAGAGCAAAAATGCCAAATGCGCGTATAACCTCTGATTTTATTGTCGGCTTTCCAACCGAAACGGAAACAGAGTTTGAGGACACCATGAGCCTTGTGAGAGAAGTGAAATATGACAGCATTTTTGCATTTATGTATTCTCCGCGAGAAGGCACCGTGGCGGCGCAAATGGATGGACAAATTCCTGACAGTGTCAAACATGAGAGAGTTAACAAACTTTTAAATCTTGAAAAGGAAATTCAAAAACAGGAAGGCAAAAAATGAGCGTTTCAAAAGTCAAAGAACCATCGGCCATGATGAAACATTATTTGCAGATGAAAGAGAAGTATAAAGACTGCATTCTCTTTTATCGCCTTGGTGACTTTTATGAACTTTTCTATGATGATGCCATTGAAATTTCTCGTGTTTTAGATTTGACATTGACAGGCAAAAATTGCGGGCTTGATGAACGTGCGCCGATGTGTGGGGTGCCTTATCATGCGGCGGAAACATATATTGCAAAGTTGGTGTCAATGGGCTATAAGGTGGCAATCTGTGAACAGTTGACCGAGCCTCAAAAGGGAGTCAAGATTGTTGAGCGGGATGTTGTGAGAGTGGTCACCGCAGGCACGGTTGTTGATGACAGCATGCTTGAAGAGAAGAAAAACAACTATATTATGTCCATCTTTTTGCAGGATGATAAATTGTCGGTGGTTTACTGCGATATCACGACCGGAGAACTTAATCTTTGCCATTTTGATGGTGGACTTGAAAGCAATTTTTCCGACCTTTTGAATCGCATTATGCCAAGTGAAGTGATTGGAAACGAAAAGGCAAAGGATTTTTACAACAATTTGCCAATTTTGAAACTTGGCATTTATCCAAAGTTTGAACAATATTATGACTATGCGTTTGGCATGGAAAAGGCAAAAGAAAATGTCTTGAAACAGTTTGGAGAAAATGCTGTCAATGTGTTTGAACTTAAATCAAACAAACAGGATGTTCCTGCTATTGGTGCGCTTTTGGAATATCTGCAGGAAACGCAAAAAAGGTCTCTTAAAAACATCAACAAAATCACAAAAGTGAAAAACAGTCAATATATGATTATCGACATGAACACAAGGCGAAACCTTGAACTTGTCGAGTCCATTCGTGAACGCAAGAAATATGGTTCTCTTTTGTGGCTTATGGACATGACAAAGACCAGCATGGGAGCAAGAAGATTCAGAGCAATGTTTGACCAACCACTGCAAAATTCCACCGAAATCAATGAAAGGCTCGATAGTGTGGAAGAACTCTCAAAAAATCTCATTTTGCGAGATAGACTGATAGAAAGTCTTTCAAAAATTCGTGATATTGAAAGAATAAGCGGAAAAATCGCTTATGGGAATGTGCTTCCAAATGATTTGAACTCGCTTCGCTATTCGTTAGAAGAACTTCCAAGCATCAAAAACATTTTGGCGAATATAAAGAGCAAAAAGTTGGCAAATTGTCGAGATAATTTGCAAGATTTTGGCGAAATTGTCAAACTTCTCAAAAGTGCAATCAAAGAAAAACCACCAGCACTGACAAAGGAGGGTGGCTACATAAATGAAGGGTTCAACAAAGATTTGGATGAACTTCGCCATGCCAAAGAAACTGCAAGAAAAGAGTGTGAAAAACTTGAAGAGATTGAAAAGCAACAGACAGGCATCAAAAATTTGAAAATTCATTCAAACAGTGTGTTTGGATTTTACATTGAAGTGAGCAAAGGTCAGACCAACCTTGTTCCATTGCGTTATATAAGAAAGCAGACACTTGCCAATGCAGAAAGATACACAACCGAAGATTTGCAAAAAATTGAGGACAAGATTTTCAACAGCGAAGAAAATGCCATCAAACTTGAAGAAAAACTATACAAAATGCTTCTTGATTATCTTTCAAACTACCTTTCCGCTTTTTCAGATGCGGCTAAGATTGTGGCTGAACTTGATGCACTTTTGTCACTTGCAACTTGTGCAGTGAAATATAACTTTTGTAAGCCGGTCATCAACAAGAATGTCAAAAAAATTGACATTATAGATGGCAGACATCCAATTGTTGAAAGGTTTGTCAAGGATGGAAACTTCATTGCAAATAACACATTGCTTGATAGTCAAGACAACAAGATGATGATTATCACGGGACCAAATATGGCGGGCAAGAGCACTTATATGAGACAGGTGGCAATCATCACATTTTTGGCACATATTGGCAGTTTTGTGCCGGCAAAGAGTGCGGAAATTGCTATTACTGACCGAATTTTCACACGTGTTGGAGCAAGTGATGATTTGGCATTTGGACAGAGCACATTTATGGTGGAAATGAGCGAGGTGGCAAATATCTTGCAAAATGCCACTGATAAGAGTTTGGTTGTGCTTGATGAAATTGGTAGAGGCACATCAACCTTCGATGGGCTTGCAATTGCGTGGGCGGTGGTGGAATATATCGCCAAAAACTTGAATTGCAAAACACTTTTTGCCACACATTATCATGAACTTTCTGAACTTGAGGGCGTGATAGCCGGTGTGAAAAATTATAAAATCACTGTCAAAGAAATCAATGACTCCATTGTCTTTTTGAGAAAGATTGTGCGTGGTCATGCAAACAAGAGTTTTGGAATCGAAGTGGCACAACTTGCAGGTGTTCCACAAAAGGTCATTGATAGAGCAAAAGAAATCAGTTTGAATCTTGAAAAAGTCAACACTTCTCTTGATATGAACATCTTTGGTGAAGATGAAGAGAAGGTGAAGAAAGAGAGAGAAAACAAACTTGGGCAAAGTTTGCTTTCAATCTTGCGGGACTTGGATATAAACAGAATGTCGCCAATTGAAAGTTTTGAAATTTTAAATGATTTGATAACAATGGCAAAAACAGATGAGTAAAAGGAGTTTAGCATGGCAATAAATGTGCTTTCGCCGAGGATATACAATCGTATTGCGGCAGGAGAAGTTGTTGAAAGACCGGCATCGGTGGTCAAGGAACTTGTCGAAAACAGTTTGGATGCTGGTGCAACAAAAATCAAAATTGAAATTGAAGAAGGTGGAATAAAAAAGATTTGCGTGGCCGACAACGGTTGTGGCATCTCCAAAGAAGACTTGCCACTTGCTTTTTTGCCACATGCCACAAGCAAGATTGCAAACATTGATGATTTGGATGAAATCTCTACTCTCGGTTTTCGTGGTGAAGCACTTGCCAGCATTGCTTCTGTTTCTATGGTAAGTTTGACAACAAAGACCAAGGGCAGTGAAAGTGGCTACAAAATTGATGCCACAGGTGGAGAAATCTCAAAGATAAGTGAAGTTGCACGCCTTGATGGCACGACAATAACCATGAAAAATCTCTTTTTCAACACTCCAGCAAGGGCAAAATTTTTGAAAAAGCCAAAAACGGAAGAGAGTGAAATCACACATCTTGTTGAAAAATTTATGCTGGCACAACCACAGGTGCATTTTGAATATGTCGTTGATGGAAAAACTGTCTATGACCATGCAAGTGGAAATTTGGATGAAGTGATTTACTTGATTTATGGAAAGGACATATATGACCATCTTTTGAAAATTGACTTGCAAGAAGAAACAATCAAAGTGTCAGGTTATGTTTGCTCGCCAAAGGTTTCGCGACCGAACCGCACTTATCAAACACTTTTTGTCAATGGAAGATATGTTGAAAATTATATGGTTTCGGCTTGTGTGCAGGGCGCCTTTGAACACTTTTTGATGAAAGGGCGCTTTCCAGTTTATGTCATCAAACTTGAAATGCCTTTTGACAATGTGGATGTTAATGTTCATCCAAACAAAAGAGAGGTTAAGTTTGAAAATTCTTCCAAGGTGTTTGGAGTGATACGAAGAGCGGTGGAAAGAGCGCTGGTGTCAACAAATCTCATTGCTGATTTTGAATTTACAAGTCAGGATGAAAAAGAGTGGAGCAAATTTAGCATTAAAAACGAGCCAAATCCGGTTGAGACTTCTTTCCATTCTTTCACCAACATTGACAGCAAAAAAATGGAAGAAAACGAAGGAGCAAGTTTCAAAAACATCTCGGTTGATAGTGTCGAAGCAAAGGAGAAAATCTTATCACCAAAGGACTATCAAAAGAAGGGTATCGACATCATCAATATGCCGGACTTTTCAGGGGTTAAATCGGATAGAAAAAACAGGAATAGACCAGGTGGAAACATCTTTTTCGACCAATCAGGAGACAGTTTTTTGCATGAAGTGGAAATTTCTGTAAAAAACGAAATGTCTCAACAGTCTCAGCCACAACAGCCGAAAAAAGACAATTTTGTTGAAGAAAACTTTTTAACTTCCAAAGTTGAAGAGATAAAAATCATCGGCGTGGTGTTTAAGACTTATATCATAACCGAATTTGAAGACAGCATTTATGTGATTGACCAACACGCCATGCATGAAAGACAGAATTATGAAGCACTCAAAAAGCAGATTGAAGCACACAATGTTGCAAAACAAGACCTTCTTGTGCCATACACTTTCACACTTTTGGCAAAGGACCGCGACAACATGGAAAGCAAACTTGACAATTTGCGTAAAATTGGTTTTGAAATCAAACAAGATGGAAACAAATTTTCTATCACAAGCGTGCCATTTGTGTTGTCTGGGATAAAACTTGACAAGTTTGTTGGGGAGATTTTGGCAGATGAGTCCATGAAAGAGCGCACAGCAAGTGACATTGTCAATGACAAACTCTGTCAAAGTGCTTGCAAGCATGCTATAAGAGCAGGAGATGATGTATCAAACGATGAAATTGTCTACCTTATTGAACAGATGAAAAAGAGTGTTCCGCTTTGTCCACATGGCAGACCAATTATTGTCAAAATCACACGCAAAGAACTTGAAAAGATGTTTAAAAGGGTGCTGTGATGAAAGAAAAAACAAAAGTTGTTTTTATTCTTGGTCCAACTGCTGTTGGAAAGACTTTTTTTGGCGTTCAAATTGCAAAAAAACTCAATGGAGAAATCATTTCTGCGGACTCTGTGCAAATTTTCAAAGGGTTTGACATCGGCTCGGCAAAGGTGACAAAAGAAGAGATGCAAGGCATCAAGCATTATGCCATTGACATTTTGCAACCTTGGGAAGAATTTTCGGTTTATGATTTTGTCGAATACACAAAGCAAAAAATTGAAGAAATTGCAAATAAAAGAAAACTTCCAATTATCGTTGGGGGAACAGGACTTTATGTCAAGGCGTTGACACTTGGCTATAACTTTGGCGGAGTCAACAAGGATGTAAATTTGCGAGAAGAATTGGAAGATTTGGCTCGCAAGAAGGGCAATGATTATCTTTTTGAACTTTTGAAGAAGAAAGATGAAAAAATGGCAGAGAATACCGACAAATTCAACACTGTTCGGCTGATTCGGGCTCTTGAGATTGCTTTGTCAAATGGACAGAAACAGACAAATAAAGTGGAAATTGAGTCGCTTGTGTTTGCGCTTAATCGCGACAGAAAAGTTTTGTATGATTCTATAAACAAACGCGTAGATGGCATGCTTCAAAATGGACTTGTGGATGAAGTTAAACATCTCAAAAGTCTTGGATTGTCGCGTGAAAATCAAAGCATGAAGGCAATCGGCTACAAGGAAGTTTTGCAGTTTTTGGATGGCGAGATGGACTATGACAGAATGGTGGAGATTTTGAAACAACACAGCAGAAATTATGCCAAAAGACAACTGACCTTCTTGCGTGGAATGAAAGATGTCATTTGGATTGACACACAGAATGTAGAGAGCGCGGAGAGAGAAATGCTTGAGAAAATAAAGGAATGGATGAAAAAATGAATACACAAAATTTGAAGAAAATTGAAGAAATAGAAAAGAAACTTGAACCGCAATTTAAAGAGATAGAAAAAACAGCATTTTTCAATCAAAAAAAAGTTTTGGATGCGTTTAGAGAAGTTGGAGTGACATCTTCACACTTTGCCGGAACAAGTGGTTATGGCTACAATGATAAGGGCAGAGACACTTTGGCAAAGGTTGTTGCCAAAATATTTGGCACAGAAGATGCCATTGTTTCGCCACATTTTTCTTGCGGAACTCACACGATTGCTGTGGCACTTTTCGGACTTTTAAGACCAGGCGACATCATGCTGTCAATCACAGGCGGAATTTGTGATCCATTACAGGAAAATTTATATGGCAAAGGCAACGGAAGTCTTGAAGACTTAGGTATCAAAATCAAATATATTGATTTGAAAGATGATGAATTTGATGTCGAAAAGATTTTTAAAACAGTCAAAAAATTGAAACCGAAAGTGGTTTATGTGCAAAAATCACGGGGTTATTCAAGCAGAAAGGCAATCTCTGTTGAAAAAATGGCACCAATATTTGCAGAAGTGAAAAAACTAAGTCCAAACTCTTTCATTGTGGTTGACAACTGCTATGGCGAAATGGTTGAAACCAAAGAACCAACACAGGTGGGTGCAGATGTTTGCATGGGCTCCCTTATCAAAAATTTGGGTGGTTCTATTGCGCCAAACGGCGGATATGTTGTTGGAACAAAAAAGGCAGTGGGGCTTGTTGCAAGAAGATTCACTTGTCCATCAATTGGCGCGGAAGAAGGCTCATATGAGGCGGGTTATAGACTATTTTATCAAGGGCTTTTCCTTTCTTCACACATTGTCAGTCAAGCGCTCAAAGGTGGACTTTTGATTGGCGAAGTTATGAAACAACAGGGATTTCAAATCATTCCGCAAGGGGATGAAAAATGTTTTGATATTATCAAATCTATCATTTTTGACAGTGCAGAAGAACTTATCCGTTTTGTTCAACTTGTGCAAACTCTCTCTCCTGTTGACAGTCAAGTTGTGCCAATTCCGGAAAAGATTCCAGGTTATTCTGATCAGGTCATAACGGCTGCGGGCACATTTGTTGAAGGGGCATCAATTGAACTTTCATGTGATAGTCCAATTCGAAAACCATACATTGCCTATTTTCAAGGTGGCATCACTTATGAACAACTCAAAATTTTGGCCTGTGAACTTTTGGATTTCAAAAAGAACTAAATTTTGTTCAAACTTTTCACGCATCAATTTGGTGCGTGTTTTTTGTTTGGGAAACATCATATTTGTCACTTTATTTTAATATGATATTCTATGGTCAAGTCTTACAAAACACATTCGTTTATCAACGGACTTCGTTTTTCGTGTGTCAACACTATAAAAGAGTGCAAGTGGAAAATTTTGCTCTCTTTTGCACTCATTTTGGTGGCAATTTGCACAGGGGTGTTTTTTGCCATAAAATACAACAATTCCTACTCTTTGGGACAGTTGCAAGAGATTGATTTGGGTAATTTTTATATGGGGGTGACAGCCTCTTCTTCTGCTTTCTTTTCAAGATGTCTATCACTTCTTGTAAATGTTGCTGTTTTGTGTGTGTTGGCACTTTCTTCTTATCTTTTACCGTTTGCCATTGTGCTTTTTGCATATAGGGGTTATCTTTTTGGACTAAATTTTGCTCTTATTTTCATTTTTTATGGCGTTGGTGGGGTAATAACAGGGATTGTCATCATTTTGCCTTGTCAACTTTTGACTCTTTTTGTTTTGGTGATGTTTTATTTCATCTTTCAAAAACTCAACAAAAATTGTAAAAGATTTGGTAGCACTGATTGCAATAGGCTGGTTTTCATCATTGTCTGTCTTGTCATTTTGCTTCTTCTCAATCTTGCAGAAACTTTGCTTTTGTGGTTGTTGAATGGAAAAGTGATTATGGTGATTTGATTTTTGTGCAGAACACAATCTATTGCATTTTTGCTGATGTGCATAAAATGTTGCTTTTTGCAGAAAAATAAGAATAAAAGGAGCATTTTATGAAAAAGGTCTTAAACAGTTTTGTGCTTTGCGTGCTAGCGTTGACACTTCTTTTTTGCGGAACAATGCAGGGACAGAATGTGGCATTAGCTACGGATGATGTTGACATTTCTAGCAAAAGTGCAATCTTGATGGAATATGACAGTGGCGAAGTGCTGTTCTCAAAGGATGAAACAAAACATCTGCCGGTGGCAAGTATGGTCAAAATGATGACAATTCTGCTTTCTCTTGAAGAACTTGATCTTGGGAATGTCACATTAGATACAAAAATCACCACAACCGAAAATGCCTCAAGCATGGGAGGTTCGCAAGTGTTTTTGGATCCGTATGTTGATTATACATTTGAGGATTTGCTCAAATCTGTGATTATGGCATCTGCAAATGATGCAAGTGTGGCACTGGCGGAATATTTCAATGGCAATGAAAAAGCGTTTGCAAATCGCATGAACAGGAGAGCAAAAGAACTTGGCATGACCGACACTCATTATGTCAACTGCACGGGTTTGCCTGCACCGGAACAATATTCTTCCGCCAAGGACACAGCCATTTTGTTAAAAGAAATTTTGAAACATGATACATATCACAAATATAGCACCATTTGGATGGATGAACTTGTGCATCCTTCTGGAAGAAAGACCGAACTTGTCAACACCAATCGACTGATAAGATATTACCAGGGTTGTGACAGTGGCAAGACCGGCTCGACAAATGAAGCGGGTTGTTGCCTTGGTGCATCGGCAAAGCGCGGAGATATGAGACTCATTTCAGTTGTTGTTGGTGCACCAAACAGCAAGACAAGATTTAATGAAAGTGCTCTCTTGTTCAATTATGGGTTTGCAAATTTTGAGAGCAAAAAACTAGTCGACAGTCAAGTGGCTCTTGCAAATCTTCCTGTTTTAAAGGGAAAACAACACAGTGTTGGTGTTTTTGCAAATGAGAGTTTTTCCGCGGTTGTCAAAAAGGGTGACAAGTTTGGCTGGGACACAAGCGTGGATATGTCAGACTCTGTGTCGGCACCTGTGCACACGGGTGACAAGGTTGGACAAATCACTGTGACAAGGGATGGAAATGTTGTCAAAAAGATTGATATTGTTGTCAAAGAAGATGTAAAACCGCTCTCATGGCTTGAGACCGCACAAAAAATTTTGGAAAAGTGGTAAGACATTTGAAAGAGAGATAAATTGTCTCTCTTTTTTTGTTAAAATCTTCAAATTTACATCTTCTGTCTATTGACTTTCAGATGTCTAAGTGATAAAATAAAAGAGATTTATAGGAGAACAAAATGATTGAAATTAGAAGAGATGAACAACCTTCAATGTTTGAAGATTTGAAATATGTAGAAATGAGACCTTTTTATTTTTCTGATGGCTCAGTGGTTTATGACAATGATGTTGCACTGCAACCATTCAAAATTTATGACAAAAAGACAGGAAAAGAGACAATAGATGATGTGTTTGTGGGCTATAACAGACCGGAAGATATTGGTGGATTTATAGTTGGAAAAAATATTCATGATGATTTTATTTTGATGACTGAAAATGGAAAATATGTCAGCAGCATTTATCCAGAAGAGGCAGAAAGCGTGAGATTGTTTTTGACAAGAATTATAAACAACGTTGGTATTCTTGAAAAAATTGACAATTTGGATTTCTTCCAAAATGCAGATGTTAAAAACTTTTTGTTTAAATCACACAAATTTTTGAATGAAAAAAGAGTTTCTGCGGCAATTAAGAGAAACGATCCAAAGGCAGGGAATGTTTGCATTATGAGTGATTTGGAACGTGATCAAATGTCAAGAATTTACGCAAAGAGAAGAATAAAAAGCGCCCATCAAAAACTGAAAGAGCGTATGGCTAGAGAAGAAGGTTTGTGCAAATAAAATTGTCCATGCATCACAAAATAAGGGGGAATACATCTCTCTTTTTTGTTGTCTTAGTGAGAAGATATGACCATGTAAAAAGATTATTTTTGAGTGTGTTTTGTGTTTTTGCTTGCTATTGAACGCAATATCTTGTATAATATTTTAGTCGAAATATTGGAGTTTTTATGGAAACAGCAGAAGAAAAAACTGAAAATCAACAGCAAAGCACGGATATGCTTTTGTCTTCTGATGTCTATCGTTTTAAACTCGACAATTTTGAGGGACCACTTGACCTTTTGTTGCATTTGATAAAAGAGGCAAAACTCGACATTGCTACAGTTAAACTTGCAGATATCACAGAACAGTATCTTGAATATATGCAAGATATCAAAAATGTGGACATGGACAAGGCAAGCGAATTTATCACGGTGGCGGCAACGCTTATTGAAATCAAGTCAAAGAGCGTTTTGCCTGTTGAGGAAGAGGCAACACCTGATGAGGAAGATGATGAACAACTTCTGCTTCGAAGATTGAGAGAATATGAACTTTTCAAAGAACAGGGAAAAGAACTCAAGTCCATTGAAGATGTCAACAAGTTTTACAGAGCACCGGGCAAGGAAACTGAAAAGGTTAAAGTTGTCATCAAAGACATGGTGCTTGACCAATTGCTTGATGCGTTTGCCAAACTCTTGACAAGAGAAGAACTCAAAAGAGCGGTGAACAATGAACAGCCGAAAAAGATTGTTAAAGACAGATTTACTGTGGCCGAAAAAATCATATCCATTCGAAATTATGCCAAAGAGCATAAGCGTTTTGAATTTGAAGATTTGTTTGAAGATGACATGACAAAAAGTGAACTTATAAACACCTTTTTGGCACTGCTGGAACTTTTGAAGTTGCAGACAGTCAAAGTCATTCAAAGTGGAACATTTGGAAACATTGTCATAACGGCAAATGAGGTGTAAAAGATGAATGTTGAAAATAAAAAACAACTAAATGACATTGTGCTTTCAATTCTGTTTGTTGCAGGCGAAGGAATTGAAAAGTCTTTCATTGCCGAAAAATTGAATTTGACAGAAAAGGACATTGACAAGGCAATTGATGAACTTGAAAAAACTTATTCAGGCGACAGGGGGATTCATATCATAAGATACAAAAACAAGGTGCAACTTGCATCAAATCCGGCATATGCGGACTATATCAGCGAAGTGTTGAATCCAATTAGAGAAAAATCACTCACGAGGGCGGCACTTGAAACTTTGGCAATTATTGCTTATAAGCAACCAATCACAAAACTCGAAATTGAAGATATAAGACGCGTAAATTGTGACTATGCTGTGCAGATTTTGGTTGACCAAAACATGATTGAAGTCATTGGAAGAAAGGATGCAGTCGGAAAGCCACTTTTGTTTGGAACGACTGAAAACTTTTTAAAACGCTTTAATTTGAAAGACTTGGCAGAGCTGCCTGACTATGACAGTCTTTTGGAACGAATTAAAGTTATTGAAGCAGGCGAAGACCAACAGCCAAAGAGCGACAGCCTTTATAATGAATTTCCACTTCCAGATGAAGAAATTCCTGATTTTTTGAAAAATGAAGATGGGGTGCAAACCGTGAAAGGCGATGACAACATCGCATAATAAACTGAAATTAAAAGGGCAATATTGCTCTTTTTTTGTTTTGTAAGAATTTGAAGTTGCATATATTATTTTGTGGACAAACAAAAATCATATGGCAGAAATTATGCCACTATAAGACCTAAGCACAAATTTTCAGCCAAATTTTTGTGGGTGACTTTTTCGGTGTGTGTGGCGGTGGTGCTGTTTTTTGTTTGCATGAGTGTGCTATGAAAAAATTTTCCGTTCATCCAATAAGTGTGATAATTTGGATTTGGCTGTTTTTTGTCTTTGGCATTTTGCCGGCTTTGAGTTATGTTTTGGCGATTGTCATTCATGAACTTGGGCATTTTCTTGTGGCAAGAAAGTTGGGATATAAACTGTCAAAATTTTCGCTTTCGCCATATGGGTTTTCGCTTTCATACTTTGACAACAATTTTGATTTTCGAGATGAAATCAAGATTGCACTAGCAGGGCCATTTGCCAATCTCGTGTCGGCATTTTTGTTTGTAGGTGTGTGGTGGATGTTTCCACAGACATATTTTTTCACCGAAAATTTTGTGAGTGTAAGTGTGGTGCTGGCACTGTTTAATCTTCTTCCGGCATATCCGCTTGATGGTGGAAGAATTTTTGTCAATGTAGCATCAGCATTTTGTGACAGAAAGATTGCTCTTCGCATAACCATGATTTTCAATATTCTTTTGTTTGTGATTTTTCTATTGCTGTTTGTCGTGTTTTTGTTTATCAATTTCAATCCAACATATCTTTTGTTTGCATGTTTTTTGCTTGTTGGGATGCTTGATTTGAGTTTTGGAAGTAAGTATGAAAAAGTAAACATCTTTTGCAAAAAGTTTAAAAACTTCATCCGCCCTGTCATTTTTTGTGTGTATGGCGATGTGACACTTAGACAGATAATTGACAAAATGCAAACATCCAAAACTGCCATTTTTCTTTTTACACTTGAAAGTGGGAAAATTGTCACATTAAGTGAAAAAATGGTGATAAATTTGAGCAAAAATTTTGATTATAATTGCAAATTACAAGAAATTTTTGAAAAAATGTAAAAAAAATTGAAAAAATATGTTTTTTTCATGATTTTGGCAATTATATTCAATTTTTCTCTGTGCGTAAAATGGCGACAAATTAGATTTTTTGTCAATTTAATTTAAAATTAGATTATTTTAATAAAAAAATATATAAAAAACAGAATTTTTATATATTTTTCTTTAATTTTTTTTAATTTCTTTATTTATTTTTTAAAAATGGCAAAAGGCGGTCAATGTTTTTGCGTTCAAATTCATAGAGTTTGTCTATGATTTCATCAAGTTCGCTGGAGATGTTTTTGTGGTCATCTTTGTCTTTAATGCAGGTGATGATGCCCATAAATGTGCCAATGAGCACCATTTCTGCAATGTTTCTTGCACTCTTGTCTGTCATTGTGCTGACATTTATGCTTGTCCACAGTCTTGCTTTTTCTACCCAATTGTTGTCCTTCAACCCTTCAATTTTTTCACCCTTTGCAAAATTTTCACATTCTTTTGCAAGACAGTTATATTCATCCTGTTCGTTTGAAAGTTCGGTTTTCAATTTTTCATCATCTGTTTTGTCAATTATATCTTCAATAGATTGAATCGCCGTGCGTGTGTTTTGATAGATGGCGTTTAGATATTTTGTGACTTCTTCTTGTTTTGTCATGTTTTTCTCCTTTCTTTTATCATTTGCAATTATTGACAAAATATGACAACCTTTGCATGAAAATTTTTCTTTTTGTGCATGAAATATTTTTTCTTTCTCAAACTAACAGCATGAAAACTTCAACTAAAATTTTGATTGTAATAACAATTCTTCTGTTTGTGCCAAACATCTTTTTGACAAAGTATCTCTTGCAGGCAATTGTGCCAACTGGCAGTGGCTTTGAGTTGAACTTTACGCCACTTGCATGGGTGGCACTGGTCTTTCAAATTTTGTTTAATATCTTTTTTGCAATTTTATTTTTTAGATTTTTGAAAACTCAAAGATTGTCAAATGTGATTTTCTTTTCTCTTATTCCATTGACATTGGTGTATGGCATTTTTATGGTGTATATTGTAGATATTAAAAATCAAACAGGGCTTATGGCTGAATCTGTCAAGGCTACTTTAAACATCACTGCTCAGGAAAATTCTTACAACAATCTTCTTTGGGCGGGGCTTGCTACGCTTGTCTATTTGATAGCGGTGTTTGTGATTGTGCTTTTCGCTTGCAGACCACTTTCAAAAGTGGAGGCTTATGCACAAAAACTTGGTGATGGAAGAACGAAAAATGATACAATCAAGGTTGGAGGAGGCAAGCAGTTTAAAGAGATTGAAAACTCGCTTAACAAAATCAATTTTAATTACAAAGAAAAGATGGGCAATGTCAAAAAAATTGATTTGGCTATGCAGAAAAATGTGCAAAAGCAACTTTTTAAGTTGCTTGGTGCAGATGGAATGAAACAATTGGAACAAGGCAAAAAAGTTCAAAAAAGTGCCACAATCTTGTTTTGTGATTTAAAAAGTTCGGTGGATATTTCAAAAAGTTTGACTTTGGAAGAAAATTTCAATTATGTAAACTCTTACATGAAGATTGTCTCTCCACTTGTGAAAAGATATGAGGGGATTGTTGATAAATATTTGGGTGATGGAATTTTGGCGGTCTTTGCAAAATCTCAAAATGCCATTGAATGTGCACATAGCATTTTGAGCGAGATTGGTTTGAAAAACAAGTCACAGAAAAATCTTCCTGACATAGAGGCAAAAATTGCAATTTTTTCAGATGATGTGGTGTTTGGAGTGGTGGGAGAGGGTGACAGAAAAACGCCAACTATCACCTCGGATGTTGTTTCAATCTCCACAAAAATTGAAGAAATAAATTCTTATATTGGCACAAAAATTTTGATTTCACAACGGACTTTGAATGAACTTCCACAGGGGTTTGATTTCACTTATCGCTACACCGGTTCTCTCACTTTGGAGGATGGCAAAGAAATTGGTCTTTTTGAGAGTTTGGATTGCTATGGCTCCACAATGAAAAATAAGTTGAAAAAATATAAAAACAAGTTTGAGTCCGCAGTTAGGGCTTATACTGAAAAAGATTACAAAAATGCCAAAACACTTTTTGCGGAGATTTTGAAAGTTTTGCCGGATGATAAACCATCTTTTGTTTACTTCAACAAGGCATCGGAGAAAATTGAAAAATAATTTTTTGAATATCGATTTTGTCGTTGACTTTGGGTTTGTTTTGAATGTTGTTATGCTTGACAATAGGCAGGAAAAAATATAAAATATCAGCATATGAAACTCAATTGGAACAAGCCAAAAGTTAAACAGTTTAAAAAATGCCCGCGCTGTGGAAACAAGTGTTTGGCAAGCCAACATGAATGTGAAGAATGTGGGTTGCTGTTTTCTCGACTTGAACTTGCCACAAACAAAGAAGCCAAGAAAAAAATTTTGCACTTTGACACCGATTTTGTTGTTTACACAAAGGATTTACCAAAAGATGTCAGTTATATCAAACTTTTGCTTTTGACAATTTTTTTGGGTATCACCGGAGCACATTATTATTATGTTGGAAAGTTTATTAAGGGAATTTTGATGTCATTGTGTTTTGTTTATTTGATATTTTGCACAATTTTTAACGCACAAATGGTGGAATATTTGGAAACTTACTATCTTTACCTGCCGATTGGCATTGCCGCGTTTGCATGGATGGTCAGCATAGTATATGTGGCGTTTAAAAAATTTAAAGTTCCGGTTGCTATAGAAACAGAAGATGGGGAGAAAAAATGAGAATTGTTGTTGGGATTTCAGGTGGTGTTGATTCAAGTGTGGCGGCCTATTTGCTCAAAAAACAAGGACATGAAGTCATCGGACTTTTTATGATAAATTGGGATGAACACGATGGTCAATGCACTGCCGAAGATGATTATGAAGATGTCAAAAGGGTATGCACAAAAATTGGAATACCTTATTTTTCTGTCAACTATGCAAAGGAATATTATGACCGTGTGTTTACTTACTTTTTAAATGAATACAAAGCAGGGCGCACTCCAAACCCAGATGTTTTGTGCAATCGTGAAATCAAATTTGGTCCATTTTTGGAAAAGGCACGAGAACTTGGTGCGGACATGATTGCCACAGGGCATTATGCAAAGACCTATCAAAAAGATGGAAAGACATATCTTGCAAAAGCAAAGGACTTGACAAAGGACCAATCTTACTTTTTAAACCAACTCTCGCAAGAGCAACTTTCATCCGTGATTTTTCCGCTTGCAGACATTGAAAAGAAACAGGTAAGAGAAATTGCACACGAACTCGATTTGAGCACTGCGGATAAGAAAGATTCAACGGGCATTTGCTTCATTGGGGAGAGAAATTTCAGAAAGTTTTTGAAACAATATCTTCCTGCAAAACCTGGCAACATCTGCACGCTTGATGGAACAGTTGTCGGCAAACATGATGGACTTATGTATTACACCATTGGGCAAAGGAGAGGACTTAACATCGGTGGTAAACATGGCGGAAACGGCGAAAGATGGTTCGTTTTGAAAAAAGACCTTGAAAACAACATCCTTTATGTCAGTCAAGGAGAGTGTCCGGAACTTTTTTCAAATGGACTTTTTGCTGACACATTCAATTGGATTCCAGAAAAACCGCAAGAGAAAGAGTTTGATTGTTTTGCCAAATTTAGATATCGCCAGCCCGACCAAAAAGTTCATGTCAAAGTGCTTGATGACACGCATATTCAAGTTGATTTTGCACAGAGGCAAAGAGCCATCACAGAAGGGCAATTTGTTGTGCTTTACACTGCTGATGGAACTTGTCTTGGCGGGGGCATTATTGACAAAAAATATTGATTGCAGGCAAAAATGCTTGCATTCTTTTTTCTATTGTGGTAATATAATTTCGCACTATAAAAATTTGATATTGTTGATGGGATAATCTTGTGCAAGTGCACCTTAAACCATACTTATGTTTAAGGTCAAAACAACTGAATATAAAAATCCTATTAAACCAATTATGCAGAGGTGTCCGAGTGCGCGAGAAAAACTGCGAATGTTGCTCATTTTTGCCCTGTGGTCAAAAAATATCGCCTTTATTCTTGTTTTTCTCTTGTCCCACAAAAAATATTTTTTGCGGGAACCCTGTGCAAGTGCACCTTAAACCACACTTATGTTTAAGGTCAAAACAACTGAATATAAAATCCTATTAAACCAATTATGCAGAGGTGTCCGAGTGCGCGAGAAAAACTGCGAATGTTGCTCATTTTTGCCCTGTGGTCAAAAAATATCGCCTTTATTCTTGTTTTTCTCTTGTCCCACAAAAAATATTTTTTGCGGGAACCCTGTGCAAGTGCACCTTAAACCACACTTATGTTTAAGGCCAAAACAACTGAATATAAAAATCCTATTAAACCAATTATGCAGAGGTGTCCGAGTGGTTTAAGGTGCAGCCCTGGAAAGGCTGTGTGCGAGAAATCGCACCAAGAGTTCGAATCTCTTCCTCTGCGCCAAATCTGTAAGCAAATGTTCAAAAATTGAGTTATGTATGCCCGTTTTTTGAACATTTTTGTTTTTAGGAGTGATTATGTTTAAAATAAAAATTATTGATAAAAAACACAAAAATGATATCAACATTCCAAATGAACCATTTGCTTTGACTGGGAAAATGCTTCCGTGTTATGTTGATGACAAATGGAGTTTTGATGTTGTGAAATTTGATGACAGAAATGTCAAAGAAATGTGCTTTCCAGATGAGAATTATGACTTTGATGAGATGAAACAAAATTCTGTTTTCATCGGTGCATACAAAGAAGAAAAGTGTGTTGGACTTGCCATTTTGCAGGATGCACCTTTCAAGTTTATGTATCTTTATGACCTTAAAGTTTCAAAAGATTATCGCCATCAAGGAGTGGCAAAATTGCTTCTTGAAAAGGCTAAGGAAGTTTGCAAGCAAAAAGGATACAATGGCATTTACACACAGGGACAGGACAACAATCTTTCTGCGTGTTTATTTTATATAAAATTTGGTTTTCACATCGGTGGGTTTGATACTGATGTTTACAAGGGCACAAAACAAGAAGGAAAGGCAGATATAATTTTTTATCTTGATTGCTAAATGTTGTAAAAAATTGTAATTTGTGCTTTTTCTTTGTTATTTGTCACAAAATGTGCTACCATATCTCTATGAAAAATATACGTGATAAGAAAAACACCTTGCTTGTTATTTTAAGTTTTGTCTTTGCAGTTTTACTGTTTTTGATAGGTGCATTTTGCATTGTGAGTTTTCCATTACCGGATGAAATAAATGATAAACTAATCTCTGATGATATTACAATTGCGCAGATAAAAGAGAGTTATCACGAATCTTTCAGTGATGAATTTGATGGTGACTCTTTGAATACAAGTTATTGGAATTTTGAGGGTAGCAAGGTTAACAGAAATGATGAATTGCAGAGCTATGCTGACAGCATGGCAGATGAAAATGTTGAGATTGAAAATGGAGTGCTAAATATCATTGCTAAAAAAGAAAAGCGCAATGGTAAGGAATACACTTCTGCAAGTTTGACAACACAGGGCAAGGTCGCTTTTCGCTATGGCATTTTTGAGATGAGAGCAAAACTGCCACAAGGAGTTGGATTGTGGCCGGCATTTTGGCTTATGGGACAAACGGATGTCTTTAACATCCAAATGTGGCCGGTGACAGGTGAAATTGACATAATGGAGTCAATTTGTGGAAGAGATGATGAGAAAACCGTTTACAGCACCATTCACTATGGCGGTAATTTGGTGGAAGGTTCAAAATATCGCCAGAATGGAGAATATTCTTTGACTGCAACGAGATTTTGTGATGATTTTCACACATTTGGTGTGGTGTTGACAGACAGGCAGATGTTGTTTTATGTGGATGATGTTATTCACACTCGAATGGACATTTCCAGTGAACTTTGTGACACATTTAGAAGATATGACAAGTATATTTTGATAAATTTGGCTATTGGCGGAGAATGGGCTGGTGCACCAAATGATGAAACGGTGTTCCCAAATACTTATTCTATTGATTATGTAAAAATCTACCAACCAAACACTTCAGTTTAAGTAAAAAGGAGAAGTTATGATTCATTCTTTGGCGGGAGGAGTCATCCGCGAGAAAAAATATTTTGATTTCGCAAAGGTTCGCTTTGAAACGGGCGAAGTTTATTGGTATATTTCCCCCTTTGAAAATTTGAAAGCAGGTGACACAGTCCTTGTGCCTGTCGGAAGAGAAAATGAGCCAACTGTTGCCTATGTTTTGCGCATTGACAAGCACGTGTCCGAACAGGTTTCGCCAATTCCTGCAAAGCGTGCAAAGAAGATTTTGCAGATTTTGAAATGAAGACGACTAAAAAACAACCCGCAGATTTGGAGTTGTTTTTTTATCTTTGCATTGAAATTTGATAATCTGTCTGTTTTGATGTCAAGGCATTCTTCCATTGCTCAAAATCAAATCGTGGGTTTGCCGAACTTGTCGAGGGCATACACAAAACGGGCAAATCTGTTTGACAAATTTTTTGAAAAAGGTTGTATGCGGTCTTTCCATTGCATAAAATTTTCTCAACTTTGGTGTTTGGTGGGAGCAAAAAAGAGAAATTTGCTGTTTCAATATGTGATTTTTCAAGTGCAAGGTCCGCCGAACCTTCTAGGTCACTCTTTTGCACAACATCCCACAGAGCAATGTGATGTTTTTTAAGAAAAACAATTTTTTCTTCTTTTGTCTGTCCAATTTTTTCATTAAAAATCTTTTCAAGCATTGTCCAAAAGCGGTTGAGTTTGTGACCGTAATAAAAACCAACTTTTCTGCTTTTTACGCTTGGAAAACTGCCCAAAATCAAAATTTTGGAATTTTTGTCAAAGACAGGTGGAAAACCCAGATGTTTCATTTTTTGTCCTTCATATTTTTGAGAAAAGTCTTGTCTGTGATTTGAATTTTTGACATCTCATTGAGTTTTTTGAACATCAGTTTGATAAACTTTTTTCTTTTAAGTCCAAGTACAACATTGAATTGTCCGTGTTTGTTAAAGTGAGCAATGGTTTTGCCGATGCTTTTTTTGGTGTCGACTTCAATGTCGGCGCGCTTTGTTTTGTAAAGGCGAGGATGTGTCAAATAATAAACAGCACAAATGTCGTTTGTAGCAATTCTGCGGTCACTGTAGCCTGGTTCCCAATAAGTTTCAAACGTCTTGACCAAAAACTTGCCGATGATGTTTGTGTTTTTGATTTTTTCAACCTGTTCTTCGGTAAAATAACCAGCATCTCTGCCAATGCTTGATGGACACATAGTGATTGGAAGTTTTGTGTCAACTGTCATCTTAAAAGCAGGGGCATCAGTGCGGATATTGAAGGAATTGTGGTTTGGGTCACTTTGAATGCCATTTGGTGCTCCGCCCATCATCAAAACATTTTTTATCAGATTGACACTGTCAGGATGTTTTTTCAAAAGGTAAGCAAAATTTGTGTGCGGCCCGAGAATAATCATTGTTATTTCTTTTGGATGTTTTTTTAGTGTTTCATAAACGGCATCTGCAGTATCCTGTGGCAAAGGTTTATGATGTGTTGTTTTTGGTGGTTTATATCCTCCAAGTCCATCTTTCCCATGCAAAAATGAGGCATCCTCGGTGTTGTTGCCAAGGCGATTTTTATAGCCCTCAACGACAGGAATATCCTTGTTAAAGATGTCAAGCAGGTGGCACATGTTTCGAGTGGCTGTGTCAATGTTGATGTTTCCATTTGCTATGGTTATGAGTTTTACATCAAATTGTTTGTCATTCAAAATGTAAACAAGGGCGTTTGTGTCATCAACCCCCGGGTCTGTGTCAATTATAACTTTGTATGTTTTCATTAAATTCTCCTAGAAAAAAGTTTTAGTCCAACTCCTTTAGTATAAGAATTTTTGTAAAAAATGTAAAGCAAATTTTGATTTTATAAAAAATTCTAATTTTTCTGAAATATTTTCGCTCAATTTTGGAATCAATTTGTAAAAATTTGTTTATTTGCTTTGTAATTCGAAAAAATTGTGCTATTATAATTTCATATGAAAACAAATCGCGTAAAGGCTTATCACAAAGTTTCACCTTTTAAGGTGGTTATGACAATCATCTTTGCCATTTTGATTTTTGGTGTGTTTTTTTACAGAATTTTTGGAACATTACCTGAAGATTCTTTTTTAAAGCCAGAGTATCTGTCCTATGCATGTGTTTGTCTGTGCTTTTTGCTCTCACTTTTGTTTGTGAGAATTGATTCAAAAAAGATTTTGATGACACTTATTTTGGCAGTTTGTGTTGTAGCGGACTACTTTTTGATTTTAAATCCATCTGAAGAAGGCAGGTTTATTGGTCTTTGCATTTTCTGTTTGGCACAACTTTTGCTTGCTATCTATACCTTGCTTTTAAACAAAGGGATTGGCTCTCGTGTTGCAAACTTGGCAATAAGAGTGGCTCTTTGCTTGGTGGCATATTATGTCTTGCCACTATATTTCACGCTTGGCACAACAGAATTTATTGCAGTGATGTATATCATAAACTTTTTGGTGTCGCTTGCAGTGCTTTTGTGGCATATCAAAACTGAATGGTTGACATTTGTTGGATTTTTGTTGTTCTTCTTGTGTGACATCGTGGTCGGGCTGACAAATGGAGGATTTGAAATTTTGCAGATGACCGGTTCGTTTGTGGACTTTTTAACAACACATGATGTATCATTTTGGCTATATATTCCTGGGTTGTTTGGGATTGCAACTTCTGCTGTTTTTTCAAAAATTAAAACAGAAGTGTGATACTTGCCTGAAGCATTCAATGTTTTTTGACTTTTTAGGTTGATACGGAGTTTTTATGAAAAATTATGACTTTAAAACAATAGAAAAAAAATGGCAAGAAAAATGGGTTAATGAACATTCTTTCAGGGCTGTTGATTTTCATCCAACAAAACCAAAATATTATGTTTTGTATGAATTTTTCAATATCAGTGGAAATTTGCATATGGGGCATTTGAAGGGAACTGTTCCGGCGGATGCGCTTGCTCGAATGAAGCGTTTTCAGGGATATAATGTTCTTTTCCCAATTGGTGGAGACTCGTTTGGTCTGCCTGCTGAAAATGCTGCCATCAAGAAGGGTATAAACCCACATAAATTTGTTGAAGATGGAGCAAAAAAAGCATTTGACCAATCCAAACAACTTGGGCTTTCTTTTGATTGGGACAGAACTTTCTGCACATCCGACCCAAATTATTACAAGTGGACTCAGTGGATTTTTTTGCAACTCTATAAACACGGCAAAGCATACAAAAAAGAGGGAGTTGTGAACTTTTGCCCAAATTGCAAAACTGTGCTCTCAAATGAGGACAGCCAGGGCGGAAAATGTGACCGTTGTGGCGGAGATGTTGTGCAGAGAAAACGTTGGGTTTGGTATCTCAAAATGCGTGAATATTCCGAAAAACTGCTTGACAACATCGACAAAATTGACATGGCAGAAAATTTGAAAGAAGCGCAACGAAATTGGATTGGCAAAAGCGAAGGTATGCAGGTTGGCTTTGACCTGTTTGCTGAAAGTGGAAGAAAACTTGGAAAGGTGAATATTTTCACAACGTGCATTGAGACAATCTATGGCGTGACATTTGTTGTGCTTGCTCCAGAAAACGATTTGATTGACAATTATGCTGGAGAAATTAAAAATTGGAAAGAGATTGAAGATTATCGAAAAAAGACTGCTTTGCGCAGTGAGTTTGACCGGCTTTCCGACCAGAAGGTTAAGACAGGATGCAAGGTCGAAGGAATTTATGTTAAAAATCCTGTAAATAATGCAAAAGTGCCACTTTATCTTGCGGACTTTGTTTTGGCAGGTTATGGCACGGGTGCGGTTATGGCTGTGCCTGCGCATGATCAAAGAGACTTTGATTTTGCTAAAACATTTAATATTCCTGTTATTCAGGTCATTGAGGGAGATTGTAAAGACAAGGCAGTTGAGAAGAAAGAATATCTTTCGGCAAACAGCAAAATGCTCAATTCTGCCGAGTTTGATGGGCTTCCTGTCAAAGAGGCAAAACAAAAAATTGCCGACAAAATCATTGCAATGGGTGCCGGCGAAAAGAAGATAAACTACAAAATGCAAGATTGGCCGTTCAATCGTCAAAGATATTGGGGAGAACCATTTCCAGTTGTCTTTTGTGATCATTGTGGAACTGTGCTACTTGATGAAAAAGATTTGCCGTTGGTTTTGCCTGAAACGGATGATTATCTTCCAAATGAAGATGGAGATTCTCCTCTTTCAAAAGTGACTGATTGGGTAAACTGCAAGTGTCCAAAATGTGGCAGACTGGCACGAAGAGAAACCGACACCATGCCAAACTGGGCGGGGTCAAGTTGGTATTGGCTTCGCTACATTGACCCGCACAATGACAAAGCCCTTGCCGACTTTGAAAAGTTGAAGTATTGGGGTAGTGTGGACTGCTACACCGGCGGAACTGAACACATCACACGCCATGTGCTTTATGCATTTTTCTGGCAGAACTTTTTATATGAAATTGGTGCTGTGCCAACGCGTGAGCCTTTCAAGCGTAAAATGGGCAGTGGACTAATTTTGGATGATCAAGGCAAAAAGATGAGTAAAAGTTCAACAAATGGAGTCTCTCCACTTGAATTTATCGACAAATATGGCGCAGATGCTGCCAGACTTCATGTACATTTTCTTGGCGGTTATGAAGACAACACACCTTGGACTTATGATGGCATCACAGGTATAACATCCTTCCTTGACAAAGTTTGGGCTTTGCAGAATATGATAAAGGGTGATGAAGTGTCACAGGAACATCGCTTTGAACTTAACAAACTTGTCAAAAAGGTGACAGAAGACCTAGAAGATTTGAAACTCAACACTTCCATTGCGGCACTTATGACATTCATCAAAAAGGTGAGGGATGATAAGTTTATCACAAAGCAGGAACTTCGAGCATTTTTGATTTTGCTTAATCCAATGGCTCCACACATCACAAGCGAAATTTTTGAAAAGGTATTTGGCACACAAATTTTGGATGAAAGTTGGCCAAAATATGATGAAAAGTTTTTGGTGGCTGACACGATTACGCTTCCAATTCAAGTCAACGGAAAGATGACCAAAAAACTTGTCAAAGTGGCAAAGGATGTGTCGCAAGAACAACTTTTGAAGGAGATTGAAAAACAATATCCTGACATCTACAACAGCACGATGACACTCAAAAAAGTGATTTATGTGCCAAACCGCATTGTCAATTTGATTAAATAAATTTGGTCATTAGAAAACGCAAAAAATAAAAAAGCCTTATCAGATTTTGATAAGGCTTTTTTGATAGGATTTGTTAAATTTTTTATGAAGTTAGTTATGCGTTTTCGCCGTTTCCTTCAGTTTGGTTTTCGCCACTTTCGGTGCCATTGTCTTCAGTGGTCTTTCTTGGTTTTCTTCTCTTGGCTTTCTTTTCTTCTGCTCTTTCTTCTTTGGCATCGGAAATGTTTTTGTATACGATGTCAATCAAAGATTTTGCGGCATTTACCGATTCTGCAGAATCAATTTCAAGAATGACAGGCTTTTCTTTGATTTTTACTGCTTTTTCTTTCTTGGAGTAGTTTTTAAGTTCACTGCTTCCTGCCATGAAGTTGCAGATAAGTGCATCTTTTGAGAACTTTGCATCCAACAATTTCATTGCACCAATCTTGACCATTCTGTGATATTTTGCTTTTGAACACTTTGTTTCTGGTTTTTCCATTGCATATTCAAAAATTTCGTTGAAGTAGTTTCTTCTGTCTTCATCCAATGCGGCGAGTTGTTCATCAAATGTTTTCTTTGGTTCATTTGAGAACACAACGCCTTGTTCAACAGGCTCTTCTTCGGTATTTTCTGTTGTTTCAGTGGATTGTTCGGCAGTTTCTGTGCTTTCTGCTTCAACATTTTCGGTTTTTTCTTCTTCAGTGGTTTCTGCTGTTTCTTCAACAGTTTCTGTGTTTTCTTCAGGCGCATTCAACAATTTAGTTTCTTCTGCAGATTCTTCTGTTGTCTCTTCTGTCTGTTTTGTTTCTGTTGTCTCCTCAACAACTTTTTGCTCTTCTGCTTTCTTTGTTTTGTGGTTTTTGATGTAAACCACAAGATAGGCAATGGCAATTGCTACGATTGCATAACCAATTGCTGTTCCAAATGCTACGCCAAGTGAAACAGGGATGGAATATGACCAAACATTCATAATCAAATACATCCAGAAGAAGATTGTGATAACAGGAAATACTAAAGTTGTCAAAATGAGTGCTACTTTGCCTGCTTCTTTGTGTGTTCCGTAATAGATGAATCCTGCAATGCTTACGATTGTGAAGATAAGTGACAAAACAAATGCTGCATATCCTTCTGTTGTAAGATTGCTGAAATTCATGCTAGCCAACATTGAAATATTCATAACTATACCTCCAAATTCTTGGTTTTATTTTATCATGTTCGACCTTGTTTGTCAATATGCGAATTTAAATTATTTTGTTTTTTTGTCAAAATTGTGAAATAAATTGCAAAAAAATGTCTTTATAGGTATAATAAATATATGACAAAAAAGCATTGGATAATTTTAAGTGCGATTTCGGTGGCAGTTGTTGCAGTGGTTGTTGCATTGTGTTTGGTTTTCCTTGGGAATAAAATTGTGGATGCTACACCAAGTTCTGTTTCAGTGGAAGAAATTGATGGCAATTTTTATTTGATAACCGACTATAATGCTGAATTTTCTTATCAATTTAAAGTGGAACAACAACTTGATGGACAATATGTCACATTGAAAACCGTTGACAGCGACAAAAACATCTGCAATCTTTCAAGTTCGGGTGTGGATGTTGTGGCTGGAGAAAATTATCGTTTTTCTGCACGTTTTGTCACAGAAAATGGTGCTGGCAATGGAGAGTTTTGTTCTCCAGTGCAATGGATGGCAACTTGGAACTTGAGTGAAGTTGACTATTCTACTCTTGTTTTTGATGAAGAAAATGAAACATTGTCTTGGGATGCAATATATCAGGCGGACAGTTATCGTGTTTTGTTTGTGAATGGAAGTGGTGATGTGTTGACCATAGATACACAAACAAATTCATGCTCGGTTTCAAGTGTGCCGGTGGGAGAATTTCAGGTGTATGTGCAAGGCGTTTCGACCGACAACAATCTTTTGCCATCTTTTGTAGGGGATGGTGTGAGTTTGGCGATTAAGCGAACAAATGAGATTGTGGATGTCCAAAGGGATAATCTTTCTTTGCACGTGACCTGTTTGCAGTATGTGCAAGAATTTCAGATTTTTGAAGATGGTGTTTTAAAGGGTACATTGACCGCGAACAGTGTTGAAGAAGAGAGTGGAAGATTTGTCTATCTCTTTGATAATGCCGGTTTGATTTTAAACAACTTGGATTTTGAAAATGCTGTTGTGCAAATCAAGTCGCTGGCAAATGGTTGTGCGCTTGAAAGTGCTTTAACACAGATTTATTAAACATTTTAAAACAGGACAGCATTTGACTGTCTTGTTTTATAGCGGAAAAGTGACAGATTTTGATTATCTTATATATTTTTCTTCTTTTTGATTATACTAGCAAAAAAGAGGGAAAATGAAAGTCGAAAAAGAAATTGAAAAAATAAAGGAAAAACTGCACAATTCCATTGATGTGACAGGCAGAATAGTAAAGAAAAACGATGTTCTGGTTGGGTTTGTCTATTTGAAGAGTATAACGGACAATCTCATTTTTTCGCAGGCGATTTTTGAGCCTGTTTCAAAGTGGAAAGGAGAGTTTTCTTTTGAAACGCTCTGTCAAATTGTTGAAGCCAACGATGTTGCAGAGATTGAACAAAATGAAGTTATTGAAAAGGTGTTGAAGGGGTCGGTGGTGGTGTTTGTGTCAAACAGCAACAAAATTTTGGCAATTGACATCCAAAAATACAACATGCGCACGCCGACTGAACCTCCTACTTCACCGGTTATCATGGGACCGAGAGAAGGTTTTACTGAAGATATGAAAACCAACATGACACTTTTGAGGCGAAGATTTTATTCGAGCCAACTTGTCTTTGAACAAACCGAAGTTGGCTCGACAACCAAAACGCAGGTTATTTTGGCTTATCTTGATGGAATTGTCGACATGAAAATTGTCAAACAGATTAAAAAGAAACTTCAAAGCATCAAGATTGATGGAGTGGTGGATTCTTATTATCTTTTATCACTTCTTTCAAACAGACCAAATTCACTTTTTAAACAAATTGGAAACACCGAAAAACCGGACATTGTTGCCGCCAAGATGTTGGAAGGCAGGGTGGCAGTAATTGTGGATAATTCGCCAATAGTTTTGACAATTCCATTTGTCTTTCTTGAAGATTTACAAAACAGTAATGATTATTACACAAACTACATATATTCCGGCTTTTTACGAGTGATAAGACTCATTGGTCTTTTGATTGCGATTATAGGACCTGGCTCTTATATTGCATTGCAACTTTTTCATTATAACATCCTGCCGATAAAATATCTCATAACCATTGCAGATGCCACGCAACAGGTGCCATTTACACCATTTATTGAAATTTTGTTCATTTCTCTGCTCTTTCAAATTTTGTATGAGGTCAGTTTGCGTCTGCCAAGTTATTTGGGGCTTGCAACATCCATTGTGGGGGCTCTCATTTTGGGAGACACAGGCGTTAAAGCGGGACTTATCTCTCCGCCATCTGTCATCGTGGTTGCGATTGCGAAAATTGCTCTTTACACAATTCCGGAACAATCTGCACAAATCAATGTTTTGCAGTTTGTCTTTCTGATAATCGGTGCCTCGCTTGGGCTGTTGGGGCTAATTGGCGGGATGATTTATTTTCTTGCTTACGCAAACTCAATTGAAAACTATGGTGCACCTTATCTTGCTCCTTTTTCACCGTTTATTTTGGGAGACAACAAGGATGGAATTATCAAAGTGCCATTAAGTGACATGGAAAAACGACCAAAGTCTTTCAAAACAAAAAACAAGGATAGAAACGATGGTTAGGGACAAGAACTTAAATGTTTGGCAGGCGAGTATTTTGCTTTTTATTCTGCTTTTTGCCAACAAAATTTTAGTTTTGCCATCTTTGCTCTATGAAGGAGCAAATGTGGAAGCTTTTTTCATTCCTGTTTTGCTTTTTGTGTTGGAAATGGGATTGATATTTTTGTATTACAAGATCAAAACAAAATTCCCAAGTCAATCTTTTGCTGAGATTTTGCGGGCACGCTTTGGCAAAATCATCGCAAAGATTGTCTTTGCATTTTTTATGTTATTTTTCTTTAGCAAGGCAGTGCTTTTGTATAATGTCACCTATGTCTTTTTTAAAGATTTAATTTATAAAGAAGCAGACAGTTTCATGTTTTTGCTCTGTTTTTTGCCAATCATAAATCATCTTGCTTTCTCTGGACTTCGTGTCATGGGCAGAACCGCACAGTTGTTTTTTCCTGTTGTGGTGATAATCACACTCTTTTGCATTGTTGTAGGCATTTTTGATATAAACAGTAATCCGCTTTTTTTTGAAACAACCGCTTCCGCTTGGTTTTTGACAGTTATCAAGCACACTGCTTCTTTTGGTGATGCTATCTTTTTGTTTGTTTTTATGGATAAAATTGACATAAAAAAGGGACAGTGGAAGATTTTGTTTTCGCTCTCGGGTGTTGCTATGGTGCTTGTAGTTGCAGTCATTGTTGTGTTTATTTTCTCTTACACTTACACTGCCTTTATGCATCCATATGCAATTTTTGAGATTATGGCCTATGTGAAAGAATATGGAGGATTGGGGAGGATTGACATAATTTCCATGATTGTGATTGTCATTTTCACTTACTTTCATTTGGCAATCTATTTGAAAATTTTTATGAGTTCTTTTGGTGTGTTGTTTGGAAGGATAAGTGATATATATGGTGTGTTGTCATTTAATTTTTTGTTTGTGCTGATTGTTTGGCTTTTGATCAGCAACATCGAAAGTGCAGTGTTTTTTGGCGAGAGAATAGCCACTTATCTTTCCATCTTTTCTTTTATTATCATTCCGTTTGTCAATCTTGTCCTGTTAACTTTTAAAAGCAATGAAAGAAGGAGAGAGTGACAATGAAAAATTATTTGAAAGGATTGTGTAAAACTCCTATGGTTTTTGTCTTTATCTTTATAGTCTGTGTCTATGGGTTTGGTGCTTTGGGAGAAACTGCCGAGATAAATCGTTATGCTATTGTGTCGGCAATCGGCATTGATAGTGTTGGAAATGGAGAAAATTTGGAAGTATCGTTTTTGACATTCATTCCAATAGCGGAGCAGACCTTTACCGAAACATATAAGGTTATCTCTGCGCAAGGACAAAGCATTTCAGAGGCGATGGACTATGCTGGACTGCATATAGGCAGGCAGATTGGACTTTCTCATGTTAAATTGGTGGTGTTCAACGAACAGTTGTTGGAAAATGACATAACACGATGCTTGGATTATCTTTCTCGAAGTAAACACATGTCATCTAGTACAAAAATGGTGGTGACTGATGCAAGTGCTAAAGATTTTTTGAAAGTTGCGGAACAACTTGACAGTGGAAGCTCGGTGAAAGTGAGTGAACTTGTCACTTACAACAGTGAGTATATCTATGCCACTGATTCATCGCTGGAACTGTTCTTTAAGGGACTTTTTGGGCCAACAAGGTCATCTGTTGTGCCTTATCTTGTTTTGGAAGAAGGCATGGATAACGGTATCACCGTTTCTGCGGGCGGCGGAAAAGACAGTGGAAGTGGCGGAAGCGGTGCATCGGGCGGAGAAAGTTCGCAGAAAGCCATAATCAATAATGGCGACACCATCATCTGCAAGGATGCAAAAAAAGTGGCAAAAATCTCTGGTAAAGATGTCAAAAACATCAATTTCATGAAAAAGGGGTTCAATTCCGGAGCAATTGAACTTGAAAATTTTTCAGATGAACATTTTGATGAGGCAAATTTGACCTTTGAAATAAAGGACAAAAAGATCAAAAACAAGGTGCTTTACAAAAATGGAGTGCCAATTTTCCAAATTGATTTAACACTTTCTCTTTCACTTACTGAAATTGACAACAAAGAGAGCATGATTGAAGAGAACATTGAGTTTTTTGTGATCACTCCGCAGGCATTGCAAGCGCTTGAAAAGAAAGTTAGACAGTCGGTGGCAGATGGTATTGCAATTATGCGCGAGTATAAAACAGACATTTTGGATTTTTACACAATTATGCACAACACAAACAAAAAAGAGTTCGACAAATTTATAAATTCATTGGAAGACAAAGATGATTATCTAAATCATGTCGTATTTATGTTGAGTATCAATCTTGGAGCAAAGTAAACTTTTCACAAAATTTTGACATAAAATTTTTAGAGGAATAGTGATTTTTGTTTGTATTATTTTTTCTTTTGTGCTAGAATACACTAGTGTATTATTGCAAGTTTTGAAATTGGCTTAACTAAAGAAAACTGACAATTTGTTCATGCTTGCAGAAATAACAAGGAGTGTTTATGAACGAAAAAAAACAAGGGGGATTTAAGTTATCTTATGTCATTGTCATCTTGGTTGTCTTGCTTTTGTTCGCTTTGCTGTTTGTTGATTTTGGAGACAACGGAAGAAGAATTGACCAAAGTGATGTCAAAGACTTGTTGAATGGAACCTACACAATAAGTGAAGAAGAGCCGACACCGCTTAAGGCAACATTTGTGTATTTTAAAAACAGTGTTGGCTATATCATTGTTGAAGGCTCTAGATATCAATCAAACCAAATGCCTACTTATTCAGACTTTTATTTCAATTGCGACTCAAGTTTTATGAACAGCATTCGTGAAGCCATAGAAAATGGTGAATACACGGATGTTGGCTTTGATTGGGCTCCTGCAGGAATGAGTTTTTGGGATATTTTAGTTCCAGTTCTCTACATCGTGTTTGCTATCTTCATTTTCTGGATGCTCTACCGAATGGTTCGTGGAGCAAACGGAAATGCCATGAACTTTGGAAAGACCAAAGTCAAATCTTATGCCTTGTCGAAAGTTAAATTTTCCGACATTGCTGGCATGGATGAAGAAAAGGCAGAGCTTCAAGAGATTGTTGAATTTTTGAGAAATCCAAAGAAATTTACCGACCTTGGAGCAAGGATTCCAAAGGGTGTTTTGCTCGTTGGTCAACCGGGAACAGGAAAAACTTTGCTTGCAAGAGCGGTTGCAGGTGAAAGTAAGGTGCCATTTATCTCCATAAGTGGTTCGGACTTTGTTGAGATGTTTGTCGGAGTTGGTGCATCAAGAGTGCGTGATTTGTTTGACCAAGCAAAGAAAAACAAACCTTGCATTGTGTTTATTGATGAAATTGATGCCGTAGGTCGTCAAAGAGGCGCAGGACTTGGCGGTGGAAATGATGAAAGAGAACAGACCTTAAATCAACTTTTGGTGGAAATGGATGGTTTTGAGCCAAACGAGGGCATCATTGTGCTTGCTGCCACAAACAGAAGTGATGTTTTGGACCCAGCACTCACAAGACCAGGGCGTTTTGACAGACAGATATATGTTCACGTCCCAGATGTCAAGGGCAGAGAAGGAATTTTGAGAATCCATGCAAGAAACAAGCCTATTGATGAAAATGTTGATTTCAGTGTGCTTGCAAGGATAACCGCAGGTTTTACTGGTGCAGACATTGAAAATATGCTCAATGAAGCGGCTATTTTGGCAGCAAGGGCAGGTAGACCAAAAATCATTATGGAAGACATCACAGAAGGTATCAATAAAGTGATTATGGGACCTCAAAAGAAGAGTAGAGTTCTTACCGAACAGGAAAGGAAACTTACTGCCTATCATGAATCAGGTCACACCATTTTGGCAAAGAAACTTAAATATTGTGATGATGTGCAAGAAGTGTCAATCATTCCACGTGGAAGCGCTGGTGGCTACACTATGAGTCGCCCTGCAACAGATGACATGACTATGTCTTACAACAAGGCAAACGACACCATTGCTATGAGCATGGGCGGAAGAATTGCCGAGGAACTCATCTTCAAAGACATCACAAGCGGAGCATCTTCTGACATTCAGCATGCTACAAAGATTGCCAAAGCCATGGTTTATGATTGGGGTATGAGCAAAAAGATTGGTTTCTTGTCGCTTGGGGATTCAACACAGGTGTTTATAGGAAGAGATTATCAGACCAAAAACGACTTTTCCGAAAAACTTGCTGGAATTGCCGATGAAGAGATAATGACTATTTTGAATAACAATTATAAACGTGCAAAGCAAGTGCTTTCTGAAAACATTGACATTTTGCATGAAATGGCAAAACTTTTGCTTGCAAGAGAGACTATCTATAAAGAAGAAGTTGACATGGTTCTTTCGGGAAAGAAAACCGAAGAAATTGTCAAGATAATGGATGAAAAAGAGAAGAAGCAAAAGGAAAAGGAAGCCAAAATCAAGGCAGAAAAGGACAAACAAGACAAACTTGCAAGTTATAGAAAAAAGATTGCCGAAGGTGAAAAACTTGTGAAAATGGGTATAATAACCGAAGCGGAACTTGACAACTTGAAGCAAGATTATGTAAAATTTGAACAATCTTTAAATCAGGAGAGTGAGCAACCAAAGGTTGAAACAAAGACTAAAACAGTGACTGCCAAGGTTGAACAGCCGGTTGAGAAAAAGACAAAAACCATTCGCAAAACCACAAAGAAAACTGAAGGTGGTAATGCAAAGACAGAAACAAAGACTGAAAAAACAGAAACAAAGAAAAATGACAACAAAAATGAGGAAGGCTAATGGAAGAGAAAGAAGTGACAACTCCACAAAATGAAGAGCAAATCGAAAAACAAACAGAAGGACAAATTGTGGAAAGTGCCGAACCGACAGATGTTGCAACAGAATCTGTGACAGATGCGGAAAATGCTGAAAATGGCAAAAAGAAAAAGACAAAGAAAGAGAAAAAATCAAAACAGGAAGATTTGTCGCAATATGAAAACCTTTCTGATGATGAACTTTATGCCAAAATTCAAACTGATAAACTGTTGAAGAAAAAGAAAAATAGGAGAATTGCCACAATTGTTGGCATGTGTTTTGCATTCGCATTGGCAGTTGTCATCATTGTTTTGGCAGCAGTGCCTGTAAGTTTGAAACCAAGGTTTATTGATGGAGGCTTTGATCAAGTGAAATTGTATCCTGGCACAGCAAATGCTGATGCAAGTTTCAGTGTTGGAACTGAGAGATATGATGAATTTATGAAGATTTACAACGAAGCATTCAGTCAATCATATATCAGTGCAATTTTCAATGGCAGTCTGTTTACTTATTCCATTGAGGAAAACACTGAAAGTGCCGGCGAAAACGGAACCCAATTGCCACCATCATTCATATCAAACAACTCATATTTTGTGGAATTGAGATTTACAGAACCACAGACATTTACAAAGCAAAATGGTGGAGTTTTCCACTCCAAACTTGAAAACAGATGGTGGACAGCAAGCGGAATCAATTTGCAGTTCACAACGGCTTATCTTGAAGTTAAGCAGAGTGAAGGATGGCAAAATGTCAATGTTTATGTTGTTGGATACTATCCAAACTTTAATACTAGCGGTTCTTTGAACGAAACAGATCCATATGACTATTACTACATTGAAGTGACAGTCAGAGCAAACACAAATTTGATATATGAGGCTTGGGATGATTTGTGCTTTTAAAATCTAATAAAAAAGAAGGTCGCAGGGCTTTCTTTTTTTTGCTATGTTAAGAGTTGTGCATAAAATTTTGCAGAAGAGAGATTTTCTTGGTATTTTTGACAAAAAGAAAGATGAATTATGATGCGTTTAAGAAAAATATTGAAAAAATGTAAAAAATTGTTGACAAATGAAAAATTTATTGATATACTATGCAAGTATTAAAAATCTTCCGAAGACCGCAAGTGCGTTGAGCGTAAACACTTTTGTGTGCTTGCCGAGGAAAAGTATGGTGATTGAATTTCTATCTCTATGACTTTTCCTTGTCATAGAGATTTTTTAATGCAAAAACACAAAATCTTATTAAAAGGAGGAGGTATAGACATGAGTGCTAATTTAGAGGCTAAAAAACAACTTGTGGAAGAGATTAAAGAAAAATTTTCCAAAGCAAAAACTATCGCTTTTGTTGACTACCGTGGAATTACTGTTGCAGAAGACACAGCGCTTCGCAAAAAGTTTCGTGAAAACGGTTGTGACTACAAAGTTTACAAAAATCGCTTGATGTTGAAAGCACTTTCTGACCTTGGTATTGAGTGTTCTGAAAATTACTTTGAAGGCACTACTGCTGTTGCTATTGGATATCATGATGAAGTTGCTCCTGCAAAAATCATTTGTGATTTCATCAAAGATTCCAAGAAAATGGCTATCAAATTTGGAATTTTGAACGGTGTTAGCGTTGATGCTCACAACATCGAAGCACTTGCAAAACTTCCATCAAAGGAAGAATTGATTGCAAAACTGTTGGGAACTTTGAACAACACTGCTGCAAGTTTGTGCAGAGTTCTCTCAGCTCCAACTCGTGGGTTGGTTGTTGCTTTAAATGCGGTTGCAACAAAGTAAGTCATCTTGACTTAATTAAAAAAATCGCATAACAAAATCATCAAAAAATTTAAAAGGAGATATTAAAAATGGCTGATATTAAGAATATTGTTGAAGAAATTAAGAAATTGACTATTGTTGAAGTTGCTGACCTTGTTAAGGCTCTTGAAGAAGAATTTGGTGTTAGCGCTGCTGCTCCAGTTGCAGTTGCTGCTGCCCCAGCTGCTGGTGCTGCCGCTGCTCCTGCAGAAGAAAAGAGCGAATTCAACATTTTCTTGAAAGAAGTTGGTGCTAACAAGATTGCTGTTATCAAAGTTGTTAGAGAAATCACAGGACTTGGACTTTCTGATGCAAAAGCTATCGTTGATGGCGCACCAAAAATGGTTAAAGAAAATGTTGCTGCTGCTCAAGCTAAAGAATTTGAAGCTAAGTTCAAGGAAGCAGGCGCAGTTGTTGAATTGCAGTAATTTTAGAATCTTAAATTTTGATTTAATTTGATTTTGTGTTGAAAAAATACACTCCGTTTGGAGTGTATTTTTTTGTTTGATTAGTGTTTATTCTTGCGGTTTGTTGATATTTTTCCATGTTTTATTGATTATTTTATGGACTTGGTTTTATTCTTTGATTTTGCCTTGACAGTTGCCTTTGGTGTTGTTTCAGTTTTTTCTACTTTTGCATTTTTTGATCCTTTTGACTTGATTTTCATTTGTCTAGGCTTTTTGGTTAAAAGTTTTTGCATTTGCTCGTATGTGTAAAAACTGTCAGGTTTTGCATCTGTTTGCAATGCAACATAGATGTTTTCTGGTTTTGAGAAAATGTTTTTGCAGAGATTGTGCATATCATCTGGGGTGATGTTCTGGAAGAGTTTCTTTCTTTCCTTGATATATCTTTTTGTCAAGGTCTCTTTGCCATTGAATGTGTAGGCTGTAAACAATCTGTTTGTGTAAATGTCATCGACACTTTCATCTTTTCTTATTAAAGCATTTTCCTTTTTCTTGGACAAAAGAGATTCATCAAATGGTTGTGTGCGGTATTCTTCAAACAGTTTGCCGATGTTGAAGATGATTTTGTTGACATTATCTGCAGAACAAGCAAAATCTATTGCCAATGCAAGGTGATTTTGTCCTTTTTCGTAATACATTTGTGTGCTATAGACCAGCCCATCATCTCTCAATATTGAAAACAATTTTCCACCAATACCACTTGAAATGTCACAAAGCATGGAAAGTTGTGTTTGGGTGGCAAGGGTGAATAGGTTATTGTCGAGTTTGATGTAAACGGTGCCTTTTGTCTTTTTGGATGTGATTTTTTCAATCAAAAGATTTGCTGGTTTGTCAATTGGCAAACTTGCCTCTGTGGTCTTGTCAACAGGATAGTTTGGATTGCTGTGAAGGTTGTGTATATAGTATTTTTCCGCAAGTCGCTTTGCTTTTGCAAAGGAAATTCCGCCTTCGATGGTGATGATAAAGTTTTCTGATATAAAGTTTTCATCGCGAAATTGCTTCAGAATTTCCGGTGTCATTGAGTCAATTTCTTTTTCACTTCCAAGCACTTGTGTGTCAAGATTGTAGGTAGAGCGGAGATTTCTTCTGCAAGTGAAACCAAACAAAAAGTCTGGACTGGCGAGTTTTCTTAACAATTCTTGCTTAATTACGCCCTTTTCAGCTTCGACATATTGTTTTGAAAATTTTGTGTTTAAAAGCATTTCTGAGCCAAGTTTGAAACAAGGTTCAAGCGCTCTGTTGGCACGGGTAAATATCATGGCTTCCATAAAAATCCAAGTGGCGGCATTTTTAAATGAAAAAATCTCTTGCATCTGTCTTTTCAACTGTTCATTTGACAAATTTTCGGTCTCTTTAAAGAACATATGCTCAACAAAATGGGCGGTTGGCTCTGGATATTTGTCACGATTCTTTCCAAACAAAAAGCCTGCCACAACGGTTGTGTGTTTCAAATTGTGTTTACGATAAATGAGTGTCGCGCCATTTGGATAAGTTTTAAATTTTGCGTAATGTTTCATTTTTCTCCTCTTTATTAAGTATTGTGCGTAATTTAAAGAAAAATTTTGTTATTAGAGATTTATTTTAAGTTTTTGCATTTGTCAAGCGCTGCAAACAAATCATATTTAAACATGTTAATGTCAAGGTCAACGCACACTGTGGCATTTGGTTTCTTTTTGAAGTCAATATCAATATAGCCAAAATCATCTGTGGCGGTCTTGTAATATTTGACTTCAATGAAAGCCTTTTCGGTTTTAATATATTCTGGGTGTGTGAGATAGTAGATTGTGCATACATCGTGAACTGCAGCGCCGAGTTTGCCGACATGATAGTCGCGATAACCTTTAAACATCTTTGCGTAGATTTTCCCGATTTTGTTGGCTTTTTTAAAGCGTTTTATGTCCTGGTGGTCAAGGTAGGCAAAATGTCCAAGTTCCATTGGAACCATGACAAGTTTGATTCCACTTTTGAAAACCACTTCGGCAGCCTCGGGGTCATAACCAACATTGAATGATTTGTAAGGCTTTCCATAAATTTTTTCTTTTGTTCCACTTTCAAAAATGATTTGCTTGATATACTTTTTGCAGTCTGGGTGCTTTTGAATCATCTTTGCAAGGTTGGTCATTGGACCAATTGAGATGATGTTGATTTTTTTATTTTCTTTTTTCAATGTCTCATAAATGACATCGCACGCTTCGCCAGCAATAGGTTGGTGCTTAAGTTTTTTCTTGTTGTAAGAATAATTTCCAAGTCCGCTTTTGCCCTGCGCTTTTGTGGCATAATGTGCCGGTCTGACAAGGGGAGTGCTAGAACCTTGCACAACAGGAATGTTTTGATAAAAAAGTTCAGTAATATGAATGGCGTTTGCTGTGATGTTTTCGATGGGGCCATTGCCACCAGCAGATGAAAGAAGTTTGATGTTGAATCTGTCGCTTTCAATGGCATAAAGTAGAGCAATGGCATCATCAACGCCTGGGTCGGTGTCAATGATGATATCCATTTTTTCCTGTTGTTTATTCTTGTGCTCTTGTGAAATTTTGGCTTTTTCTTCTTGCATTTTTTCTTTCCTTATTAGTGAGGGGTGTGGATGATATGTTTAACAAATTTATTATATCACATATGGGATAAAATTGCCAAAGAAAAGGTGATTGATTTTCAAAAAATTGCAATAAATGTGTTTATTTGCATACTACACAAAATATAGCGTAGTATGCAACACATAATACAACAATATATTGATTTTACTATTAAAACTTGTATTTTGATTATTGAAAAATTTGTTTGACAAAAAAGGAAAAATTTCGCTGTTTTCTCCTGTTTTTGTCAATTTTTCTTATGCTATTATTGGTTTGAAAAAGGAGTGCATATGCAAATCAAAAGTCGTGTTCACAATGAGATTCTGTATGTTTTGCTTTGTGGCGAACTTGATGAACATTCTGCCACATACACAAGAATGACACTTGATGAACTTTTCGATAAACCAAATTTTAGAAAAATCATTATTGACCTTTCGGAACTTGATTTTATGGACTCAACAGGCATTGGCGTTTTGATTGGGCGATACAAGCATATGAAGGACAGAAACATTCCTATCTTTATTGCCAATCCATCTTCTCATGCAGAAAAAATTTTTAAGATGACAGGGCTCTATTCGCTCATGCCGAAGATTGTTTGATGGGGAAATATGATTTTGTTTAACATTTCTATTTTTAAAAATAAGGAGTTTTTATGAAATATTCAAATTTTATGGAAGTGACCTTTAAGGCTTTGTCTGTAAATGAGGGGTTTGCCAGAGTTTGTGTGGCTTCTTTTTGTGTGCAACTCAATCCTTCTGTCGATGAGATAACGGACATCAAAACTGCTGTGTCGGAGGCAGTGACAAATTGTGTGGTGCATGCTTATCCGACATCTGTTAAGGGAGATGTGACACTTCGTTGTGAACTTGAAGATGACATGGTGACCGTGATTGTGTCCGACAAGGGTGTTGGGATTAAGGATATTTCCAAAGCGCGCGAGCCTTTTTACACTTCAAAACCTTCCGCCGAGCGCTCGGGCATGGGCTTTACGGTTATGGAAAGTTTTATGGATGATGTGCAAGTCTTTTCCAATTCCTTTGGCACAACTGTCAAGATGACAAAAAAAATTGCCGTTGCACCTGCGGTTAAGGTGGGCTAGGATGCTGGGGCAGGATGAAACTCTTGAATTTATCAAAAAGGCGCAGGCAGGGGATGAAAGTGCCAAAGAAAGATTGGTACAAGAAAACTCTCCGCTTATCAAAAGCGTTGTAAGGTGGTTTCGCGACAAGGGCATTGAAAATGATGACCTCTATCAACTTGGTTGTTTGGGCTTTTTGAAGGCAATCAACAACTTTGATTGCTCTTTCAATGTTAAGTTTTCAACCTATGTTGTGCCAATGGTTGTGGGCGAAATCAAAAGGTTTATGCGTGATGATGGCGCTGTCAAAGTTTCAAGAGCAATAAAGGGGTTAAACCTTAAAATCAACAAGTTTGTAGATTCTTATCTTTCTGAAAACGGCAAAAGTCCATCAATTTCCACAATCGCCGAACACTTTAAAATCACTTCACAGGAGGTTGTGCTTGCCATGGACTCGGCAAAAATGCCGGTATCACTTTACACACCACTTGATGATGGAGAGGATGGTTTGACCATGATTGACCGATATGATGGACAGGAGCACGAAGATTTTGTCGATAAGTTTGCTCTCAAAGATTTGATTGAAAAGTTGGACAAGCGCGACAAACAAATCATTTTGATGAGATATTTTTATGATAAGACACAAAGTGAGATTGCTAAGCGACTTGGGGTGTCACAAGTACAGGTTTCTCGTCTTGAAAACAAAATTTTGGAAAACTTAAAGAAAAAATTGGAGGAGGGGTCATAAGTCTTAAAATTGGTAATAAAACAAAAGATTGAAGCAACAAAAAAACAGGCGATTCGCCTGTTGTTTTTCCTTACAATGTTTACAAAAATTGGTGGGCCTTTATTTAGATTTTTATTTTTTATAACTAAATATACTAATTTAAAGGTGGTGGGCAGGGATGGATTCGAACCATCGAAGACATAGTCGACGGATTTACAGTCCGTTGCATTTGGCCGCTCTGCAACCTACCCATGTGTGAGAGATTTCTCTCTCGTTTGGAGCTGGCGAAAGGAATCGAACCTTCAACCTGCTGATTACAAGTCAGCTGCTCTACCATTGAGCCACGCCAGCATATCATAAAAAAATTTGCCTTTCGGCTGGTGCCCAAAGGTGGAATCGAACCACCGACACAGGGATTTTCAGTCCCTTGCTCTACCGACTGAGCTATCTGGGCATAATTTGGCGACTCGGAAGGGGCTCGAACCCTCGACCTCTAGCGTGACAGGCTAGCGTTCTAACCAACTGAACTACCGAGCCAAAGTTTTTGCCAGACACTTTTTGAGTTTATCACATTCCACAATGGTTTTGCAAACAATATCAACAAATTTTTCAAAAATTTTTGGTGGGCCTTCACGGACTCGAACCGCGGACCGACCGGTTATGAGCCGGTTGCTCTAACCAACTGCGCTAAAGGCCCTTGATATTTTTTGCAGTTGCAAACAAAGTTTGCTGGTCGGGGTGGAGGGTCTCGAACCCCCGACCTCACGGTCCCAAACCGCGCGCTCTACCAACTGAGCCACACCCCGAAATTTATGCTTGCTCAAACATTTTATTATAATTTGAGTGATTTGTCAAGAAAATTTCGCAATTTTTTTTGAAAAGGAAAATTTGTCATCTAAAATGTCAAACTTTTGATTTTTGCTTGCCTTATAATCTTAAAATTTTATATACTAGAAGTGAAAATTGGGGGAGTGGATGTCAAGGACAGAGCTGGTGAATGAAATTTTTGACAGATTGGAAAAGGAGCATGTCAATCTTTATCATTCCATATCAAAAAGAGAATTTCAAAAACATAAAAAAGAGTTTTTGAAGAATGTTGACACATTGGATGAACTTCATTTTGATGCAGGAATTTTAAAATTGTTTGCACTATTTAAGGATGCTCACACTAGTTATCGTTATGCTTTTGACCATGTCGATGCTGATGATTTGTTTTTCGTTGAAAGAAAACTTTTTGTAAAAAGTGGAAAAAAGTTGGAACAAGTTGTAAAAATCAACGAACATGACATAAATCAAGTTGTAGAAAAGTTGAAAGAAGTTGTTCCTTATGAAGTTGATGAGTGGTTTTTTACAAAAGTTTTTGATTTGTTAAAATCTCCAAAGGCGCTTGCAATGGTGGATATGGGAAGTGGTGACAATCAAATCTTCTACACGACAGAAAGTGGTAAGGTGCATGTTAAGACTTGTTTAAGTAATGATGTTAAGTTAGAAAGTGGCAAAAACACTGTTAAAGATGTTTGTGTGCCATACCAATTCAGATTAAAAAATAGTATTTTAGAAGTTAGGTATCCATCATGTCAAAGTTGTCCACAATATCCTTTTAACAAGTTTTGTCAGGACATTGAAAAGGTATGCGAAAAAAAGATGCCAAGGGCTTGTCTTGTTGATTTGAGAGACAATGTTGGTGGCGATAGTGAAGTTATTCATCCACTTATTGAATTTCTGTTTGAAAACAGAATCAAAACCTATGTCTTGATGAATGAAAGAGTCTTTTCAAGCGGAACTTTTGCCTTGGCAGATTTAAAATATTTTTGCAATGCAAAATTTTTAGGCACAAATGCCGGTCAACCAACACGAAGATATGGTTGGACAGGTAGAGATGCTGTTGAGAACAAAAGATTTTCATATTCTACGCATTATTTTGACTTTTGCACTTTGCCGGATAAACATTGCAAAATCAAATCTGACACAATCAAGGTCTTTGATTATGAAGGGGTGATCAGGGCGGATGTTTACATACCAAAAACTATAGATGACATAAAAATGGGGAAAGACTTACAAAAAAAGAAAGCATTGAAATATATCGAAAAAGAAATGAAAAAAGAGTGTGAACTCGAATGATAATTTTCAAATGGAATTAAATTTGTCTTAAGTGACTACAAAAAGTGAGAGAGGGAAAAATGGTAAACGTTGCGATTGATGGATTTACAGGTAGTGGTAAATCAACACTTGTCAAAGCACTTGTAAAAAGACTTGGCGAAAACTTCAAGGTCTTAGACACAGGGGCAATTTTTCGTGGCTTGGGCTTTGAGTTTGACAAAGAAGGCTTTGAGTCGATGAACGAGGAGAATGTTGACAAATTTTTGGAAAAAGTACAGGTCAAAGTTTCGTTTGTTGGTGATGTTCAACATGTTTTTGTCAATGGCGAAGATGTGACAGATTTTTTGAGAAGTGAAAAGGTTAGCCAACTTGCTTCAAAAATTTCGGTTTTTCCAAAGGTTCGTGCAAAGTATCTTGAAATTGCACAAAGGTTTGCCAAAGAACATGATTGTTTGATGGAAGGGCGTGACATTGGCACAGTAGTTATGCCAAATGCAGATGTCAAAATATTTTTAACCGCTGATGCAAATGTTAGAGCACAACGAAGATATGCCGAACTTGTTGCAAATGGAGTGAAAACGACATTTAAAAAGGTATTGAAAGACTTGCAGGAGCGTGATTTGCGTGATAGCACACGAGAGGTTGCTCCGCTTATGCCAACCGATGAGAGTTTTATCGTAGACAACACCGATATGGATTTTGATGAAACGGTAGAATTTTGTTATAACCTTATCAAAAGTCAGTTGACAGAGAAAAAAAGGACCATCAAAATTGCTATTGATGGATATGCTGGCAGTGGCAAAAGTACAATAACAAAAGAACTCGCACGCAGACTTGGTTTCAGAGTGTTTGACACCGGCGCGGTTTACAGAGGTATTGCGTGTGCGTTTAGATATATGCATATGGATGACAACAAAATTGATGAAAAGTATATTTGTAAGTTTGCTAAACAGATCAGTGTAAAAGTCTCATTTTTGGATGGAGTAGAGCATGTTTTTGTCAATGGAATTGATTACACCGCATATCTGCGAACGGAGGATATCAGCGAACTTTCTGCCAAAATTTCGCCATTTGTTTGCATAAGAAAGAAGGTTTTGACTTTACAAAGAGAATTTGCAAGTGACAATAACACAGTCATGGAAGGAAGAGATATAGGCAGTTTTGTTTTGCCGGATGCCGATTTTAAGTTTTTCTGCACTGCAGATGAAATGGTCAGGGCACAGCGAAGATATGAACAACAAAAGGCTCTCGGCAATGATGTGACATTTGAAGATATTTTGCAGGAACTTCGCGAACGTGATTTCAATGACATTCACCGAGAACATGGAGCAATAAAAATTATGCCGGATTCAATCATAGTTGACACAACACATCAAAATCTCAATCAAAGCGTGGAATTTTGTTTGAACGAGATAAAGAAAAAGTATCCAGGTATTTATATAAGAAAATAGAAAAATGACCGCACGAGGTCATTTTTTTGTTGAAAGAAGGTAAGTTTAACATTTTTAGAAACTTTTGTGCGATTGTTTGAAAACACACGGCCACGTTGTGGATAAAAATGAAAAAATATTAAGAAAAAACTTGAAAAAAGGTGAAAAACTTTTGAAAAAGTGTTGACAAAGAGAAGAGAGATAGTGTAAAATACGAATGTTGACACTCAAAAGTGGCAACATGAACTTTGACAATTAAATAGTTTTTGAAA
>CALVTJ010000007.1 GCA_944362545.1 uncultured Clostridia bacterium
ATATTTTAAGATAAAACTTAATTTATACTCTTTTCTTTCTCTAAAAATACCGCTAGTTTCAAAATTGCTTGACTAAAGCCCGTTATTTTTTTTGTTTTTCATTTTCTTTTTCAAATTGGTTGATAATTCCAACAATATGATTGTGGCGATGTCTCCTTTTAAGTTTTTGTGTGAAAGTAGGAAATTTCTCTTTGGCATCATATTTGTCAATCGTGCTTGACATGGAATCTACAATCAATTTGCTTGCCCTGCGATTGTCAACTTGTCTTGCCACAATATCAGTTGTTTTTGAGTTTTGAACGGCATAAATACACTGTTTTTCTGCTCTGCGTTTTGTTCTTTTCAAACAAATATAAACCGACAAAAACGCAACCAAAAACACCAAACCAAAGCCTGCATAATAAAAATTAAACCCAGATAGCACAACAAAAAGCAACAACATTGCCAACACTAAAAGCAAGGCAAACCACGCAAAATGAAGATTGTTTTTTGTCTCTTCAATCATGTTTTTGCCTTCATAAAACATCAAATGATATTTCCCTTCAACATTTTCAATGTTTTTTATGTTGAGTCTTGTCACCTTTTTCTCCTATGTTTATCTTATCACAAAACAAAATTCATTGTCAAACAGAAAAGTTAAAACTTTTTAAGCATCTCAATGTTTGTTCTTATTTCCTCAAAATATCTCCCTTTTTGAGTGATAAATCGCAGTTTATTTTGACTTTTTCTTGCACAACCTTTGCACTGCCCACTCCAACACCCGCTGAATTTATAATCTTCTTTATCAAAATATTTTTGTTGAAATTTTTGTCAGGACTAAGAACCTCCAATGTGTCACCAACAGAAAACTTGTTTCTCATTTCCACTTCCACCATTCCATCTTTGGCATCTTCTGTGACAACCGCCATAAATTCGCGCTCTTGAACAGGAGTGGAAGATTCCAAATTTTGTAAGTTCTTATCTCCAAAATAAAATCCTGTTGTATATCTTCTATGGCTGGTTTTCAAAAGTTCTTGACACAGTTCTTCATTCGGTTTTTTTGGAAGTATATCAAGTGCCCTACGATATGCGTTGACAACTGTGGCAACATAAAACGGAGATTTCATTCTGCCTTCAATTTTGATGCTGTTTACTCCAATATCTTTGAGCTCTTGCAAATAAGGAAGCATATTCAAATCTTTGGAGTTAAAGATATAACTTCCCCTGTTATCTTCTTGCACTTCAAGTTCATCATCACGGTTGACTTCACGGACATAATATTTCCACCTGCATGCCTGCACGCATTCGCCATGATTCGAATCTCTGCCGGCAAGATAATTCGACAGCAAGCATCTGCCAGAATATGCCATGCACATTGCCCCATGAACAAACACTTCAATTTCCACTTTTGATGATATGTTTTTTCTTATATTTTTGATTTCTTCAAGCGAGAGTTCACGTGCCAAAATCAATCTTTTCGCACCAAGGTCCACCATCAAATTTGCGGCATAAGAATTTATGACATTTGCCTGTGTGCTAACATGCACATCAAGCATTGGAGCGTGGACACGGACAAATTGAAGCATGCCAATGTCTGCCACAATCACAGCATCAACCTTTGCCTCTTCCAAAAAGCGCAAATATTCTTTCAACCCTTCAAAATCTCTGTCATGAGCGATGATGTTAATGGTCACATAAACCTTCTTTTTTTGCTCATGAGCAATCTTAGCTGCTTTGACAATCTCTTCATCAGTAAAATTCCCGGCAAACGCACGAAGCCCAAAACGACCGCCCGCCAAATAAACAGCATCTGCACCAAAATGCAATGCTGTCAAAAACTTCTCAAAATTTCCTGCCGGCGCCAAAAGTTCCATAAATTTTCTCCTTTCATTTCAACCAAGTTTTATCTAAAAATTTTGTGTATGTATCAAAAATTGCTTTGCGCAACTCAATTTTTGTGCATTTTTCAATTTTTTAATAAATGGCTTTTATATATAAATTTTTCTTACGCCCTAAATGCTCACTGTCGGTTTTGCAGTCAATGTAAGGTCGGCAAAACCAATGCCTGCTTTGATATAATAATAAGCAATCGCTCCAATCATTGCAGCGTTGTCTGTACAATATTTCAATGCTGGCAAATAGAGTTTGATATTATTTTTTGTGCAATAGTCTTGCAACTTTTCACGCAGTCTGCTGTTTGCTCCCACGCCACCTGCAACAACAAGTTTTTTTTGTTTCAATTCTTTGCAAGCACGCATTGTTTTTGTGCAAAGTTCATCTGTGACAAGTTCTTGAAAGGAACATGCAATGTCTGACTTTGAAAATTCTTCATGCTTTTGTTCTTTGTTGTGAACAAAGTTGACCACTGCTGTTTTCAAACCACTGAAAGAAAAATTGTAAGTGTCTTTGAGTGGAGTTTTGTAGTTGAATTTGACAACATTTTTGCCATCCTGTGCCATTTTTTGAATTGCCGGGCCACCTGGATATGGCAAGCCTAAAACTCTTGCAACCTTATCAAAACATTCACCCACCGAATCATCAACCGTTGAACCTATAAGATGAAATCTGCAATAATTTTGCACATCAATAAGTGCCGTGTGTCCACCACTGACCATAAGACACAAAAATGGCGGTTCAAGGTCAAGATGAGAGATATAGTTTGCACCAATATGTCCATGCACATGACTGACAGCAATCAATGGCACTTTAAGAGCATAGGCAAGTGTCTTTGCAAAATTTATGCCCACCAAAAGCGCTCCTATAAGGCCCGCACCATAAGTGACAGCGACCGCATCCATATCCTTGAGAGAAAGATTTGATGCCTTTAATGATTCTTCCAAGACAGCAACGATGTTTTTAATATGATTTCTTGATGCCACTTCCGGCACAACCCCGCCGAAGAGTCTGTGGATGTCAATTTGCGATGACACAATGTTTGAAAGCACCTGTCTGCCATTTTTGACAACCGCAATTGATGTTTCATCACAAGAAGATTCAATCGCAAGAATAGTCACATCCCTTTGAGTTTTGAGTTTTTCATATTTTTCTTTGGCAATCTCCAAATAGTTCATCACTTTTTCACACTTGTCCTTTTAAGATATTCATTTATAAAGCCTTGAATGTCACCATTCATAACCGCCTGAATGTCACTTGTCTCATAACCTGTTCTGTGGTCCTTGACCAAAGTGTAAGGGCAGAAAACATAGGAGCGTATTTGACTTCCCCATTCAATTTTTTTGACATCGCCACGAATGGATGCAAGCTTTTCCATCTCTTCAAGTTCCTGTTTTTCAACAAGTTTGGAATACAACATCTTCATGGCAGTTTCTCTGTTTTGGACCTGTGAACGCTCGGTTTGACATGAAACCACAATGCCGGTTGGAATGTGCGTTATGCGAATGGCAGATTCAGTTTTGTTGACATGCTGACCACCAGCACCCGAACTTCTGTAAGTATCCACCTTCAAATCTTCCGGTCTTATGACAATGTCTGGTGCATCTTCAATCTCTGGCATAACTTCCACAGAAGCAAAACTTGTGTGACGTCTGGCATTTGCATCAAAAGGCGAAATTCTCACAAGTCTATGCACACCCTTTTCTGCTTTCAAATAACCATAAGCATATTCGCCCGAAATAAGAAAAGAAATTGATTTAAGTCCAGCCTCTTCGCCATCTAAAACATCCAAAACTTTAATCTTGAAACCATTTTTTTCGGCATACATACAATACATCCTATAAAGCATGTCTGTCCAATCCTGGGCTTCCGTTCCGCCAGCGCCTGCATGCAAGGTCATGATGGCATTATAATTGTCATATTTGCCCGAAAGCAGATTTTCAAGTTTGGCATTTTCAAGATTACTCTCCAATTTTTTCAGCGTTTGATTGAGTTCATCAAAAAGTGCCTTGTCATCATTTTCTTGCAAAAGTTCTATCATCGTGTCACAGTTGTCAATCTCAACTTGTAAGTTTTTATCTTGTTCAATTTTATGCTCATAAAGTTTGATTTCTCTTCCAACCTTGGAAACTCTTTTGGCATCACTGAAAAATCCATCAGAGAGTTGTTCTTTCTTTAACTCTTCCAAACGTTTTTGACAATTTGCCGAGTCAAAGACACTCCTTTACAAATTTGAAATCTTCTTTAAACTGGTCCAATTTTTCTTTTTGAACATCAACTATCATTTTTCTCTCCAAATTTTTAAATTCTATTTTAAACTCGACTACAAAGTTGAGTTATCTTTAACAAAACTATATTATAATACCACACCACATTCAAAATGTAAAGAAATTACACAACACAAAGATCTCATAATCATAACAAAAAAACAGACAATGATGTCTGTTTAATCTTCTGTTTTTTCAATTTGTTCGCTGGAATGAAGTTGTTTAAACTCTTCATCCTGCTTGATAAGCGCCTTTTCCAACCAAATAATACTAATCCCATACATGATATACATAAAGCAGACAATGCCCAGTGCAATCTTTAAAAATAATGTGCTGTTTTCACTAATCAGACTGTCAAAAACCCCTGACAACAAAAGTAAAACGGATGAAAACACTCTGCCGGCGCCTAAGAAAAATTCAGAAAACGCATTGCTTTCCAAAATATGCGAATGAAGTGACAAAACTCTCACCACACCCGACCTTCGAGAGTCGGAAATTGACATTAAAATGACATTTAAAATGGAATAAACCGCATAAAAAATGATAATTGTGGTTTGGTTTGTCGCACAGAAAATGGCGATGATTGTGCAAGAAACCAAAACGATTGTTGGAATAATAAAACCCTTTGCTCTCTTTTTTCGATAGTAGCGCAAATAGAAAAACATTGTTAAAAGTGAACAAGCAGTAAAGATAGATTGAAACATACCCAAAGATGTGTTAGACCCAAAACTTCTCATGACCAAAATAGTGATAAGTGTTGTGAAACAGTCATAGGATGCTCCGCGGAAGAAATTTGTCACATACACCAGCCACAGTGGTTTTGTTTCCTTCTTGTTTTGTTTGAGATACTTTCCAAATTCAACGAGATTAAACGAAAGTTTGTAGACTTTCTTTGGTTTAATAAGAAAAGAGAACAAAATCAAAAGTATGCATATTGCCAACATCACAAGAGCCATAAATGAAAAGTCAATATTATCTATAATAAGTCCAAGCGAAACCGGAAAGATTATGTAAGTAATTTGAAACATAATTCTTTTAACAGCAAAAAACCTTACTTGATGTTTGCTGCTGATGGTCTCAGCAGTAAGATTGTTATAGCCCGAAGAATAGAAACCAAAGCCAAAACCATAAATGAAAGCAATCAATGGCACAAATGTGCCAATTTGGTCGCCCAAAAGATAAACGAGCAGAACGACCACTGTCAAAACAATTGCGCCGATTGACACAAAAATACTTTTGTTTATTTTTTTAAGTCCAAAACCGGTAAAAGAATAGCATAGAGCCAAAGTAAAGTAGTAAATTATATAAAAAAGTCCAATTTTTATGATATTTCCCGCTACAGTTGAATTTGCATCATTTAAAATTTGTGAAACAAAAAACAAATCAATAAAAATACATATAACCGCCTGCAAGCAGTCACAAGCAATGATGGAAATAGCACTCAAATCAAAGATTTTACTTTTGTTTTTCATTTTTCTCCACGCAACAAAAAAAGGAAATTCTTCTGTCTTATACCAAATCTTTTTTGATATATTTATTATAACAATTTTTCACAATTATACAAAATAAAAAACTCTTGAAACATTCTTTTTTTTGAAAAAAACTATTGATTTTAACAATAAATTAGGTTATCATTATGCTATAGAGGAGCAAAATGGAAACTTTTATCAAAAAAGCAAAACTTCTCACCGAAGCAGACCTTTCAACCTTTTCAAATGATGAAAAACTTGACTATTACCAGGGCTTGCTTTCTGCACTTGACAAAAAACTCAATATCAAGGACATCGATCTGGAAGTTTTTGAAAAATTGCTAGAAGTAAGAAAAACCTTGCTCGCAAAAATCTTAATAATAAAAGGAAATTTGAAATAGTATGTCAAGAACAACCACTTTCCAGAATGGAATTATCAAAAGCAAACAAAAAAGACTTGCTCGTTATAACTTGCGCTATTTTTACACAAAACACAAACACAAAAAGCCAAAACTGACATATGTCGCACTTGACACAAACATTATTATTGACATGGAGAAAATTATTCGTGGCACAGCCCCAATAAAAAAATCTCCACAATACTTTTCTTCCCTTCACAAACTTCTTGACAACAGTGCTCTGACCAAGAATGGAAAAAGAAATCCAAATGGTCACATTGTTTTCTGCGTTTTGCCAAGTGTCTATCTTGAACTTGTTGACCATGATGGTCACATTTTCGCACCCCTTAAACAATTTATTGAAAACCGCACATTGATTTTCAAACCGAACCTAGCAACACAAAAACAATTGACAAAATATTCAAATAAACTTGCAAAAGAATATAGTCACAACAATCTTTTTATCGAACAAAAAAGCGATACCGAAGAACTTATGATGGATGCTTTTGTGGTTGCAGAATCGGCAATTTTCAACATCAATCTCATTTCTCGTGACAGTGATGTCACCATTGATTTTTCTAAGAAAAATCCAAAATACAAAATTGAAAAAATCAAACACATAAATAGAAAAACTCTTGCTTTTCTTGGTGAAAACCAGGCAGAAGTGATGAGGGTGGACTACTTTTTGGACAAGTTTCACAAAGATGTCATCATGCCAAGACCGGCAAATATAGAACTTTTGTCAAATGGCACACAACAATTCATCTATGACCTTGAAAATAACAGACAAATATCCATGCCTTACAATGACATTGACATCCTTTCAAAGTAAAGGTTTGAAAAAATCCTTCCCAAATTAAAATAAAAAAATTGAAATTGTTTAATCATTTTCAAACAAAAATAAAGATTAGCAGAAAATATTTCTGCTTTTTTCTTTATAGAATTGTAAGATTTTTTTCAATCTGTTTTAAATATAAAGCATAACAATCATCAAAAAAAATAACAAAAAACCGCTTGAAAAAGCGGTTTTTCTGATTTTTGTTAAATTTTATTCTTGTGTTTGAGTGTCAGAACCTTCGTTATTTTCACCCTGTTCTGCTTCAAGTCTGGCAATTTCAGCCTTATATTCTTCAATATCCTTCTTCACTTCTTCGTTTCTTGTTTTCAAAACATTATACATTTTTTCAAGAAGTGGATATCTCTCTTCATTCTTCTTCATCACTTCTTCGCAGTGTTGAACAGAAAGTTTAAGCCCATCCAAAAGGTCCATATCCTCAGCAAGTTTTTGTGCTTTCTCTTGGTCAAGTTCGGCATAGTTGTTTACACCATAAAGCAAAACCTTTTGCTTTGCAACAAGAGCTTCTTTTCTTCTCAGTTTTTTCTCATCTTTTTCATGAGCAACCCAAACTTTGCGAAGTGGAATATATTCTTTCTTGCATTGCTTAAACTCTTTTTCGGTTGTTTTCAAGCGTTCTTCAGCCTGAGCAAGCTTCTCTTTGAGTTCCTCCAAAGACAGAACAGATTTTGTTGTTTCTGGTGCAGTTGTGACAGTTGCCTGCTGTTCGGCAAGAGCTTTCTTTGCCTGTTCAAGTTCTTTGACCATTGTTTCATATTTTGCTCTCTCAGTAGCAAGAGTTCTTCTCTCTTTTTCAAGAGCATCTTTCTCTTCTTCATTGTTTTCTTCTGCAACAACAGGTTGAGTCTCTTCATCAGCCGTTTCTGTCTCTTCAGCCGTAGATTCAACAACAGTTTCTTCATCAGCAGGAACTTCCTGTTCTTCCACAGTTTCACTTGACTCTTCGCTGTTTTCTTCAGTTTCTTCTTCGGTTGCACTTTCTTCTTCAACCTCTGGAGCCTCTTCCTGCATTCTTCTGATAAGTTCCTGTCTTCTTGCTTCAAGTTGTGCTCTTCGGCGTGCTGTTTCATCTTCTTCTTCGGCTTCAGTTTCTGCCTCGGATTTTTCTTCTTCTGCCTTTTCTTCGTTTACATCTTCAACCTTCGCAGAGTCAATCAAAACAACATCATTCTTTTCATCGCTTGCTGTTTTTTCTTCATCGAGTGAGTAATCTTGCACAAAGACATTGTCTGTCTTTGACTTTTTGTCATCATCAAAATTGAGTTCTCTTGATTTGTTCTTTTCTTTGTTTGTAAGGTTTGTCACTGCTTCCCACAAAAAGTAAATGATAAGTGCACCTGCAATAACAACCCCTAAAATGATAACGATGTTCAAAATCAAAGAATCAATTGCTGGACCACTGCTTGGAGCATTCAAAAGAGAGTTAAACATAATTATTACCTTCCTTTTTCATAAATTTTGTTGCCAAAATCTATCATTTTTGGATGAAAATCAGTTCAAACATCATTTTTTATACATCAGACTTAAATTTTTGGTGGAGACGGAGGGAATTGAACCCTCGTCCGAAAACAAAACAAAATACTTTTCTACATGTTTAGTTTATGCTTAACTTTCATTTTTAAGTCACCCATAAACAGGTTTTAAAAACTATTCCTTAAAATTTTTTGTGTCTGCAAGGACAACTGAACACAAAATTTTTGCCTGAGATGATACCCTGCACTTCAATGGGCAAGATTGAAGGAGAGCAGATTGAACAATTTCAATCAAGTCGTCATTTCAACAAACTACGCAGCGCAAGGCATTGCATTCATTGAAACAACATTGTCATTTTCGTTTGCGTTTATTACGCTTGCTCACTTTTAAGGTGTGTGGGCGACCACCACATGCTTTGCATATTCTGCTCTTGTTCCCGTCGAAACCAAAATCGTCCCCTCAAATCTCAAACGCCATACCTTGCGATGTCGCGCTTGATTGACTTTTCTTTGAGAGTTTGCCTTTTGTCGTAAAGTTTTTTGCCTCTTGCAAGACCAATTTCCACCTTGACCTTTCCGGCTTTATTGAAGTAAATTTTTGTCGGCACAATGGAATAACCCTTTTCTTTCACCATACGCTCAAACTTTTGAATTTCACTTTTGTTTAAAAGCAATTTTCGAGTTCTTCTTTCATCTGGTTTGAAAGAGGTGGTCTTTTCGTAAGGTTTGATGTAAGCATTCTTTAAAAACATTTCACCATTTCTTATGATGACAAAGCTGTCTGTCAAAGATGCTCCACCCGCTCTTACTGACTTGACTTCACAACCTTCCAGAACAATTCCAGCCTCAACCAAGTCTGAAACGAAGTAGTTATAAAACGCTTTTTTGTTGTTTGAAATAACCTTCATTTCTGCTCCTATTATATCACTAAAATTTATATAATTCAATACCATTTTTCAAAAAAAGCGCTTATTTTTGACATTTTTTGCAAAAAAAGCGCAAAAAAACATGATTTTTTGATAATTTTCAGTTTTCTGTAATTTTGAAATCAATGTTTCTGTTCTGCAAATTTACACTTGCAAGTGTCACCTTTACCTTGTCGCCGATGGAGTAAACATGAGTCGCCCCCTTGAGTTTGAGTTGCTTCTCCAAAAAGAGATAAGCATCATCTGGCAAATCTTCAATTCTCACAAGTCCTTCAACCGTGTTGTCAAGAGCGACAAAAATTCCGAAGTTTGTCACCGAAGAAATGGTAGCATCAAACACCTGCCCGACCTTGTCTTTCATAAGATAAGCCTTCCACAAATCATCCACATCTCTTTCGGCATAATCTGCATTACGCTCGCAAAGTGAAGACTGCTCGGATGCTTCAAAAGTGAACTCATCAAGTTCATCAATTCTGCTACTTTCAATTTTACCTTTTTTGTGGAGCCACTCTTTGATAATTCTGTGAATGGTCAAATCTGGATAACGACGAATTGGCGAAGTGAAATGGCAATAATCTGTCAGTGCCAAACCAAAGTGTCCCAAATTTTTGTTTGCATATCTTGCCTTTTGCATAGAACGCAAAACCACCTTGTTGACCACATCTTTGGTGTTAGAATTTTCGACACTGTCCAAAATCTCTTGAAAATACGCCGGAGTTATGTTTTGTGGAATCTGCGGATATGGAACACCAATACCTTTCAAAAAGTCGCACACACCTTCCACCTTTTCTTTTGTTGGCGCCTCATGCACACGATAGACAAACGGAACTTTGAGATTGTTGAAATGTCGAGCAACAGTCTCATTTGCCAAAACCATAAAATCTTCAATCAGCCTGTGTGCAGAGTTTCTCTCTCTTCTTGTCAAATCAACCGCCATACCCTTGTCATCAAAGACAAATTCCACTTCAGGGACATCCAAATCAAGTGCACCGCGCTTTTGTGTGTTTTCTTCCAAGATATCACACAATTCTCTCATAAGCAAAAAGTCATCTTTAAGTCTTTTTGTCTTTTCATTGAGTTGTTTGCCTGTTATGGCATCATAAACTTCATCATATGTCAACCTTGCCACGCTTTTGATGACCGACTCGCAAATTTTGTAGTCAATCACCTTACCCGAAAAGTCCACTTTCATAATGCACGAAAGTGTCAATCTTTCCACACCTTCATTGAGTGAACAAATGCCATTTGAAAGTCCTTTTGGAAGCATTGGCAAAACCGAAGTAGGGAAATAAACACTTGTTCCACGCTTGTATGCCTCTTCATCAAAAACATTTCCCTGTTTGACATATTCTCCAACATCGGCAATATGAACACCAAGTTCATAAAACTTGTCAAACTTTTTGATGTTGACTGCATCATCCAAGTCCTTTGCATCCGCACCATCAATGGTAAAAATGCACTCTTTTGTCAAATCAAGACGCCCCTGCTTTTGTTTTACGGATACCGTTTTTGGAAGTTTTTGCTCTGCATCCACAACTTGCGATGGGAAATTTTCAAAAAGATTATGCTCACGAATGATAGAAAGTTCCAATGTCTTGACATCATCTTCAAAACCTAAAATCTCGGTGACAATCGCCTTGAATTTGCCCTTGTCCGTGCGAACAACCTTTGCCAAAACTTTCATATTTTTTTGAAGTTTTAGTCCTGTTCGCACAATCGGAAAATCAAATGAAATTTTAGTGTTATCCGGGTCGAGAAAATAATTTCCCCCAACAATGTTAATAGCCCCGACAATATTCTCAAGTTCTTTATAAATTTTTACAACCTGTCCATCAACACCATCATTTGTCTGCGACATGATTTTAACAATCACCATTTCGCCATCAAGAGCATTCATCGTTCTGTTTGCCGGTATGAAAACATCATTTGGATATCCATCCACTCTGACAAAACCAAAGCCCTTTGCTGTGCCAAAAAATTCCCCCTTGACATAACCATGTGAAGGAATGGTGATAAATTTGTTTTTTCTTATCTCAAACAAATCGCCATTATCTAAACAAGAATAAAAAATCTTCTTTGCTTGCTCAACATCAAGTTCAAGTTTGGAAGAAAGAAACAAAAATAGTTTGTCCGTATTTGTAAAAACCAAACTATTTTTGTCAATTATTGATAATAATTCTTTTTTTTTGCTCATATTTTATTCCTTATGCACCTGCACCATCATAAATCAAAAGACTTACAAAATACAAAATCACACAAACAACAGCTATAATTGCTGTGATAATAGTCACAAGTTTAAGTTTGGCATCACGCGAGCCTCCCTTGTTTCTTGAATAATAACTTTCCTGTTGTCCTGTGATAACATCGGTATTATTTGAATCTTCGTTTTGAAAAAGTGTGGTGACAATCAAAATGATTGCACATGCCACAATCAAACAAAACAAAACTATTCTTATGATTGGAAAAGAACTTGAAATCCAATCAGCAACAGGCGTTGTTTCAGTTGTATCGGCAAGAGCCGTAATTTGATCAAACATAAAAATCTCCTTAATTTTTCATAAATTTTTCATAAAATTTGATTAAAATTTCAGCATTTTTATCAAACATGTGTACCATATCGTGCATAAATTAACACACCCATGAGTACCAGCAAGATGATTGACAAAATCAAAGTCAACCATTTTGGTCTTTTACCTTTGTCAAAACTGCCTTTCAAAAATGAAACCAAAGTCATTAGCCCCAAAACTCCAAAGATGACAACAACAATAATAAATGTTGCATCTGACCAAGTGTTTGTCACCCAATTTGAGAAATCATCCCACATACTGCAAAGCATTGACAACATAATGCACTCCTTAACGGGTTAATTTTAGCACATTTACAAAAAGAATACAACTCTTTTTTGTTTAAAAGCCCAATTTTTTTGTAAAATTGACTCATTTTTCACAAACAAAAACGCCACGCAGATAAAAAATTGAGATTTTTACTCTTTTATTTGTCAAAAATTTGATTTTACATAGTCAAAATTGCTATCATATTTGTAAGTAGCAAATTTTGACACAAAGTCTCTGAAAAGTCAAAAACAAAAGGAGAACATTTTATGAACAGAACCAAAATTGTATGTTCCATTGGTCCGACAAGCAGTGATGTAAAAGTACTTGAAAAAATGATTGATGCCGGAATGAATGTCGCCCGTTTCAACATGAGTCACGGCACACATGAATCACACAAAGCACTTATTGATGCCGTAAAACAAGCAAGAGCAAACAAAAATCGACCTGTTGCTATCATGATTGACACAAAAGGGCCTGAAATTCGCATAAAACAATTTGAAAATGGCAAAATTATGCTTGAAGATGGTGCAACGTTTGTTTTGACAACAGCGGAAGTGACAGGAAATGAAAAACATGTCAGTGTGACATACAAAAATCTTCCTAAAATAGTTAAAAAAGGCACAAAAATCCTGTTAAATGATGGAAATATCGAACTTCGCGCAGAAAAAACAACTGCAAAGGACATCATATGCACAGTTGTACATGGCGGAGAACTTTCAAACAACAAGAGCATAAACATACCAGGTGTCAAAACTGAAATGGAATATTTGAGCGAACAAGACAAGAGTGACTTATCATTTGCCAAAGAGATGAATGCCGATTACCTTGCCATTTCATTTGTCAACTGTGCACAAGATGTTTTAGATGTAAAAAACTATCTCAAAAAGATAGATTTCAAAGAAGTCAAAATCATATCCAAAATTGAAAGCGAAGAAGGTGTTGCAAACTTTGACAAAATTCTCAAGGTTTCCGATGGCATAATGGTCGCACGCGGAGATTTGGGTGTAGAAATTGATTTTGTTCGTATTCCAATTTTGCAGAAAGAATTTATCAAAAAGTGCAATTATGCAGGAAAAATTGTCATCACCGCCACCCAAATGCTTGAAAGTATGGTCACTCATTCTCGCCCAACTCGTGCAGAAATTTCAGATGTAGCAAATGCCATTTTTGATGGAACAACAGCAATCATGCTCTCAGGAGAGACCGCTTCAGGTGAATTTCCGGTTGAGGCAGTGGAAACCATGAAGCGCATTGCCACTGAAACAGAAAATTACACAGAAGACACAAACTCAAACATTGTCACACACAACGATTCAAAAAGTATCGGCTATGCCACCTATGCCCTTTCCCAGACCGAAAATGTCAAGGCGATCATTGCCGTGACAAAGTCAGGTGCAACTGCTCAAAACATCAGTGCGTTTAGACCATTTGAACCCATAATCGCTTGCACGCCGGATGAAAGGACATATCACAAAATGAGCCTTTATTATGATGTCTTTCCAGTGATGGACAAAACATATAAAACCATGAACGAAATAAATTCAAGTGCTCTCAAAAAAGCTATTGACACAAAATTGGTCAAAAAGGGTGACAAAATAGTGCTTGTCAGTGGCTTTGTTGCTGGGAAAAGTGGTTCAAGTTTGCTTGCTATCAAAAGACTTTGATTTGCAGGGGAATTAAATGTTTTTAACACTTGTTTTTCTATTCTTTTCCATCATTGGTATCGGAGCAAGTTTTCCCATCGCTCAAAGTCATCACATCTCCTATTTCACCATTTTCACTGATTACTTTTCTTTCTTAACTTTCTGTGGTGTCACGACCGGATTTTTGCTATTGCTGTTCCGCTTTATTTTCAGCAGAAAATTCAACCCAAATTGGAAGATTTTCACTGTCCCCAAATATGAAATAAAGTTTTACGAGAAAATCAAGGTCAAGAAATGGCATAACATCATCCCTGACCTTGGCGGACTTGTCGGATTTAAGAAAAATTTGAATGAAAAACCTGTCAAAAACGCTGAATTTTATTATAGATTTTTATATGAAAATGTAAATGCCGAGGCTCTGCATGGGTTTTCAATCATTTTCAGCCCCATCTTTTTTGTTTTTCTAAATCCATCATTTTATTCAACAATTGGCATTTGCTGTTTGCTTATTGTTGTCATTGGCAATCTTATGCCTGTCATAATTCAGCGCTACAACCGACCACGCCTTCAACGCCTTTACAACAAACTTGCAGAAAAAGAAAAGCACAACAGCGATGTTTAATCTGCACTCCAGACAATCTAATGTGAAAAACAATACATATCAAAAAGAGAATGGTTTGACATCAAACAATGTCTTTCATTCTCATATTTTTTCTCTGCAGTTTTCATCATTGCGTTGTTTTAAAAATTGCTTTTGCTTTCCAATTGACCCGACATTTTCAAGCGGAAGCACAACTTTGGCATCATACTTACTCTTTATTGCGGAAACAAGATATTCTGTATAATTTCGACCAGCAAGAAAAACAAACTCATCGCTGTCCATGTCAAAGGTCTCTTCCATTTGTTTCAAGACCTTTCTCGCCCAATCTTTCTTTGTTTGCACACTCGCCCCACACAGCGTTTGATTGTAAGGAGAAAGAATTTCATTTTCATCTACAAGTCCATATTTCGCAGAAAGAATATATATTTTGTCGGCAAAAGACTTTGCAAAGTGATATTCCTTTTGAAAAAGGTCACTTTTGCTATAAAGTTCCCGAGCAGGACAGGCATAATTTTGCTTACTTTTCGTGCAAGATATCAACACTATTTTCATTTATCTTTTCACACTTCCTTTTTAAAGTTTGAAATTCTTCTTCTGTAAGTGGTCTCGCCTTCAATCCTTGCGACAACCACATCCCCGACTTTTGCACATTGTTGTTGCGCATCTGTGGAACATAATTGCCAAGCCAACCACACGAAGCCTTAAAATCTTCACTATGATAAAGCGCAGAAATAATACCACTCTCAAGTCGTAGCCGCTCACTTTTTAAATCAACTTGAAAAACAACAAATGTCATGTTCTTGTCAAGATAATCTGATACAACTTTTTCCAGCAACTTTTGCTTGTCGGACAATTCCTGATCAAAAAATTTGTCTTTATTTTCCTTCTTTGTCAAGTCCTTGTTCCAATAGTCCAAAAGCGGACTTCCATCCCTGTTAAGTATCGCACGCCCAATGTTCTTTCTAAAAATAGAACGATCCTTGTTCTCTTTTATATAATGTTGCACAAGCCTGCTTTTAAGATTATTCTGACCGGTATCAGTGCCAACCCGCACAATCCTGTCATAGTCATGATACTTTTCACCCTTTTCAAAGAAGATGTATATGCCATTTTCAATCTTTATCTTGTCAATATCTTTTGCTGACAAACGCTTCATGCCATTAAACAATTTGTGCAACTCTAAACAAAAATCCATCATCTAACCTCACAAAATCATTATACAATAACAGAGAAAAATTTTCAATCATAAAAACATTAAAAATACAACTAAAATTTCTAACTATTGCGAGAAAATGAAAAAATCACAGAAATAGTTGACTTTTTCACCCCAAATATGCTATTTTTTATATGCATGTGATAAAAACAATCTTGCCCACAATGTATAAACTCAAATATGTCAGAGTGCCTTAAAGTCTAAACCAACTCAAGACATCTCACAAAACATAAAAACATCTGCTTATGCGGCTCAGCGGTAGAGCACCACCTTGGTAAGACTTGATTGGCACTCCGAAATGCACTCAAAAATCATCAAAAACAACTCAATATTTGGCACTATGCTGGTGTGGCTCAGCGGTAGAGCACCACCTTGGTAAGGTGGGGGTCACGGGTCCGATTCCCGTCACCAGCTCCATAGAAAATCCTTATTTTATAAGGGTTTTTTCATTGTTCAATTCCTGGGATAGATTCGAACTATTTTGCAATTTTGACAACAATTTTCACTAAAATCCACTCTTAAAACTACTGAAAATTTCAATTCAAAAAAATATTCATCTAAACCCGTCAAAAACCACCTAAAATCACCCTATTTGTTGTCAAATTTGTAGTACAACAATTATTTCATATAATTTAGCAAATTTTGCAAGAAAAAAGACTGAAATATAAACAAATTCAGTCTTTCACATTTAATTTGAATACATAGTTGGCAGAGCACTTCCTTTCTTCCTAAACCTTTTAGGTATTCTTTTGTCTACAAATATCTTTCTTATATTTTCATCTGCAACATCTCCAGTAAATTCAATTCTACCATCTCTCCCATACGCATAATGCCACTCGTTAACAGCATAAACTTCTTTTACAATCCCATTAACAACAGCTAAAACATAAGGATATTCCTGTGCTCTTTCCAATTTTAATTTCCAAGCTGATCTTACTGTTTCATATAACGAACCACGTTGGTTTAGCCAATAATCTTTAATTTTTATAATAATATATTTGGGATTATTATCTGTATCATCAAATTCTTTTATTGAATGATTTTTTTCAAGAGTAATCGCGTTTATTGGGCATTCGTCCGAACCGAATCCTTTTACTTTATTAGTTAAATTATCAATACAATAAGCATCTATTAATACACTTTCTATTAGATGTGCTTGATCTTCGGTAAGTCCAAATTTTTGAATTATATGTATAACATCTAATCCAGCAGATTTAATTTCTCGAATTCTTTTTAACTTTAACGAATCTTCATCATCTTCTTCGCTTATATAATTTTCCCCATCAAAGTTCTTTAGTGCACAGTTCACATGGGCAAAAACCCTATTATTCTTGCCCTTACCGATGTAAAATGTTTGACCATTAATCGGGTCTACAAGTCTATAAACATAATATTTTAATTCTTGACAAACCTCTTCACTAAACTTATTAACACAATCCATAATCAACCTTTATTCTTGAATAATATCAAAATATTTAAACTGTGAATTTCTTATTTTATTATTTGCCCAATTTACAGCATAATTTCTATCTCCATTAATAATCTCAATAAATGCTGGTATACCAGATCTGAAAGATGATTCTGTAATAAAATATCTTATCTCAAATTTCATAAATTTCTCCTTTAATGTATATTAATAATATAACATAAATTTTTTATATTTGTATCATTTTTTTATATATTTTTATTACATCTCAAAATCTTTTTCTTTTCTACTCTTTCTTCGTTCTTCTCGCTGGCGTTTAAGTTCTTCATATTGTCGGTCGAGTTCGTCATCGGTCATTTCTTCATAAGTTTTTGGGGGTTCTTCATTAAAGGTGTTATTGTCTATGTGATAGGCAGGAACATCTTTTTTGATATGTTCTTCGCCATCATAAAGCGTTGTGTCATTAAAAAGACTATCCAAAAGTTCTGCACCCTCGTAGTCGAGTTCTTGGTCGATTACTGAGTTATAGTGCAATTGGGTAGTTTTTGCGTCTTTATGTCCAAGCAAATGCTGGACATCTTTAATATTTCTTTTATTCTCAATTTGCATGTTTGAAAATGTTTGTCTTAACATATGGCAATGAAGCCCAAATTCTTGCCTAAAACCGTGTTTCTTGGCAAACCTATCAAATACTCGACGAGTTGCGTCATAACTGCGTATCGAGCCATCATCGTTGCAAAACACAAGGTTTGTAGACTTTGTTAAAGTTTTGCCTTTAACTTGTTCTTTACACCATTGTATTTTTTTCATTGAAGCAAGGCGTCTATAACAAGTTGTGGCATTTTAATTGCTCGTTTACTGCAAGATGTTTTAGTGCTTGAAATAATATTTTTTCTGCCAACAATGTTAAGTTCGTTATCAAATTCAACATCTTCGGTTAAACCTTGCTCAACAAACAAAGCACCTTTTTCAAAATCTATGTTTTCCCATTTTAAAGCTAGTGCTTCGCCAATACGAAGTGAAGCCAACATCATAACAAGCGAAAGCGGTTTAATAATATCTGGGCCATCATCAAGTGCACGAATAAATCTTGCTCTCTCAGCAACAAGAATTGCTTTGTAGTTTTCATTGTTTTTGTGTTGACCTTTGCTATCCATATATGTCTTTTTATATCTATTGCTCACTTTGCATTTTAGGGTAGGATTATCATAAGCAAGTCCTTGTTCAATTAAGTGTTCATAAAATTGATTTAACAAAAACTTTATTCTCTTTGGTGTGTTTGACCTTCCTTTGTGGTCTTGCAAAGATTTGGTCAAAATTGCTTGAACAATGTTTGTGTTAACTTCATTTATTTTCATATTTCCAATTGCTGGAAGAATGTGATTTTTAAATGTTCTAATATTGCTTTCAAATGTGCGTGATGACACCATTGGCTTTTTGAAAATTCTTAACCAATTTTTCATTGTTTCGCCAACCAAAGCCGTTGTTGAAGAAACTTGTGGACCAGTTACAAGTCTATGTTTTAGCACACTCATTTTCTCTAAAACTTCTGCTTGTGAATACCCGTAAACTGACTTTCTATTTATCTTTCCATCGGGTTTATATCCAAGAGTTACAACTCCACACCAACGACCATCTTTTCTTTGAACAATGCATCCTTCGCCATTTGCTCGTCTAGAATTCTTTCTTTTCTTAGTCATTAGTTTTTCCTCCTGTTGTCTTGAAAGTAAGCCCATCTTGCAAACGCCATTACACTAATAACTTTACGCTTGCCGACATTGGTGGTTGGGAAATCATATCTATTCATAAGTGTTCTTACATTGCCTTTGCCAAGACCTGTAATTTTCATTAAATCCTCACAGTCTAAATAATCTTTGTTATATATATCTGCAAGTCTTTTAGCTTCTGCAGAAATCAACATCTCTGCTTGTAAATCTTGTTTCATAATTACTCCTTTTATATTTATAAATTTTTCTTCTTTCTATAACTTACAAATAAAAAAAGAAGTGGGTATCCCACTTGCTTTAGCCTTTGGGGAAAGGACTCAAATTTGACACTTTTAATTTTTGGTGTTGAATCACTTGAAATGCTGGTTTTTCAAGGGATTTAGCAACCAAAATTGTGTTTTGAGTCTATTCCTTATCCTGCTTGTTAAAATTTCTAATAATTTTAACCAATTTTTTGTTTGTTTAACCTCCTTTTTATAAAAATTGAGAGATAAAACCCCTCTATAATGTTAACCAATCTAAATTACAAGGTGTTGCCCAGTTTTAGCAAAATTTCTTTAAAAAATTTTTAATTTTAATAAAAAAACACCCAATCGTTATGATTGAGTGTTTAAAATTTAAGCACACATTACAGCGCCATGTAATTGTTCGACAATCTTTTGAACAATATAAATCTTATCTCCAAACATTCTGATTATATTGATATTATCAAATGGGCTGTTGTTGACAAGGTCATCAAAAGTAACATCTCCATTTTCTCTAACATAACTAATAATTGTTTTAACAAATTCTTGTTGCTTTGAATTTAGTACATTTTCCGTTAAAAATTGTCCAAATTTTTCATTTACTGCTTGTTGTTCTAGTCCAACGATTGATCTTACAAAAACTGCAAGGTTATCTTTTTGTGTAAACTTAAAATAATCTTCTTTTGTTCCAAGTTCACTCCAAAGTATGCTTTCTAGTTCGTGTAAGTCGTTTTCATTTATTTTTTCAAGATTTTTAATCTTTTTAATAACTTCTTTATTGCTATTTTCAGCAAGATAGTCAATAACTTTTTGTTCGTAGGTTTTCATTCCTGCAATGTTTACACCAGCACGATTACCATTGTCAGTAATAGTATCATTGATGTCTATTACATAAACTTTTGATTTTTCTCCGTCAGGTATAAACTTTATAAGATCACGAAGTTCTTTTCTTAAATCTTCAAGAATTTCAATTGTTATGTTATCCCAAAACTCTCTTGTTTGAAGTTTAATGATAGTATCCATGTGTGGTCTTATTTGAGGGATAGTAGTCATATTTGACAATGCTTGTGCAATTACAATAATTGCATTTTGGCTCTTTGTGGAATCTTGAGATTTATCAATTAAAGACACCTCAATATTTAAAATCTTTAAGTCAAATATTTTCGCTAACTCATCATCAGCATTAGGTGAAACAAGTTCAGTGATATGAGCTTTTAATTCTTGTAAATCTAGTTTTGATAGATATTGCCAAGTTTCATCTGACTTAAACTTATCTACATATTGCAAACTTTCTTTAACTAAAATTTGCATTGGGCTTAGTTTATTTACATCAGCTCTGACTTGTTCAATTAAAGAATTTCTATAATTTACGCAGAAATTATCTTGTTGATATTCAATTGCTTGTAAGCCAAATATCAATTCTGATTTTATATTAAAAATTCTTTGTGTAAGGTTTAGTGATTGTTTACCTGTTGCTTTTTCCTTGAAATTATCAAAGAATCTAAAATTATCGCAATAATCAAAGATATAGAAACCTTGTTTATCTTGTTGATAATTCATATCAGGTTCAGAGATTCTACCCTCAAAGAAATCCCTAGATGGGGAGAATACTCTAATATTTTCACATAATCTTGTACCTCTGCCAATCATTTGTAAGAATTTAATTTTTGATTTTACTGCTCTGAAGAAAACCAAGTTTAACACATCAGGCACATCAATACCTGTATCAAGCATATCAACTGAAACTGCGATTTGTGGCAACTTATCTCTCGTCCCAAATCTTTCTATTAAGTTGCTTGCGTATGTAACATAGTTATCAATAAGCGCACAATAATCATTACCGTATTGTGGATATAATTTTTTAAATTCTTCAACAACCATTTCGGCTGTTTTGTGGTTTGGTGCAAACACAATTGTTTTGCCAATATTTTCGCCACTATTTACCTTTAATCCATCACGCATTAGTTCTTTTAGAACTTTTTTAATTGTGTCACGGTTATAGAACTTTTTAAACAATTGATTTCCTGAAACTTGTTTATCTTCTCCAAGAACATCGTAGTCAAGGTTATATTCGCCATCCATTGTGATTGCGTATTCAGTTTCAATTTCAGCGATTTCTTCAGGCGATAAATCTGAATATTTGAAGCCACGCTTCATTATTTCTGAAGTTCTATCGTAGACATTGTAGCTTACTAAATATCTATCTTTAACTGCTTCATCCAACTCATAATGGAAGTTTGGAATACCATCATCAAGTCCAAATGTTGTATATGTATTTTTGTCAATTTCATTACGAGGTGTTGCTGTAAGACCAACCAAAAGGCTGTCAAAATAGTGGAAGATTGCCCTGTATTTATTGAAGATTGATCTATGTGCTTCATCAATAATAATCAGGTCAAATCTGCCGATTCCAAATGTCTTTTTATCGTTATCTATGTAGTTAATAATTGTTTGATAAGTCGAGAAGACAAGTCTTGCATCTAAATCTTTCTTTGCTGATTTATCAGATAAAACGCAAACAGATTCAGATGGCATCAACTTAACAAAGTTTTTCTTCGCTTGATTTACAAGTTCAATACGGTCAGCAAGGAATAAAACATTTTTAATAAAGTTATTTCTTTTCAAAATATCTACAAGAGCAATTGAAACTCTTGTTTTTCCTGTACCTGTTGCCATAACAATTAAAGCCTTACGATTCATCTTGTTAAAATGGTCACAAACGCTTCTTATTGCCATAATTTGGTATGGTCTGCCTGCTATGTTTGTATCAACATTAAAGTCTGTTATTTCTCGTTTTCCTTGCTTTTGAACTAGGGCTTCAAGTTCATCAATAGTATGGAAGCCGTAGATTGTTCTTGATGGATATCCTAAGCCATCAATGATCTTAGTTTCATATCCGTTTGTGTAATAAACAACAGGTCTAACGCCATACTCTTTTTCAAGACAGTTAGCATACAATTGAGCCTGATTTTCGCCTTTAATTGGGCTAACATCTTTCTTCTTTGCTTCAACGACAGCAAGAGGTTTTCCATCTCTACCAAATAATACATAATCGCAGAAGCCAATACCTTTATCGTTTGGCATTCCGTGAACTTCAATTTCAATTCCTGCTTTTGCTGGAAGTTTTTGGTTTTCAATAGTTAAAACATCCCAACCAGCTTCTTGCAACCAGCAATCAATATAAAGTTTTCTTGTTTCAGCTTCAGGCATAGTTCTTTTAATTTGAAGAACTGTGTCGCTTTTAATTTTATCTTTATATTTCGATACATCATCAGGATTGATAACAACATCTTGTGACGGTAATGAAGTTGGCTTTGTTTCTTTTTGTGGGATAATCAAAGACTTATCAAAAGGTGGATAATCTTTTATAACGCCAAGACTTATCAATATTTCGCCAACAAAGAAATGTAAATTTTCTAGACAAGCAAGTGCTTGTGCTTTTGTAGTTTTTACATTATGAACTGCATTATTACCTATTTTTCTGATAAAGTGAAGTGAGGCAATAGTTTCTTTATCCGAAACAAATGAGGCAAACATATAGTTGTCAACCAATTCAAACAATGTAGCATTTTGTGGCACATAGTTAAGCTTAATCATATAAATTGTTTTTACAAGATATTCTAACGCTTTTCTGCTGTAACTTGCTGAAATATCTGGTCGTGACAAAACAAAAGACTCGCTCGTATCACAAAAGTCATACAATTCTTTAAAATCTTTTAACTCTTTTAAATATTCAAAGTTTGTCATTTTTTTACCTCACTTAAGTTTTTGGATTGTATAATATTAAAAATATTATAACATAGATTTTTTAATTTTGTTATAGTTTCACGAAATTTTAATTTATCGATGTGTTT
>CALVTJ010000008.1 GCA_944362545.1 uncultured Clostridia bacterium
ATTCATCATGGATTGTATAGCGTTCAGCCTGTACCGCCACCATATCTTCGGACGGAATACTCTTTTTGATTGATATATTTGCTCATATGCTGCTTTTCGTGCGTTTTCCAAATCTCTGCCATTTCTAACATCAGTTAAAATGTCTGCATGCAATACTTTCAAATATTCCTCATATTGTCTGTAAACTTCAGGACGGAGCATTTTATCGCACGTTATCCGAATTGCATTTTGCGATATTGCGGATAGTATTGTAACCGTAGTCGTCAGCTTGATTTGACATAACCGCTTTACGAATTGCGTTATTCGCTTTGCAGCTTGCCGAACCGTAGCTTTCGCCGTTTTGTACATTGTCCCAAATTCCGCTGATAGGATTTTCAGTGATTTGAATTTGATGTTTCGTTGCACTGTCTGGTGCTCTTTCTCTCGGAATTTTTGCCGCAAATGCTGTTGTGCTCGTTACTGCAATTATTGATAATATGATATAAATTTTTTCATTTTATTTTTATCCAATGCTTTTGCTCAAAAGTGGAACATAAAAGCCTGTTTTTGAGGGATTTAATATACTTTCATTACTTTGTTGTTTTTAACCGTCAAAATGCTTGATTTCAAGCCATTTCAGACGGTCAAAATTTCTACTGTTATATCATACAAATATCTCAAATCGCTGTTTTTTTATTCTTATTTCCCTATTCCACCGCAACAAACACATGAAGCACTCTTACAAACTGATTTAGTTAAACTGCTTGAAGAAGTTAAAAATTTGGAATTAGGCATAATTCTTTTTACTGGATATCAATTAAATGAGATTGATGATAATATAAAAAGTCAATGTGATATCATCATTGATGGTTATTTTGATGAGCAGAAAATTGACAACAATAGAGCATTGGTCGGTTCATTAAATCAAAATATCAATTATATCTCTGATAGATATATAAATGAAAAAGATTGGTTTTATAACAAAAAGAACTTGATTGAAGAAATAAATGTTGGAAATGACATTATCTTTAATGGTGATAAACTATAAGATTATCTAAACGTTAGTAGTATAATATAAAAAGGACTCAAGTTTATTTTGAGTTTTTTTTTGCTAGTTTCAAAAGGTACTGACCTTGTCCGTTTTTTTGTTTGGAAATGGTGTATGACTATTTTTGTACCTTTCTGAGCCTGTTGAAGAATCTAATAACAAATAATGTTATCTTCAGATATCTCAATCTTGCTCAGAATGACAGTAAGTAGTGGTTTTTGTTGCTTATTGAGAGATGAGTATTTCTCTTTTTGAAAAACTTTTTTTGTTGTATTTGCCTGTGTTTCACTTGTTTTTTTGTGCAATTTTTGCTATTATATATTAGTTTAATGGTTATTAGGAGTTTTGTAATGATTACTGACATAGATTTAAAGAAAAAATGGTTTGATTTTTTTGAAAGTCACGGATTTAAGAAAATTGAAGGCTATTCTATTATTCCTGAAAATGATCCAACAATTTTGTTCACTACCGCAGGTATGCATCCGCTGGTGCCATATCTTCTTGGTGAAAAACATCCAGCAGGGAATAAAATTTGTGATTTGCAGAGATGCTTGCGCACAAATGACATTGATTCTGTCGGCGATGAAAGTCACTTGACTTCTTTTGAAATGCTTGGAAATTGGTTTTTGGGCAGTTGCGACAAGGAAACAATGATAAAATATTCTTATGAATTTTTGACAAGTCCAAAATATCTAGGAATTCCAAAAGAAAGACTTGCTGTCACAGTTTTTGCTGGCGATGACACTGCACCACGTGATGAGATTGCTTACAATACATGGAAAAAATGTGGGATTGAAAATGTCTTTTATCTTAACAAAGAACACAATTGGTGGGCTTTGGGTGGTGGTGTTGGACCATGTGGACCGGACACCGAAATGTTTTTTGATACCGGAAAGCCAAAATGCAGTGAAAATTGTTCGCCAGCATGTGATTGCGGAAAATATCTTGAAATTTGGAACGATGTTTTCATGCAATACAAGGTGGAAAAAGAAGGAGAAAAAGCCAAACTTCTTGAAAGACCAAATATCGACACCGGCATGGGACTTGAAAGAACGGTCGTTGTGCTCAATGGACTTAAAAGCGTTTATGATGCCGGCATTTTCAAGCAGGTGATTGATTTTATTGGCACAAAAGCCAAAGTGGGCTATCATGAAAGCGAGCAAGCAAAGCGAAGTTATCGCATTATCACCGATCACTTGCGTTCATCAATGTTTGTGCTTGGAGATGCAAGGGGAGTTCTTCCATCAAATGTCGGTCAGGGCTACATTTTGAGAAGATTTATTCGCCGTGCTGTGAATTGTGCAAGAAACATTGGGCTTGACACAAAATATTTTGCTGACATAATTGACATCTATGTTGACAAGCATGGAGAAGATTACAGAGACATCAAGGCAAACAGACAGAAAATCAAAGAGGAACTTTTGAAAGAAGTGGAAAAATTCTCTAAGGCCTTGGAAGAAGGTCACAAGGAATTTGACAAGGTTATAAATGGCATTGAAAGACACAAAGAATTTGCCAAAAAAACAGGTGAAGTTGTGCCAAATGTCATCTCTGGAAAAGCATGTTTCAGACTTTATGACACTTTTGGTTTTCCGTTTGAATTGACAAGAGAACTTGCTCGAGAGAGAGGTTATGATGTCGATGAAGAAGGCTATAAAAAGGCTTTTGAAGAACACCAGGAAAAGAGCAGAACGGCCTCGGCTGGCACATTTAAGGGCGGACTTGCTGACAATTCATATGAAAGTGCAAAGCTGCACACGGCTACACATTTGCTTATGGCAGGGCTGAGAAAGATGTTTGGGCCACAAACTATGCAAAAGGGTTCAAACATTACGCCAGAACGTTTGCGCCTTGATTTTAATGTTGACCACAAGTTGACTCCAGATGAGATTTCAAGTCTTGAAAAATTTGTCAATGATGCCATCGAAAAGGCCATTCCTGTGACATGTCAAGAGATGACAGTTGCACAGGCAAAAAAGAGCGGGGCAGTTGGGGTGTTTGACAGCAAATATGGCGAAGAGGTCAAGGTATATTCCATTGGTGATGTGTCCAAAGAAATTTGTGGTGGACCGCATGCCAAAAACACCAAAGACTTGCACCATTTGAAAATTGTCAAAGAAGAAAGTTCTTCAAGTGGTGTGAGAAGAATTAAAGCGGTTTTAGACTGACTTTTGTGATTGACTTTGTTTGAATGCTGTGGTATTATTGTAATAAGAATTGTTTAATTTCTGTTAAAAGGAGAGATATATGCCACAAACACATATTAGAAAAGGTTTTTTCTTCTATTTTGGACTTTTTGTTTTGTTTTTGATTGCCATCTTTTTGGTTTGTGTGGTGATTATGATGTTCAATCCAGGCAGTTCTATTTTGTGGATGGAATATTTCACGGATAACACAACCTATTTGGTGACACAAACCACAACGGACAATCCAGAAGTCATTGATTGGTCGACAATAACAAATGTGGAAGTTAATTGCTCTTATGCCGATGTCACTGTTGAACACGATAACACACATGATGACAGTGGACTTTATATCATCAACAACGCGAAGGGCTTTGCTGTTTCAAAAGATGCTGTTGACTTTGGCTACCAAGTTTACACAACAGCAGGTGGAAATACTCTTCATATTGATTTGACCGAGCCAAAGGGATTTATCTATTTTTCAGATGATGTGCAGATAATTCTTCATTCCACAAGTCCGGACAATCTTGATTTGAGCAGAATCAATTTGACTGTCAATAACACAAGTGGCGATGTTGTGCTGGGCGGAAGCGGAACTCCTGGAAATGCGGAACTTGCTTCTTTGAATGTGGAATCTCAAAGCGGAGATATAAGATTTATGTCAACATTTGATGCATCCTCTTTGTCCGCTCTCAATTTGCAGACAAATTCTGGGAATATGGATTCTTATATGCCAGTTTCCACAGGAAGTTCAACGCAAGATGGCATTTATACAAACTGTGATGTTTCCTTTGTCACAAACAGCGGAAGGATTTACTTTGATGCAATCGATGTTGGCTCACATGCAATAAACATAACTTGCGAGAGTGGAGTTGTTGTGAACAACTTTATGAGAGCAGGACAAATTGATGTAAAATCTGGACAAGGGAACTATGACTTTGGACAAGTTTATGGAGTGTTGAGTTTCACAAATTCAGAAGATACAATTCTTTCACCAAACATCATGGTGGATGAAATGCAGGGTGATTTTATCCTTTCCACAAATGAAGATTCAAATGCAGAACCTGACATTGACATCGGCAAAATCAGTGGAACACTTTCTATCCTTGCTGACCGAGGAAGTGTGAAAGTTGATGAAGCAAATGGAGCAATGAATATCACAAGTGCGGGCAATCTTGGCATTGATGTGACTGTCGGAGAAAATAACAGTGAAACAAAAACAATCACAAATGTCAATGGTGGCATAAGAGTAAGTTTTATGTCAAATGTTTTGGGAAGGACCGATTTGACAGCCAATGGAAACATTTCAATTTACTTTACAAATGTGGCAAAATTTAATTCCACTGCCTATGTAAACGATGGACAGAACGCCACACTTCTTGATGATAACAGAATCAGCATAACTCATGGACTTGTTGATGATGCAAGCAAAAATCCATTGCAAGTTTTGGGCACAAGTGCTTCAACTGGGACAATGACCATCAAAACCAATGGAAATTTGTCTTATAATCTTGTGACAAGCGATGCCATTTGATTTGTGGCGTTTTCGACATAAAAATGTTTGATAATTTAAGAAATATTGTTTTTCAAGAAATATATAAAACAGAGAAACCGATTTTTGTCGGTTTTTTTGTTTTAAATTCGATATTCTTTGCAATATATGACAAAGTTTGATATAATTTGAATATGAAAATCATTCAGTGTGCTGATCTGCATATAGATAGCAAAAAATTTACAAAATTCACTCCAGAAAAAAGGGCATTAAAGCGTCATCAAATGCTTCAAAACTTTGTTGACATGGTTGATTTTGCTGAAAAAAACAAAATCTCTGCAATCTTGATTTGTGGCGATATGTTTGATGAATCAAAAGTGCTGAAAAAGAGTTTGAAAACGGTGCAGGAGGCAATTCTTTCTCATCCAAATATCATGTTTTTTTACATTTGGGGTAATCATGATGAAGGATTTGAAATTTTTGATGTTAAGCCTGCCAATTTTGTGGTTTTTGGTAGGGAATTTGCAAAATTTGAGATGCAAAATGTTTGTGTCGGCGGAATCAGTTTTCAAAGACAGATACCTTCTTCATTTTATGAAAAAGTGGAGTTTGACAAGGACAAGTTCAATATTTTGATGATGCACGGACCGGTTGATGCGGGTGATAAGTATAGTGAACCTGTTCAATTAAAAAAACTTGACCATAAAAACATTGATTACCTTGCACTTGGACATATTCACAAAAGGGATGAAGGCAAAATTGACAGCCGTGGCAAATGGGCATTTTGTGGTTGCTTAGAGTCGGCAAGTTTTAGTTATTTGGGCAAAGATTTTGGTTTTTATGTTTTGAATATTGAAAATGGGAAAATGACACGCAAATTTGTGCCGTTTGCAAAATATTATTATCAAAGTGTGGAGATTGATGTTTCAAATGTCAAAAACACGAGCGATGTTTTTGCAATTGTCAATCAAAAAACCACAAATTTTGGTTTAAATGATATTGTGCGCATTGTCTTTGTCGGCAAGCGCAAGGAAGGCGAAGAAATCAACAAAAATATGATTGTTGAAAAATATGCAAATCAATTTTTCTTCTTGGAAATTTTGGATGAAACAAAAATGATTTTTGACCTTGAAAGATATGCCAAAGAAACTTTGTCTTTGAAAGCAGAATTTATCAAGAATGTCATGGCAGATGAAACATTGACCGAAGAAGAAAAACAACAAATTTGCATTGCTGGACTTGAAGCGTTGAAAGGGGAGGAAATTTCGCTATGAAGTTGATCTCTTGTCATATTGATGCATTTGGAAAATTTAAAAATGTCGATTTTGTGTTTGATGAAAAAATGCAAGTGATTTGTGAAAAAAATGGGTTTGGAAAAACGACACTTGCACAATTTATCAAAGCAATGTTTTATTCTTTGCCACCAACATCAAAGCGCGCGAATTTTCGCAGTGAAAGAGATTTGTATAAGCCGTTTGATTATGATGGCAGGTTTGGCGGAAGTTTGACATTTTCGTGCAAAAAAGGTGATTTTATTGTGGCTAGGCAGTTTGGTAGCACTCCGACACTTGACAAATTCTATCTTTTTAATGCAAAGACAAATTTAACTTCAAATGTGTTCTCATCAAACCTTGGAGAAGAACTTTTTGGAGTTGGTAAAGAAACATTTGAAAACTCTACTTTCTTCGAGCAACAAAATCTTGAGAGTGGAATCAATGATGATATGCGCGCAACACTTGCAACAGGGGTGTTGAGCGGTGATGATGTTGACAATTTTGACCATGCACAGACACTTTTGCAAAAGAAGATGAAAGAAATACGAGCAGATGCTCGTGCGTTGAAGGTGGAAGAGAGTGAAGAAGATTACAAACTTGCCAAGGCGACGGAAGAAGTGCTCAAAATCAAGATTGCAAATGTTGATGAGGATTTGAAAAACGCCACTTTAATGCAGACAGATTTGGAACGCTCTCAAAAACATACTTCAAACCAAAATGCCAATGTTTATATAAATCAAAATGTGGCGCTGGGTTCGGTTATTGATGCGGACAAGGTTCGTGTTGCTGAAAAAATGCAACAGAAAGAAAATTTGACGCGCGATGTTCTGCTTTCTGCTGAAGAATATAGGTTTTTGAAAAATGATAAAAACGCTCATAGGGGACATCTTGCAAAAGATGCTATGTATGCTTGCTTGCTAGTGGCAATTTTGGGCTTTATTGGAATAGCTTGTGGTGGGATAATGAGAATGTCAATTATTTTAATTTTATCCGCTGTAGTCACGATTTTGGGAATTGTAGGATTTGTGGTAGGTTTGTTTGTTTCAAGGAGTTGTGCTGATGAAATGAAAAAATATGCCGACATTTTGAAGAAACATAGTATGTCAACCAAAACAATCAAAATCGAGATGGAAAAATTTGAAAAAGTGGCGAGTGATGTCAACTTTCTGGAGGAAGAAATCGCCAAACTCAATTTGGAAATTGAAAAAAAATTTGCCGAAAAGAGCGTGATAGAAAGGCAATTTTTTGATATTTTTGGGTGTCGAATTGAAAATTTTTATTTGCAAACTAACGAAAAATCACAAAGGATGTCAAGCATAGAAAAACGAATTGTTGAACTCCAAACTGACAAAAAACACTTTACAAGCGAACTTGAAAACATTCAGGACAAAATTTTTGAACTTTCTGATAGTCTATCTTCAAAAAAAGAGGAACTTGTGGAAAGTCAAAAGAAGTTGGATGTCTTGTTGAAAACATCACAAATTCTGGAGAATGCACGTGATTCTATTTCAAACAGATATATAGAGCCTGTTTCCGACAGGTTCAACAAATATTACAAAAAGTTCGTGGCAAACGGCGAAAATGTCATGATTGATTCCAATCTTGATTTGCGCTTTGGCAGAAACTTCAGCGATGTGGAATTTTTGAGTGCCGGTCTTTTTGATTTGGTTTACATTTGCAAGCGTTTTGCACTTGTTGATTTGTTATATAAAAAAGAAAAACCAGCCATCATTTTAGATGACCCATTTGCAAATTTTGATGATGAAAAATTAGATATTGCGAAAAAACTTTTAAAAGAGATGTGCGAAGATTATCAAATTATTCTTTTTACCTGTCAAAAATCACGGGCGTAGGAATACCTTGCAAAAAATGACAAGCGTTTTCGGAAATCCTAATTTTAACCGCGCATAAGCGCAGCTTATACGAATATTTACCATTTAAAGCCGTAACCGACTTACTACCAACACAGCGCGAGTTGCACTTGGTCGCATGTAGAGAAAAAACAAGCGTCAAATGAAGTTTTGACACTCGTTGGCAAAACTGAATAAATAGCGCAGTTTTTTCTCGTGGTGCTGATGGTGGGACTTGAACCCACACGTCCTTTCGAACTCGGGATTTTAAGTCCCGTGCGTCTACCATTCCGCCACACCAGCATAATCTCAAAAGAGATGACCAAACTGTTGGAGGTACCACCCGGATTTGAACCGGGGAATAAAGGTTTTGCAGACCTTTGCCTTACCGCTTGGCGATGGTACCAAATTTTGTTTGTGTCATCTCTTTTGAGAGCCTTTTTAAATATATCACATAAAGATTTGTTTGTCAAACTTATTTTGACATTTTTGTGCCGGACAATAAATTTATATGCTAATTTGTTGTTGTCATGCCTTGCTTTTTCAATTAACAATTTTTATTTAATTTGAATAAATGTTGAAAAATGCTTGATTTTTCTCAAATTATTTGGTATATTATAAGAGCATTTGAAAATAATGTTTTGCGGGAGTGGCTCAGTGGTAGAGCGTTGCCTTGCCAAGGCAAATGTCGCGAGTTCGAATCTCGTCTTCCGCTCCAACTAAAAAAGAACATCAATTTTGATGTTCTTTTTTATATTTGATTAGAATAGTTTTGAGGCTAATGCCAATCAATCGGAGTTTTGCCATGTGCAACAAGAAAGGTGTTTGCCTTTGAAAAGTGCTTGCATCCAAAAAATCCGCGGTATGCCGATAAAGGACTTGGATGTGGTGCCTTGAGCACAAGATGTTGTTTGCCAATTTCAGAAGCAAAACTTTGAGCGTTTGAACCCCAAAGCATAAACACCATCGGGTCTGGGCGATTTGAGAGCAATTTGATGATTTCGTTTGTGAATATTTCCCAACCATGTCCACGATGAGAGTTTGCTTGACCACGCCTTACTGTTAGGCTGGTGTTTAAAAGCAAAACACCTTGCTTTGCCCAGCGCATTAAATTTCCACTCTTCTCGCATTTTATGCCAAGGTCATTTTCAATCTCTTTGTAGATATTGACAAGAGAAGGTGGAATCTCAATGCCATCCGGCACTGAAAATGCCATGCCTTGTGCTTGTCCTGGCTCGTGATAAGGGTCTTGTCCGATGATAACAACTTTGACATCTTCATATTTGACAGCGTTTAAAGCATTGAAAATGTTTTCCATTGCTGGATAGACTGTGTGCGTGCTGTATTCTTTGTCAAGAAAGGCTTGCAATTCTTTGAAATATGGCTTTTGGAATTCGTCTTTCAAAAGATTCGCCCAATTTTTTGTTATTTTAATCATAATTTTATTATATCATATCAAGTCTTTTTTGCAAAATGAAACTTTCTATTTTTTTGAGAATAGATGCCGATATAAACCTTATTATTTATTACTGTAAAAAATTTTTAAAATTTTGTAAAAAGTATTAAAAATTATTTTGTAAAATATAGAAATATTTTGTATAATGGCACTATGAAAAAGATGATGTTTGTTATCTTGATGATATTGTGTGGTTTTGCCATAATTGGCGGTGGGCTGTGTCTTTTAACTTCCTGTGGAACAACATCGGAACAGGGTGGTGAAATTCAAATGCCCGATGATGACACTAATTTGGATGAAGGGAAAGAAGATAGTGACAACTCTACAAACGATGGCGATGATGGAATAAGTGATAATTCGGCTACCGATTTTACTATATATGTTATTGGTGCGTATTACACATCCGCTTATAGTGTTGTGCAATCGACATCATCATCCTATGCAGATGAGGGAGTAAGATTTAATGTCGATTGGTATGATGAAAATGGCAATGCCAACCAAAGTTGGGGTTCAAATGGCTATGATATGACAACTTACAGATCCTATGGCGACACGGTTTCGGTGTCAACGGGAGAAGTGGACAATTTGAGTTATTTTTATTATCACTATGAGCCGTTTCTGGGTATTGGTGTTTACAAAAGATATTTGAGAATTGACCCTTACAATAATGATGCAGGCGATGCGGTATGTTGTGGTGTGACACTAAATCTGGACAATTCCAACTGTCGCACTTCATCGACAGGTTATAGGTATTTGTCAAATGGGAATCTTTACACGACATCTTCAAATGCAAGAACAAATTGCGCTTCCGTTTGGTCGGCTACAGCGTATGTTGTTTACAGAGAAAAATATCGTGCTACATATCATGCTAGCGGAGCTAGCAATATTCCATCAACGCAAATTCTCTATGCGGGTGTTGGCTACACAATGTCTTCACTTGTTCCACAGAAAACAGGATACATATTTACTGGTTGGAGTTTTGGCAGTGAAGGAGGGACAAATCTTAATGAACCTGGACATACATTTGCTGATTCATGGGTGCTTGCGGATGATGATTGGTATGCAAATTGGACACCAATCACATACACAGTCTCATTTAGTGGAGGAAGTGGAGCAAGTGGGAGTAAATCGAGTATCACTGCCACATATGATTCTTGGTTTTCGGTCACAAAGACCGGATTTTCAAAAACGGGATACACTTTTGCCGGTTGGTCAATTTCAGGATGCACAAGTGGTGTGACACACTATTATGGAACAGGAACATCATCGAGTTCTTATTCCACAACAACAAGCACATCTATCACTCACAGCATAACAGGCACGGGATATTACAAAAATTTGCGCTCATCATCCGGAACAGTCACATTCACGGCCCGGTGGACAATAAACACCTACACATTGACAATCAAGTTTACACAATATGCCACAAATGCCACAAATTTAAATATATATCAAGCAAGTTGCACAATCTCAAATAGTTTAATTTCAAATGGTCAGACTGCGACTGTTTCTCATACTTATACAACCGGAAGTTATAGTGTGCGTTTGAGATTTTCAAATGCTTCATCAAGTTGTGTATATTTTTTGAATATTGGAAGCAGAGTGACTTCAACGACAAATTATGATGCTTTGATGACATCATCAACAACATCATACTATTACAGTTGGAAACCGGATTCAAACGACACAATAACGGTGTATGCGTGTCAGAGATATGCTATATCTTTCAATGGCAATGGGTACACAAGTGGAACAGTGCCAAGCACAGTGTATAAGGTTCATGGTTATGCAGCGACAATTCCAGCAAATTCATTGACTAGGACTTCATATACAGCAAATGGATGGAACGCAAACGCAAGCGGAACAGGCACACATTTTACAACATCCTATGGCTATTCCACAGGCAATGTCACTTTGTATGCAGATTGGACTGCGAGGACAGCAACAGCCAAAGTGCAGATACGCACATCAACAAATGGAACAAGTTATTCAAACTCGGTGACAGGTGGAACGGTCAGTGTGCAATACTACCGAGATGTCAACAACACAGTCACATCGACCACACAGAGTATAACAAGTGCAAGTTTAACAACACTTTCATATTCTCCACTGATAAGCAGAGAAATAACATTTACCGGAACAGCAAAAACGGGATATACTTTTGTCGGTGTTTCAACTTCGACAAGTCCGCCGGCAACTTCTACTTTGTCAAACACATTCACTCCGACATCATCAGGCTCAACTTACACAGTGTATGTGTTCTTTAAGGTGAAATCTGACAATCAACTTAAATATGACAGCACGGACAGATATTGGTATTTTGAGGATGGAAAGTATCCACAGAGTTATGTTGGAAACAGCATGAACTCAACACTTATCAATTCAGCAACAGCATCGGGTTCTTCAATAAGATATTTTAATGGAACATCAAATGTGTCCATTTCAATTTACACATATGGTGGAAATGAATATGCAAGATTGCGAGCATCAAGCACCATGACAATTCAGACAAGTGTTGGACGGGTGACATTCACAAGTGGAAGATATTATTTCTTTGAAGTTGAGCCAATCAGGTGGCGAGTGAGTGAATATGGAGTGTCAAGCACAGACTATCCAGATG
>CALVTJ010000009.1 GCA_944362545.1 uncultured Clostridia bacterium
GTAGCGCCCGTAGGGCCTGTGTCACCTTGCAAACCTTGAGTTCCGGTATCTCCTGTAGGACCGGTGGCACCAGTTGGACCTGTTGGTCCGGTGGCTCCTGTCACGCTTGCTCCCGTTGCTCCCGTAGGGCCTGTAGGTCCGGTTGGACCTGTGTCTCCAGTTGGTCCTGTTGCTCCTGTAGGACCGGTAGCGCCCGTAGGGCCTGTGTCACCTTGCAAACCTTGAGTTCCGGTATCTCCTGTAGGACCGGTGGCACCAGTTGGTCCTGTTGGTCCGGTGGCTCCTGTCACGCTTGCTCCCGTGGCTCCTGTCGCTCCTGCAGGACCTGTCGCACCAGTTGGACCACTGACACCTTGAACGCCCTGTGCGCCTGTTGGGCCGGTTGGACCCGTAGGTCCCGTTGGACCGGTTGCTCCTGTAGGACCTGTTGGTCCGGCTGGTCCAGTCGCACCACTAGCACCTGTGGCACCGGTCGGGCCGGTGGCTCCACGAGGAATGGTGAAGTTGAGAAGTGTTTCTGTTCCTTGATAAGTTGTTGTCACAGCGGCATCAGTTCCAGGAGTGGAAGTGATGGTTGTTCCTGCAACAATTGTTCCACCACCAGGTGCTCCTGTCGTTCCTGTTGCCCCAGTAGGGCCTGTTGCTCCTGTCGGTCCAGTGGCACCAGTTGGTCCTGTTGCACCTGTTCCACTTGCTCCAGTTGGTCCCGTTGGTCCGGTCGGACCTGTCGGTCCAGTTGGTCCTGTAGGTCCGGTCGCGCCAGTTCTGCCAATAGGACCTGCAGGTCCAGTTGGTCCAGTATATCTAAAAACGACATTACACCAATCATAAGGCCTATTTCCATTGTTAAAAAATCTATCCGGCATGTTTTCCTCCTTAAAGTATGCTCATAATCATTATATATTTTTCGATGTTCAAATGTTCATATAAGCACATACACTCATCTCAAACATCTAAACAACATACACAAAACCTGCATAAATAAAAAGGGAGAGGAGAAAATTATGAAAAATTTTACCAATATTTTAGATGTCACAAACAAGCAAACTCTTGCTCAAAACACCAGAGCAGACATAATCGGCGAATTGGATGCCATCATGCAATATGAAAATCACATAGCAGGTTCCAATGATGCCATTGTAAACCAAACATTGAAGGACATTGTAAATGAAGAAAAGGTTCATGTAGGTCAACTTTTTGGTCTGCTGTTTTATCTTGACCCAGACAGCCAAAAACTTTTTGAGCAGGGACTGAATGAATTTTACAATTCCATGTCGAAAAACAATTAAATTTTTTAAACTACATATAAAACAATTTTTTGCAATAAAAAAGACCAGAAATTTGTTTTTCTGGTCTTATTTTTTATTTTTAAGTTATTTTATTTCAATTTTTGTAGATTTTTTCTGTGTTTTTGCCTTCTCATTGGCTTCAAATTCTTCTTTTGGAACAATTCTTTTCAGGTCAATTCTACCTTTTTCATCAATTTTGATGACTTCAACCTCAACATTGTCACCAACTTTGACAACATCCTCTACCTTGTCAACTCTCTTATTTGATAGTTTGGAGATGTGAATCATCCCTTCCTTTCCACCGCCAAGGTCAACAAAAGCGCCAAAGTTCATGATGCGCACAACTTTTCCATCATAAACATCGCCAACTTCCACATCTTCTGTGATTGAAAGAATGATTTTCTTGGCTTTTTCATTCATTTCAGTGTCAACAGATGCAATGAAAACAGTTCCATCATCTTCAATGTCAATCTTAACACCTGTCTGCTCAATAATCTTGTTGATAGTCTTTCCGCCAGAGCCGATTACATCCTTAATCTTTTCAGGGTCAATGCTGAATGTGATAATCTTTGGAGCATATTTTGAAATTTCCGCTCTTGGCTTGTCAATGCATGCGAGCATCTTTTCCATAATCTGCATTCTGCCAATTCTTGCTCTTTCAAGTGCTTCAGTCAAAATTGGTTTATCAATTCCTTTGATTTTGATATCCATTTGAATGGCAGTAATTCCTTTTGCAGTTCCTGTCACCTTAAAGTCCATGTCGCCCAAGAAATCTTCAAGTCCCTGAATGTCAGAAAGCACCGCAACCTTGTGACTTTTGTCATCTTTGATAAGTCCCATTGCAATGCCCGAAACCGGAGCAGAGATAGGCACACCCCCATCCATAAGAGCAAGAGTCGAACCGCAAGTTGAGGCCATGGAAGATGAGCCATTTGAAGAGAGCACTTCACTTACAATGCGAAGAGCATAAGGGAAGACATCTTCCTTTGGAACAACAGTTTCAAGTGCTCTTTCTGCCAAAGCACCGTGACCAATTTCTCGACGACCAGTGCCCTTTATCATCTTTGCTTCACCAGTTGCATAAGGTGGCATGTTGTAGTGATGAACATAACGGTTGACTTCTTCATCATCAAGGCCTTCAAGTTTTTGGACATCGCTGACAGTGCCGAGTGTCAAGCATGACAAAACTTGAGTTTCTCCTCTTGTGAACACAGCCGAGCCGTGAACTCTTGGAAGAACCCCAACTTCGCACCAAATTGGTCTAATTTCCTCCAATTTTCTGCCATCTGGTCGTACACCATTTTCCAAGATGTGTGCCCTGACCTTTTCTTTTTTGATTTTGTAAAGCACATCGCCAATTTCTCTTTCTTTTTCAGGAAATGTCTCAGCAAAATGTGCCAAAATGTCTGCCTTGACTTCTTCTTCGCGTGCTTCTCTTTCGTGTCTGTCAAAAGTTTCAAGCACATAGTCATATTTTTTGTCGGCATATTCTCTGACAGACCTTTCAATGTCTTCAGGAATGGTGTAATATGTGATTTTTGGATTTACAGGTTTGCCAATTTCCTGTTTGATTTTCTTAAGTTCTCGAACAATCTTTTTAATTTCTTCATGAGCAAACATGATGGCATCGAGCATAACATGTTCTTCCACTTCATTTGCCCCTGCTTCAACCATCAAAACTGCTTCTTCTGTTCCGCTGACAGTCAATGCCAAATCACTTCTTTCACGTTGTTCTTGATTTGGATTTATAATATATTTTCCATCAACAAGCCCAACTTGCACCGAACCTGTTGGTCCAAGAAATGGGATGTCCGAAATTGCCAAAGCAAACGAAGAACCAAGCATAGCAAGTGGTTCTGGACTGACATCTGGGTCAATGGAAAGTGCTGTTGCAATCACAACAACATCATTGAAAAATCCCTTTGGAAAAAGTGGACGAAGTGGTCTGTCAATCAATCTTGACACCAAAATAGCCTTATCACTTGGCCTACCCTCTCTCTTTTTAAATCCGCCAGGAATCTTACCCACAGAATACATCTTTTCTTGATATTCCACAGAAAGTGGAAAGAAGTCAATGCCAGGTTTTGGCTGTTCACTCATCGTGACATTGACCATAATAACCGTGTCACCACATCTAACAACGCATGAGCCATTTGACTGCATGCACCATTTACCTGTTTCAAAAGAAACATCTTTTCCTGCAATGTTAATCACATATTTTTTGTAATCCATAACACACTCCCAAAAAAATTTAGAAAAAAGGGGAGCAAAAGAACAACTCCCCAAAAAATTTATTTTACTTCTCTGATGTTAAGTTCTTTTACAAGGTTTCTGTAGGCTTCAATATCTCTGTCCTTAAGATACTGCAAGAAACCTTTACGCTTTCCAACCATCATCAAAAGTCCACGTCTTGAGTGGTTGTCTTTTGGATTGGTTTGCAAGTGTTCTGTCAAGTGATTGATTCTTTCAGTCAAAAGTGCAACCTGCACCTGAACAGAACCAGTGTCCTTTTCAGATTGTTTGAACTTGGAAATAATTTCATTCTTTTTTTGTTTTTCCATTTTCATTCCTCCATTAAAAATAAACTGCTTAAACAGGGCAAAAGGTTGAAGGATTCCAAAAACCATGTTTAAGTTTCATCGACATTGACAAGTATAACACAATTTTTCCCGCTTGTAAAGAATTTTTACAATTTTTTCGCATTTTCAAAAAAGAAAACTGTCATCGTGTGGACACCGTGGGCCATTTTAAAGAACAAAAACAGCCATGTGCTGTCATGGACCGTGTCATGTTGAGCATAGTCGAAACATCTCAAGAAATCCATTGGATTCTTCGACTGGCTCAGAATGACAGGCATTGCCCGTTTTTAGTAAAGCCCAACAATAATCACTTAAAATAGTCATGGGCTGTTAGGAGAAAAATTTGACTTTCTTTTCAATCATCTCATCAATGCGTGCAATATAATCCAAGATAAATTTGCAATTTGGCTGTCTTTCAATGCGGTTTTCCATGCTGTAAACACGCTTTGAAATTGCTCCTGCACCAATAGCAATGACAGAAGATGTGTCTTCCATGCTATCTACATTGAATATACAAACATTGTCATCACGAAAATATCCAACATTTTCCAGTCCACCAATTTGATGTTTTTGTCTGTAAAGATAATATGGCTTGTAGCCATTTTCCATCAGTGTTTTTTCGACAAAATCGACCATTTTTGGCACATCATTTTTGTTTTTTATCTCTTCTCCGCGAATTTGAGCGGCATTTTTCACAGAAAGTGTGTGAACAGTAATATTCTGCGGATTCATTTCAAGCAAAGTGTTGACAGTGCGTTTGAAAATGCCGAGTCTTTCGCCTGTCAGTCCCGCAATGATATCCATATTGACCACAAAATCAAATTCCATTGCCAACATATATGCTTCCATAACCTGTTTGTTTGTTGTCTTCCTGCCAATGCGCTTGAGTGTCGCTTCACAAAATGTTTGCGGATTGATAGAAATTCTGGTCACTCCATGTGCCTTCAAAACTTCAAGTTTTTCGCGAGTGATGGTGTCCGCTCTGCCACATTCCACCGTAAACTCCGTTACAGGATAATTTATCTGTGACAAAAGTCGGTCAAGTTGTTTGGATGTCAAAACCGTTGGAGTTCCACCGCCAATATAAACCGTGCGCACTATGTAAGACTTTTCAGCAATCACTTTTTTGACTGCTTCCAATTCCCTCAACACGCAATCAAGATAAGTATCCACCCTGTCGGCAACAGTGGAAAGTTCGTTTGAAATAAAAGAACAATAATTGCACCTTGTCGGACAAATCGGAATGTTTATAAAAAGGTCAATCAGTTTGTCATTTTTGATTATACACTTTTGATTTTTCAATGTTTGCACCACAAGTTTTGCCTTCTCACTGCTGACATGATAATCTCTCACCAAAGTTTCGGAAATGAGATGTGATTTAATTTCTCCCCTTTCCACAAGGTCACGGGCAAATTTGGTCGGTCTAACACCTGTAAGCGAACCCCATGGCAAACTTCTGCTCGAAATTTTGCTTAAAACTTCATAAAGATGATTTTTACACTGTCTTTTGATTAAACTTTTTTTAAGTAGTTCATCTGTTCTTGAATCAATGAAAAAATCTTTTGAAAACTGTTTTGCATTTTCGCCTGTGCCAACAAAAAGTGTGCTGACATATCTGTTGTCATCATGCAAAAGTGTGTGTTCCACAGAAAAAGGACAATCCTCTTCATCATAAAAAAGATTGACAAGGTCCTGCATATCCTTTTCAAATTCTTCATTATGACACAAAATTTTCATCACTCACTCCTATACACTTTTCTTACATGTTTGACACCTTCAAAGTTTTTGATAATGCTGTCAAGTTCTGTCTTGTTTGTTATTTGCACAACCACTTCAAACACAAGTTCATCTTTCACTTCTTTATAACCGAAACCCTTCAGTTTTCCTTTGAGTTCGCGTGCCGAGGTGTTGAGTGCATTGATGACAGAATTGGTGTTGTCAGCATAGATTTTGATGACAGCAATAAAGTTTGACACAAGGCTGTCCTGCCATTCCGCTTTTATAAGGCGTTCAGGTTCAAGATATTTGAGATTGTGACAACCCTTTCTGTGAATTGTCACGCCCCTTCCACGAGAGATATATCCAATGATTTCATCGCCTGTGACAGGAGTGCAACATTTTGCGTATCTTATCAAAAGTCCACTATCTCCATCCACCAAAATGCCATCTTTGTTTCTCTTGACTTTGATGACATTTTCTTTCAAGTCCAATGTCTTTTCTTTGTTGTAAAGATTGATAAGTCTGCCAATCACACTGCCCACAGAAACACTGCCCGCACCAATTTCGGCATAGAGCACATTCAAATCATCAATCATCATGTTTTTGGCAATCTCTTGCAAATAATCTTCTTTCAGCACCTTTGAGATGTTCAGGTTTTGTGCCTTGACGGCCTGTTCCAACACAGCCTTGCCAATTCTTATGTTTTCATCCTTCAACTCGTTTTTAAAATAAGCACGAATTTTCGAGCGCGCTCCGGATGTTTTGACATGCAACAACCAATCTCGTGATGGACCTTTGTTGTTTGGATTGGTCAAAATCTCCACAACATCACCATTTGACAGTTCTGTCATGATTGGCACAATCTTGCCATTTATTTTTGCACCCACACAGTTGTTTCCCACATCAGAGTGAATGGCATAAGCAAAATCAATGACAGTTGAACCAAGCGGAAATTCCAAGACTTTACCCTTTGGTGTTTGCACCAAAATTGCCTCACCGTAAAGTTCGGTTTTGAGAGTTTCGACAAATTCTTCAGAAGAGAGTTCGTTAGCATTTTCCAAAACCTGTCTAAACCAGGTCATTCTTTGGTCAAACTTGTTCTGTTTTCGGCGCTCTTTGTAAATCCAATGCGCCGCAACACCATACTCACAATATTTGTGCATCTCAAAAGTGCGGATTTGAATTTCAAGCGGTCTGTTGTTGTCCGCAACAATTGTTGTGTGCAAACTTTGATAGCCATTTGGCTTTGGCATGGCGATGTAATCTTTTACCCTGCCTGGAAGAGGTCTGTAAATAGAATGAACCTTTCCGAGCACCGCATAACAATCTTCCACTGTTGGCACAAGCACACGCATTGCCAAAAGATCATAGACTTTCCCTAGTGTAATATTTTTCTTCACAAGTTTTTTATAAACTGAATAAAAATGTTTCTGTCTTGCCTGAATTTCGCCCTTTATTTTAAGTTCATCCAAAATCTGTTCAAGTTTTTGTCGCGTGATTTCAATCTGCTTTTGGTTGTCTTCCGTTTTCATTAGGGCATCATTTTTGAGTTGTTGATATGCCTCTGGCTCCAAAAGTTCAAAACAATCATCCTCAAACGCTGACTTAAACATGAAAAGCCCAAGTCTTTCTGCAAGTGGAGCAAAAATATCTCTTACACTTTGCACAAAGTTTTTGTCCTCTTCGTTCATTGGAATTTTAATTTGTCTCAAATCATACAAAATAGTGGCAAACTTGACAATTACCACTCGCATATCCTGACAAATTGCCACAAACATACGCCTTATATCTTCCGCTTCTCCACTCTTGGTAAGAGCCCTGACATCTTTCAAAATTTTGAAAATTTCATAGAGTTTCTGTTGACTTTCGGTCAGTCCATCCTTGCGTTTTTCTGCATCCTCCGGTAGCAACTTAAAATGCTGAAAAAGAATATATGCCACCAAAACCTCATCCGAGATATGATATTCAATCATGGTGTCAATAACGATGTTGAGTCTGTCAAGATTCATCTCTTCACACAGACATTCTTCAATCATTTTCTTTTCTTTTTCAGTCAACTTAAAGTTGGCACAAATCTTTTTCAGCAAATCTTCTTTCATTTTTGCTCCAATGCGTTTTTCAACAATAAAAGTTTATTATAAAGTGGTGACTCTGTCAAGGATTTTTTGGTATTTTTGTTCTGTGAAATAAACATAAAGGTGTCCTTTTCTGTCTTAATGAGCCCCAACTGCTCAAACACTAAATATGCCACAAAAAAGGTGTCAAAACCGACTTTTCCTTGCATTTTTTGTTTGTAAATGTCAAAAATTGAATAATATTTTGCATAATTTCTCGCCACAAGTGCCTTGAAGACTCTGCCAAAAGTTTCACGCGACAGGTCAAGATAAGAAAATCTTTGTTTGTCTAGTGCACGCTCAAGCGGAAGGTAAATTTCCGCTTTGGACTTTTCGTTGAGTTCTTCCACAAAGCCTTCATCCAAAACCGGTGACAGAAAGACAATTTTGTTAAAATTCTTTGCCCAATCAGTTCCCTTTGGAGACAAAAGAACACTGTTGTAGCCAATGCAATACTCATCACAAATGCCAATGTGATAGATGTTGTCGCGAGAATATTCCTTCAAAAAGTTGACAAAATCATATGCCGAATAAGCCACAAACGCCGTTCCAAAAACGCCACTTTGAGTGCTTGCCACAAAGTTTAAAAGTTCACTCTGTGGATAATATAAAAATTTAGAAGGTCGGTTGTCATGATACAAAAGTTGTTGATATTGAAGCGGATATGTGAACATATGTGCATTTGCCGAAATGAAGTTTCCGGCATCAAAATCACTGACCGTTCCACTCTTTCCATCAGCTTGAAACTCAAAAATAAATGACTTATAGCGCGCAAAAGTGAGCGAATTATATCTCTTGATAAAATTGAAATACACAAGTTTCAAATTGCCGATTTTTATCTCACAGTGCGCCGGAGAATACTTCATTGGCGTAAGTTCAATGCTCTCGGCGGTTATTTTAAACTTTGGTCTTGGATTGCCACAACCAAAAGGTTCAAGCATGGAAAGTTCTTTCAAAAACCTGTCAGTGATGTCTTCATTTTTCAATTCTAAGTCGTAATATTTGATTGGAATGAACACCTTGTCGCTGACTTTTTCAAATGCTAACGCATTGACACGATTGCAAAATTCTTCATAATTTGAACGCTTGAGTGTCAAGCCAGCCGCCATGGTGTGACCGCCAAAAGTTTCCAAAATGTCAGAGAGAGATGAGAGCAATTCGTGAATGTTGATGTCATCAATGCTCCTACCAGAACCATGCAGAACATCTCCTACCTGTGCAAACAAAAAGACCGGCCTGTTATATTCTTCCACAAGTCTTGCACACGCAATACCCAAAACACCTTGGTCCCAAGACTTTGAAGCCAAGCACAAAACTCTGACTTTTGACAGGTCCATCTTTTTGATAGCCTTTTCACAATCATCCATGATTTTGGAACTCAATTCCATGCGCTTTGTGTTGTGTTCTTTGATTTTTGCAAGATACTTTTTCACAACCACTGGGTCTTCGCTCATGTAAAGTGCCAAACTGTCTTCCGCCGCGCCCATTCTGCCGGAAGAATTGATTTTTGGTGCAACCTTGAAGGCAATATCCGTTGCCGAAGGATTGGAAAGAGAGACCTTGTTTTCTTTCAAAAGTGCTTTAAGTCCAAAAGGCAACTTCTCAAAACTTTTCAGCCCGCGCTTGACTATGTTCCTGTTTTCGCCGGTCAATGTCACAATGTCGGCAATGGTAGCAATGGCAGCGATTGGCAAAAATTCTTCTGCCTTCTTCTGCCCTAAAAGTGCTTCCGAAATCTTGTAAGCAAGCCCGGTTCCGCACAACTCACGAAATGGATAATCTTGTCCTTCAATCTTGGCATTCAAAACCATGGTATCCGGCAAAACTTCCGGAATTTCATGGTGGTCAGTCACAATGATTTCAATGCCCTTTTCTTTGGCATATTCCACTTCTTTATAGCATGAAATACCGCAGTCCACCGTGATAATCAAATCTGGTGAAAACTTCTTTTCAATCTTGTCCAAACATTCGCAAGTCAGACCATATCCATCAATATAGCGGTTTGGGAGATAAAAATCAGCATTTATGCCAATTTTTTTCAAAGTTTTGAGCATAATCGCGGTGGCACTTATGCCATCCACATCATAATCGCCAAAGATAAGGACTTTGTCGCCCATCTGTTTTGCCAAATGTATTCGGTCGCACAACTGTTTCATGTTTTTGATAAGAAACGGGTCTAAAAGTTGTCCTGTAGATAAAAATTCTTCAATTTCTTCCTTGGTAGAATAACCTCTTGATAAAATCAAATACATTGTTGAAGGCAAAACATTAAATTCTTTGGCAAATTCAGCGACCTTGTCACTGTTTTTGTTAAAAAATTTTTTGAATATCATGTTTTTCTATTACCTTACAAATCTTATAGCTATATTATATAATGTTTACCGGCAATAATCAAACAATTTTTCGCCAAAATAAAAAATAAGAATATTTATTATCCGCTAAACATAACAGTGATGTCAAAGCAACAACTAATCAGATTGAATTAAAAAAATGTGTTCAAAACACTTGTCAAACGCATAAAAATATGTTAAAATACAATCGTTTTCATGCCGAAGTGGCGGAATGGCAGACGCACGGGACTCAAAATCCCGCGAGGGCAACTTCATGTGGGTTCGACTCCCACCTTCGGCACCATGAAAAA